>NZ_JAGGOL010000162.1 GCF_018614525.1 Streptomyces sp. ISL-11
GCCCCGGCCCCGGTCACCGCCCCGGCACCCGCCGCCGCCGACCGGCCGGTCCCGGTCCCGGAGAGCGTCCCCGAGCCGGCCCCTGCCCCGGCTCCTGCCCCGGCCCCGCACGACCGCGGCACGTACGGCGAAGCACCGCGCAACGACGCCCCGCACGACGACGGCACGTACGACCGCGGCATGAGAGTCCGGCGCGAGGTCCTCGGCGACGACCACGTGGACCGCGCGGAAGCCGCCAGGGACGACTTCACCGGTGACTTCGAGGACTTCGTCACCCGCTACGCCTGGGGCGGGACCTGGGCCCGCCCCGGCCTCGACCGCCGCACCCGGTCGATCGTCACCCTGACCGCCCTCACCGCCGGCGGCCACCTCGACGAGCTGGCCCTGCACACCCGCGCCGCGCTGCGCGGCGGACTCACCCCCGAGGACGTCAAGGAAACATTGCTGCACACCGCGGTCTACTGCGGCGTGCCGGCCGTCAACGCCGCCTTCGCCGTGGCGCGCCGGGTCATCGAGGAGGAGGCGCGCGACCGTGCGTAGCGGCGCGTAGCAGTATGGGAATCATGAAGCTGACCAAGAAGAGCCACGCGTGCGTCCGGCTGGAGAAGGACGGCCGCACGCTCGTCATCGACCCCGGCGCCTTCAGCGAGCGGGACGCGGCCGTCGGCGCGGACGCGATCCTCGTCACGCACGAGCACCCCGACCACTTCGACGCCGGCCGGCTGCACGCCGCCCTGGAGGCCGACCCCGCCGCCGAGCTGTGGACCCTGCGCAGCGTCGCGGAGCAGGTGTCCGCGGCCTTTCCCGGCCGGGTGCACACCGTCGGCGAGGGCGACGCCTTCACCGCCGCGGGCTTCGACGTGCAGGTGCACGGTCAGCTGCACGCCGTGATCCACCCGGACATCCCGCGGATCACCAATGTCGGCTACCTCGTGGACGGTTCGGTCTTCCACCCCGGTGACGCGCTGACCCTGCCCGGCCGGCCGGTCGACACGCTGATGGTGCCGGTCATGGCCCCCTGGAACAAGGTCTCCGAGGTCATCGACTACCTCCGCGAGGTCGCGCCCCGGCGCGCCGTCGACATCCACGACGCGCTGCTCACCGACCTCGCCCGGCCCGTCTACGACCGGATGCTGGGCCCGGACGGGCCGGGCGTCGGCACGGAACACTCCCGGCTCGCGCCGGGGGAGAGCATCGAGCTCTGACTGTCACACCCGGCCGTTAGGGTGGTCCTCATGCGCATCGCCACCTGGAACGTGAACTCGATCACCGCCCGTCTGCCGCGGCTGCTGGCCTGGCTGGAGAGCAGCGGCACGGACGTCCTGTGCATACAGGAGACGAAGTGCGCCGAGGACGCCTTCCCCTTCGAGGCACTGCGCGAGCTGGGCTACGAGACCGCGGTCAATGCCACCGGCCGGTGGAACGGCGTGGCCGTGGCCTCCCGCGTCGGCCTGGAGGACGTGGTCAAGGGCCTGCCCGGCGGTCCCGACTACGAGGGCGGCCAGGAGCCCCGAGCGATCTCCGCGACCTGCGGCGGCGTCCGCGTCTGGTCGGTCTACGTGCCCAACGGCCGGGAGGTCGCCCACGACCACTACGCCTACAAGCTCCGCTGGCTGGAGGCGCTGCGCGACGCGGTCGCCGCGGACGCCGAGGCCGAGCGGCCGTTCGCCGTGCTCGGTGACTACAACATCGCGCCCACCGACGACGACGTCTTCGACCCGGCCGTCTTCGAGGGCGCCACGCACGTCACCCCCGCCGAGCGCGCCGCCCTCGCGGCCCTGCGCGACACCGGCCTGTCCGACGTCGTGCCCCGCCCGCTGAAGTACGACCACCCGTACACCTACTGGGACTACCGCCAGCTCTGCTTCCCCAAGAACCGGGGCATGCGCATCGACCTGGTCTACGGCAACGCCCCCTTCGCCGCGGCGAAGAAGGACGCCTATGTGGACCGCGAGGAGCGCAAGGGCAAGGGCGCCTCGGACCACGCCCCGGTCGTCGTCGACCTGGACGTCTGAACCCGGGCGCCCTCGGGGGCGGGGCGATGGCGATCAGATCAGCTTGCGCAGGTCGATCGAGTCGCTGAAGGCCCGCATGCCCGCGTCATTGGGGTGCAGGTGGTCGCCGCCGTCGTAGGCCGGCAGCATCCGGTCCGGTTGCCGCGGGTCGCGGATGGCGGCGTCGAAGTCGAACACCGCGTCGTAGACACCGGCGTTGGCCCGGATGTGCCGGTTGATGGCGGTGCGGTTGGCCTCGGCCTCCGGCGTGCAGTCGTAGAAGCCGCCGCAGGGCGCGATGGTGGCCGCGACGACCCGCAGCCCGCGCTCGTGCGCCCGGGCAGCCATCGACCGCAGCCCCGCGACGACCTGCGCGGCCGAGGTGCCGGAGCGGATGTCGTTGACGCCCTCGAAGAAGACGACCGTACGGACCGAGGTCTGCGCCAGCACATCGCGCTCCAGGCGGTGTTCCGCGCTGACCCCGCTCATGATGGTGCTCGTCCCGTCGCCCGGATAGCGGTCGGTCACCACGCGGTTCCCGGAGATCCCGTGGTTGAGCACGCCGAAGCGCGGCACGCCCTGCTGCCCGCGCAGCCGCCGTGCCAGCAGGTCCGGCCAGCGCCCGTTGGAGCCCGGCGTCGACCGCTCGCCGTCGGTGATCGAGTCGCCGAGGGCCACCACCGACCCCGGGCCGTCGGCGACGTCCACGCCCGTCAGCAGCGGCCACTGGTCGAGCGTCCCGGTGTACGCGCCCCCGCCGCTCTCGCCCGTCCGGTCACCGCTGCCGTCGGCCGTCAGATACGACACCTGGGCGGTGTAGCTGTGCACCGGCACCGCCCGTACGGTGCCCGGCAGATGGATGCTCACCAGCAGGTTCGTGCCCGTGGGCACCCGGAACCCCAGCGGGTCGCTGAATTGCTGCGCCCCCGCCGGGATGTCCGCGCCGGCCCGGCCGCCGAAGGTCAGCGCCCGGGGCCGGCCGGCCGTCGCCGCGCCCTTGCCCTGGAGGGCGACGGTCGCGTGGCCGATCCGCACCGGCCGCGGCGCGAAGGTGTTCTCCAGCCGGATCCTGGTCGACGGCCCGCCCGCGCTGCTGTGCACCACCAGCCGCAGCGTCCGGTCGGTCCACGGCCCCACCGCCGCGTAGCCCGAGGGTGACGCCGCCCAGCTGCCCGTCCACCCGTACGCGGGACTCCGCAGGGCCATCGAGAACACGTGCAGGTCAGTGGCCGGACCGGGGTCCGCCGGCAGCGTCACGGACGCGATCTCCCGGCCGCGCGCGACGGGTACGGTCACCGCGTAGAGGCGGGTGGTCTCGGCCTTGGCGCCGCCGGGGGTGTTGAGGTGGGGCAGGCCGAGCGCCTTGGTCGTGAGCGGGCCGCGCCGCCAGTCGGGCGCGGTCAGCCGGTAGGTGCCGCGCGATCCGTCGCGGTAGTGGATAGTGCCCGTGCCGGCCGCGTCCGGGCCGGGCGCTCCCTTGGCGCTGCCCGCGACGAGGAAGGAGAGCGCCTCTCCGCTGCCGGTCAGCCGCACCGTCTGCCCGGCGGCGCGGACGTTGTCCGGCTTGCCCGCCGCCGGGTGCGGCCAGGTCAGCCGGGAGCGGTCGATGGCCAGGGCGCGCCCCGGAGTCCAGCCCGCGGCCGCGAGGTCCTGGGCGGAGAGGGAGTTGCCCGCACCGTCGAAGTCCGCGCCGCGGGGCCGGCCGTCGTCGCTGACCGCCCGGTTGTCGAAGAGCCGCTCCAGAGGGAGCGGCTCCCGCGCCGGCGCGGCGAGCGCCGGGGTGTTCGTGGCGACGACGGCGCAGGCGGCGGCTCCCGCGAGGGCGCCCGCCGCCGTCCACCGTCTGTGTCGTCTCCCGCCGGGTGTCGCCTTTCGGAGCACGTGTCTCATGGCTCTCAGCCTTCCCCGCTCAATATGTGGCGGGATGAAGCTAGGGAGACCTTTGGGGAACGTCAAGGAGGCCATCTGGCCACGTCGAGCGCCGCGCGCCTGTGGTGGGGCCATCCGTGGGAGTGCGATCCTGGCCGGTATGAACATTCCCTTCTTGGACAGTTGGCGCAAGCGGCACGCCCCCGCGCACGGCGTGGCGCTCGCGGACGGGGTGGACAGGGATCCGGAGGGGCTGGCCGAGCTGCTGGCGGAGTGCGAACTGCTGCGCGCCCACGCGCAGTCGGCGGGGGTCGCGCTCGACGACTCGCCGTCCTCCCTGGAGGCACTGGACCAGTTGCAGCCGCGCTGGCGCGAGGATCCCGAACTGCTGACCTGGCTCGGCAACGACGCGGGCCTGTACCTGGGCACGGTGGTGGTCCGTACCGTCGAGGGCGCCGGCTGGTGGCTCTGGCCCAACGGCCAGCCGGTGGTGCGGCTGGCCAACGGCCGCGAGATCGACGTGGTGGAGGCGGGCCAGGCGTGGGCGGCCGACGGCGCCCCGGAGCTGTCGCAGCTGTACGGGGAGCTCGCGGAGAACTGACGCCGGCCGGTGGGCTCAGCTGGTGAACGGGATGTCGTACTCCAGTCGCCAGCGGTCCGCGCGGACGACGATGTCGGAGGTCTCCACCGCCCGGCCGTCGCCGTCGAAGTGGGTCCGCTCGATGACGGTGACGCACTGCCCGGCCGCGCAGCCGAGCGCCTCGGCCTCCGGGGTCGTCGCCGGCCGCGAGCCCACCAGCTCCTGCGCCCGTACGACCCGGATGCCGATGGCCGCCAGCCGCCCGCGCACCCCGCGCCGGGCGTAGGGCCCCCGCTCGGGCAGGACCACGTCGGTGCCCTCGGTGATGGCGAGCGGCTCCCAGCTGGTGGCGAGCTGGACGGGGTGGCGGTTGGCCAGGTACTCGTAGTGCGTGCAGAGCACCCGCTCGCCCGCGTCGACCCGCAGCCGGCCGGCGATCCGCTCCGGGGCGCCGATCTCGCTGGAGGACGCCTCCCAGGTCAGCGAGGTGTCCCGGGCGGTCATCCGGGCGGCGAAGGGGGAGTCGACCGCGCCGGTGGAGCGCAGCAGACTGCCCAGCGGCATCCGGTCGGTGACGAACACCCCCCGCCCGAACTGCCCTTCGGCGTACCCGGCCGCCTTCAGTACGCGCACCGCGCGGTCCACGGTCTGGTCACTGGCCGCGTAGGCGCGTTTGAGCTCCGACCGGGAGGGGATCCGGTCCCCCACGGCCAGCCCGCCTTCGTCGATGCGGCGGCGCAGATCGTCCGCGATGCGCTGGTAGACGGGCCTGCTGTCGCCCACCCCCGCTCCTTCCCCCGAGTTCGCCCGGTTCGACCCCCACAGGCTAGGTACCCAGGCCCGGTCTGTGTACCTAGGGCAAATGGAGGGGAATGGACAACGAATGCCCCTTTACGCGCGTGTCACCAATGAAGTCCCGTATTGGGCCGATAGGTTGCGCCGACAGCTTGCGTCGACCGCGAGAGAGCTGAAAGTGGGTAGGGCTGGGTATGGCCGTCGATCCATTGATCGAACTGCGTGATGTCAATAAGCACTACGGAAAGCTGCACGTCCTGCGGGACATCAACCTCACCGTCGGCCGTGGTGAGGTCGTGGTGGTCATCGGCCCGTCGGGCTCCGGGAAGTCGACGCTGTGCCGGGCCATCAACCGCCTCGAACCCGTGGAGTCCGGCACCATCACCCTCGCGGGCCGCCCGCTCCCCGAGGAGGGCCGGGAACTGGCCCGGCTGCGCGCCGAGGTCGGGATGGTCTTCCAGTCCTTCAACCTCTTCGCGCACAAGACCGTGCTGGCCAACGTCTCCCTGGCCCAGCTGAAGGTCCGCAGACGCGGCAAGGAGGAGGCCGACAAGCGCTCCCGCGAACTGCTCGAACGGGTGGGACTCCTCGCCCACGCCGACAAGTACCCCGCCCAGCTCTCCGGCGGTCAGCAGCAGCGCGTCGCCATCGCCCGCGCGCTCGCCATGGACCCCAAGGCGCTCCTCTTCGACGAGCCCACCTCCGCACTGGACCCGGAGATGATCAACGAGGTGCTGGAGGTCATGCAGCAGCTCGCCCGGGACGGCATGACGATGGTCGTCGTCACCCACGAGATGGGCTTCGCCCGCTCCGCCGCCAACCGCGTCGTCTTCATGGCCGACGGCCGCATCGTCGAGGACCGCACCCCCGAGGAGTTCTTCACCGCGCCCGAGAGCGACCGGGCCAAGGACTTCCTCTCCAAGATCCTCAAGCACTGAGCGGCGGTGACTGCCACATGAGCCCCAAGGACTCCGCACGGCCGCGCCGCCGCGCCGCCGCCCTCGCCGCCCTGGCCCTCGCCCTGCTCGCCGCGGCCTGCGGCAAGGAGGGCAGCCCGCCCGTCAAGGGACCCCAGCCCGACCAGCTCCCCGTCTACCGGGTGGCCACCGGCCTCCAGCTGACCGCCTCACCCACCTGGCGTGCCGCCAAGCGCCGCGGCCACCTCGTCGTCGGCGCCAAGGAGGACCAGCCCTACCTGGGCGAGAAGGACCCCGCGAGCGGGGTCTACTCCGGCTTCGACATCGAGATCGCCCGCATGATGTCCGCCTCCCTCGGCTTCCCCCCGAAGAGCATCGCCTTCCGCACCATCGCCTCGGCCAACCGCGAGACCGCCCTGCAGAACGGGCAGATCGACTACTACGTCGGCACATACACCATCAACGACCTGCGCAAGAAGCAGGTCGGCTTCGCCGGCCCGTACTACATCGCCGGCCAGTCGCTGCTCGTGCGCAAGGACGAGAAGGGCATCGACGGCCCGCAGGACCTCGCCGGCAAGAAGGTCTGCTCGGCGGCCGGCTCCACCCCGCTCCAGCGCATCCAGCGCGAGTACCCCAGGGCCACGGCCGTCGCCTACGACACGTACTCCATCTGCGTCGACAACCTCCTCAGCCTCCAGGTGGACGCCGTCACCACCGACGACACCATCCTCATGGGCTTCGCCGCCAAGGCCCCCGACGAGCTGAGGATCGCCGGGAAGCCCTTCTCCAAGGAGCCCTACGGCATCGGCGTGCCCCGCGGCGACACCGCCCTGCGCCTCGCCCTCGACGACGCCCTGGAGACGCACGAGAAGAACGGCGACTGGAAGAAGGCGTACGACGCCACCCTCGGCCTGTCCGGGGTGCCCGCTCCCACGCCGCCCGCCGTCGACCGCTACCCGACCGGCTGAGGCCCCGCGATGCCGCCCTTCCGCGGGAGACGACCCCCGCACCCCCGGCCGCCACGGCTTGTCCGGCACGACCCCCGGTAGGTCCCCTCGATGAACGTACTGACCGACAACTTCTCCCTGTACGGCAAAGGGCTGCTCGGCACCGTCGAACTCACCGTCTACGCCTCCCTGCTCGCCCTCGTCGTCGGCTTCCTCATGGCCTCCTTCCGCGTCGCCCCCGTCGGCTCGCTGCGCGCCCTCGGCACCGTGTGGGTGACGGTCCTGCGCAACACCCCGCTGACCCTGCTCTTCTTCGCGGTCCTGCTCGGCCTGCCGCGCTTCGGAGTCGTCCTGCCCTTCCAGCTCTTCGCCGTCCTCGCCCTGGGCTGCTACACCTCCGCCTTCATCTGCGAGGCGGTGCGCTCGGGCATCAACACCGTGCCGACCGGCCAGGGCGAGGCGGCCCGCAGCCTCGGCATGACCTTCCGGCAGACGCTCGGCGCGATCGTCCTGCCGCAGGCGTTCCGGTCCGTCATCCCGCCGGTCGGCTCC
This sequence comes from Streptomyces sp. ISL-11, assembly GCF_018614525.1. Lineage (GTDB taxonomy): Bacteria > Actinomycetota > Actinomycetes > Streptomycetales > Streptomycetaceae > Streptomyces. The sequence goes on from NZ_JAGGOL010000162.1 coordinate 7,655, forward strand.
ACGCTGATCGCGCTCGCCAAGAACTCCGCGATCGCCGGGTCGTTCAGCGTCACCGAGCTGCTCGGCACGTACAAGACCCTCAACGAGCTGGGCTACAGCATCATCTGGTCCTTCGTCTGGATCGCGGTCGGCTATCTGATCGTGACCCTGTCCATCAGCGCGGTCTTCAACGTGCTGGAGAAGCGCTGGGGAGTGCCCCGATGACCGACACCGCGCTGTACGACATCCCCGGCCCGCTCGCCCGGCGCCGGCACCTCCTCTACGGCCTGATCGCCACCGCGGTGATCCTCGGCATCATCGCCTGGGCCCTCTACCTGCTCTTCGACACCCACCAGTTCACGGCCGAGAAGTGGCGGCCCTTCGCGTACAAGGGCATCCAGGAACTGCTGCTGCGGGGCCTGGGCAACACCCTGAAGGCGTTCGCGTACGCCGCCGTGCTCTCCCTGGCCCTCGGCGCCGTGCTCGCCACGGGACGGCTGTCCGACCACCGGCCGGTGCGCTGGCTCGCCACGCTCCTGGTGGAGTTCTTCCGCGCGATGCCGGTACTGGTCATGATCTTCTTCGTGTTCGTGGCCCTCAAGGTCCAGCCCCTGCCGGCCCTGGTCACCGGGCTGACGCTGTACAACGGCTCGGTGCTCGCCGAGGTCTTCCGCACCGGCGTGAACTCCGTGGACCGCGGCCAGCGGGAGGCGGCCTACTCGCTGGGCATGATCAAGACACAGGTGATGACCTACGTCCTGGTGCCGCAGGCCCTGCGCGCCATGCTGCCGACGATCATCAGCCAGCTCGTGGTGGCCCTGAAGGACACCTCGCTGGGCTTCCTCATCACCTACGAGGAGTTCCTGCACGCGGGCAAGCTCATCGCCAGCAACCTCGACTACGGGCTGCCGTTCATCCCCGTCGTCATGATCATTTCTCCGATCTACATCGGGATGTGCATGCTCCTGTCGTGGCTGGCCAACTGGGTCGCCAAGCGGCAACGGCGCAATCCCAAGACGGAGGCGGTGGACATCGCGGCCGCCGAGCCCGGAACGCTGCTGCCGGGCGCCGGGCATCAGCCCCTCCAGTGAATTCCGCATTCGGCCGACATGATCCAACCGCGTTGCTAGCGTGGTGGTATGAATTTCCGTCATCTTGGCCGCAGCGGATTGATAGTCAGCCGGATCGCGTACGGAAACTGGCTGACCCGGAGTTCTTCGAGGAGTGAGGAGACGGAACTCGCCTGTGTGCGGGCCGCGCTCGACGCCGGAATCACCACCTTCGACACCGCGGACGTCTACGCGGACACCTGCGCGGAGGAATCCCTGGGCCGGGCGCTGAAGGGCGAGCGCCGCGAGGGACTGGAGATCCTCACCAAGGTCTTCGCGCCCACCGGACCCGGCCGCAACGACCTCGGCCTCTCGCGCAAGCACATCCGCGAGTCGATCGACCAGTCCCTGCGCCGGCTGGGCACCGACCACGTGGACGTCTATCAGGCCCACCGCTTCGACCCCTCCACCCCGTTGGAGGAGACCATGGAGGCCCTGGCCGACGTGGTCCACGCGGGCAAGGCCCACTACATCGGCGTCTCGGAGTGGACCGCCGGCCAGATCCGGGCCGGGCACGCCCTCGCCCGCGAGCTGAAGATCTCCCTGGTCTCCAACCAGCCGCAGTACTCGGCCCTGTGGCGGGTGCCCGAGGCCGAGGTGATGCCCGTCTGCGAGGAGCTCGGCATCGGGCAGATCGTCTGGTCCCCGCTGGCCCAGGGCGTCCTGACCGGTAAATACCAGCCGGGCGGCCAGTGGCCAGAGGGCTCCCGGGCGACGGACTCCAACGACGGCTCGGAGCTGCTGGCCGGCTGGCTGACGGACGAGGTCCTGGGCCGGGTGGCGCGGCTGCGGCCCGTCGCCGCCGACCTCGGCCTCACCCTCGCGCAGCTCTCACTCGCCTGGGTACTCCAGCACCCGGGCGTCTGCGCCGCCGTGCTCGGCGCCTCCCGCCCCGAGCAGATCACCGACAACGCCAAGGCGGCCGGCGTCCGGCTGGACGAGGACGCGCTGGCCGCGATCGACACGGCGCTCGGCCCGGTGGTCGCCCGCGACCCGGCCGCCACGGAGGAGAGCAGTCCGGCCGATCCCGCCTGGCGGCTCGCCTGACGCCGAGGTCGCCGGGAACGGGCCTTTCCGCGGACGCCGTACGCGTCCGTGGAAAGGCCTGTTCTTTCGCGCTCTCCTTTTCAGGGGCTACGGACGCGACCAGGTGACCGGAAGGTGCAGCAGACTGCGCACCTGCATTCCGTCCTTCCATTCCAGTGATTCCACCGGAACCGCGCACCGCAGCCCGGGCAGCCGGCTGAACAGCGTCTCCAGTGCCACCCGCATTTCCAGCCGCGCGAGCGGTGCCCCGAGGCAGCGGTGGATGCCGTAACCGAATCCGAGATGCGGATTGTGCTCCCGGGTGAGGTCGAACAGATCCGGGTCCTCGAAGACCGACGCGTCGCGGTTGGCCGAGGGGATCGCGGGCAGGACGGATTCGCCCGCGCGGACCAGCGTCCCGCTCAGCTCGACGTCCTCCGTGGCGTACCGCGCGAAGGTGACGTGGGAGATGAGCGGCACATAGCGCATCAGCTCCTCGATCGCCCGCGTCATCAGCTCCGGCTCGCGCTGGAGCCGTGCCAGCTGGTCGGGGTGGGTGAACAGCACGTGGAGGGAGTCGATGAGCTGCGAGGAGACCGTCTCGTGCCCGGCGATCAGCAGCACGCTCGCGAGCTCGACCAGCTCCTTCTCCGAGAGCCTGTCCTCCTCGTCGCTGGCCTTGACCATGGCGCTGATCAGGTCGTCCTGCGGCTCCGCCCGCCGGCTGACCATCAGCTTGCCGATGTAGTCGTACAGCCGGTCGGTGTCCTCCTCGATCTCCTCCTCGCTCATCACGGTCGTCGCGGAGAACGCGTCGAGCCAGCCGCGGAACTGCTCGCGGTCCTCGAAGGGGACGCCGAGCAGATCGCAGACGACGGTGCCCGCGAAGGGCACGGCGAAGCCCTCCATGAGGTCGCCGGGCGCGCCCTCGGCGACGAGGGCGTCGACGAGGCGGTGGGCCTCGGCCTCGATGCGCGGGCGCAGCAGCTCGACCCGGCGCATGGTGAAGACCTTGGACAGCAGCCTGCGCAGCCGCGTGTGGTCGGGGGAGTCCATGCCCAGGATGCTGGTGTGGATGGGCAGCGGGGTCAGCCGCGACTCGTCGTGCTCGGCGGCCAGGGCCCGGCTGAACCGGGGGTCCCCGAGGATCGTCTTCATGTCCGCGTGCTTGGTGACCAGCCAGGCGTCTTCGCCGAAAGGGCAGCCGACCCGTACGACCGGCTCCTCCTCGCGCAGCTTCGCGTACAGCGGGTCGACGTCCAGCGCCACTGCCTCGTTGAACGGGTAACTGGGCGGCGACGGACGGCCGTTGGCGTGAGTGGTCATGCGGATCGTGCCTCCGAGAGCCGGTTGTGGTGTTCGACGAGACTCTTGGGCCGCATGTCGGTCCAGTTCTCCTCGATGTACGCGAGGCACTCCTCGCGGGTGGCGGGTCCGCGCACCGCGGCCCAGCCGGCGGGAACCGCGGTGAAGGACGGCCATAAGGAGTGCTGTCCCTCGTCGTTGACCAGCACCAGGAAGGTGCCCTCGGTGTCGTCCCAGGGGTTGCTCACGTCGTGTGTCCTCCGTGGATGGGTTGGACCTGGTGGGTTGTGGCCGTGCCGGGGCCCCGCGCCCCGGCACGGCGGAAGGTGGTGCTCAGCGCGTGGCGGGGGGCGGGAAGAAGCCGGAGGCGACGAAGTGGTCGGCGTACGCGCGGATCAGCTCGCCGTCCAGCGGCGGGAACACTCTCCCCGAATCCGCCAGCCCGGCGAGCGTGTTGGTCCGGTCGAGGTGGATCCGCCCCAGCCGGGCGAGCGCGGGCAGGGTGTCGGTCAGGAGCACGGCCGCGTCGAGCGTGCCGGCGTCCGTCTCCGCCCGTTCCCGCAGGGTGCGGGTCCACTCGTCGAGGTCCATGGTCTCCAGGCGGTAGCCGTACGCCCGCAGATGGCCCAGGACGGTGTCGAAGGGCAGCGGTGAGGGGCAGATGAGGTGGTGGGCGAGGCCCTCGCCGCCCGGGCGCCGGGAGAGGTGGACGACGGCGGCCGCGACGTAGTCCACGGGCACCAGGTCGACCACCGGTGCGAGCTCCTCGCCCGGGGCCGGGCGCGGTGCCGCGCCGAGCACGAGCATGGCCCGTACGAGCTGCCAGAACACGTCCCGGCTGGAGCCGGCGCCGCTGACGGTGTGTCCGCTCACCCGCCCGCAGCGGTGCACGGTGACCGGCAGTCCGCGGTCGCGCGCCGCCCAGACGAGCTGCTCGGCCACCCACTTGCTGCTCGTGTAGCCGCCCGGCAGCACCGAGCCGGCGGGGACCCGGTGCGCCTCGGGCACGGTGACCGGATGCCCGTCGCCCTCCCGGGTGTCCACCGACACGGCGGCCGTGGAGATGTAGTGCACCGGCACCGCACCGCCGCGGGCCGCCAGCCGCAGCACCTCCTGGGTGCCCGCCACGTTCGCCGCCCTCAGCCGGGCGTACGGATCGACGGCGCTGACCCGGGCACCGTTGTGGTAGACCGCGTCGAGGAGGCCCGCCAGTTCCTCGAACCGCCCGGGCGTCAGGCCCAGCAGGGGCTTCTCCAGGTCGCCGGGGACGGCGACGATCCGGCCGCGGGTGAACTCGTTCCACAGCCCGTACTCCGCCATGCTCCGGCGGATCCGCCGGTCCGCCTGCCCGGGGTCGGCGGCCCGTACGAGGCAGTGGATGTCCGCGCTCGTGCGGTCCAGGAGCTCGCGCAGCAGGAACGCGCCGAGGAAACCGGTCGCGCCGGTCAGCAGGATGTGCTCGCGGCCGCCGGCGGAGGGCGAGGGCCGCTCCCGGCGCGGCCCGGGCGTGATGGCCGGGTCCAGCACGGCGTCCGCCGCCAGCTCGGCCGGCGTCGGCTGCCCGTACACCCCGGCCTCCCCGCGCTCCGCGTCCGCCGGCGCGGCGACGCCGTCGACGGCCTCCAGCAGGGCGGCCACCGACTGGCGCTCGAAGAGCGTGCGCACCGGCAGCTCCGCCCCGAGCCGGCGACGCACCCCGCTGATCACCCGGGTCACCAGCAGGGAGTGCCCGCCCAGGGCGAAGAAGCTGTCGTCGATGGTGACCCGGGGAAGGCCCAGCACCTCGGCGAACAGCTCGCACAGGATGCGCTCGCGCGGATTGCGCGGCGCCCGGCCCGCGGAGAGGGCCGCGAAGTCCGGCTCCGGCAGCGCGGCCCGGTCGACCTTGCCGGTCGCCGCGACCGGCAGGGCGTCCAGCACCAGCACCGCGGCCGGCACCATGTGGCCGGGCAGCAGACCGGCCGCGTGGGCGCGCAGCTCCGGCCCGTCCGGGGCCGGTACGCCGGCGGCCGGCACGGCGTACGCGGCGAGGTAGGTGGCGCCGCGCGGGTCCGTACGGGGCACCACGACGGCCTGTGCGACACCCGGGTGGGTGCCCAGCGCGGCCTCGACCTCGCCCGGCTCGACCCGGAAGCCGCGTATCTTCACCTGCCCGTCGGCGCGGCCGACGAACTCCAGCTGCCCCTCGTGGTTCCAGCGGACCAGGTCACCGGTGCGGTACATCCGGGTGCCCGGCGCGCCGAACGGGTCGGCCACGAACCGCTCCGCGGTCAGCCCCGGCCGGTCCAGATAGCCGCGGGCCAGTCCGGCGCCGGAGACGTGCAGCTCGCCGGTGACTCCGGGCGGCACCAGGCACAGGTCGCGGTCGAGGACGTAGGCGCGGGCGTTGACGGTGGGCCGGCCGATCGGGGGAGTGGCGCCGCCGGACAGCGGGGAGCTGAGCGTCGCGCACACCGTCGTCTCGGTCGGGCCGTAGCCGTTGAGGAAGCGCCGCCCGGCGGACCACCGGCGCACCGTCTCCCCGGACGCCGCCTCACCCGAGACGATCATCGAGGTGAGCGACGGCAACCGCTCCGGCTCCAGCACCGTGAGCGCGGCCGGCGGCAGCGTCGCGTGGCTGACGCGGTGCCGTTCGATCAGCGCGGCCAGCTCCGGTCCCGGCGCGGTGACCTCGGTCGGCGCCATCACCAGCGTCGCGCCGGTCAGCAGCCCGCCGCACAGCTCCCACACCGCGCCGTCGAAACTGTGCGAGGCGAACTGCAGGATCCGGCTCGACGCCGTCACCCCGAACCGCCGCAGCTGCGCCTCGACGACACCGGCGACACCGGAGTGGGTGACCACCACGCCCTTGGGGCGGCCGGTGGAACCCGAGGTGTAGATGACGTAGGCCGGGTGGTCGTACGTCAGCGGCCGCGTCCGCTCGGCGTCGGTGATGTCGGACTCCCAGCACAGGCCCACCGCCCGCCGGGTCTCGTCCCGGTCCAGGACGACGCGGCGCGGTCCCGCCGCCGCGGGCAGCGGCAGCCTGGTGGCGGAGTCCGTCAGCAGCAGGGCCGGGCGCGCGTCGTCGACCATGAAGCGCAGGCGCGCCGCCGGGTAGCCGGCGTCCAGCGGAAGGTACGCGCCGCCGGCCTTGAGCACCGCGAGGGTCGCCACGACCGACTCGACGGTGCGCGGCAGGGCGATCGCCACGAACCGCTCGGGGCCGACGCCGCAGGCCATCAGATAGCGGGCGAGCCGGTTGGCCCGTGCGTTCAGCTCCCGGTAGGTCAGCCGCCGTACGGGCCCGGCGCCGTCGTCGTGGAGCAGCGCGGTCGCGTCGGGCGTCCGCCGCACCTGCGCCTCGAACAGCGCCGGCAGCGGCCGGCGCTCCGCGTACTGGCCGCTGTCGCTGCGGGCCAGCAGCAGTTCGCGCTCGTCGGGGAGCACGGTGTCGAGGCCGCCGAGCCGGCGCCCGGGGTCGGCGGTGACCGCGTCGAGCAGCCGCAGGAAGCGGTGGACGAGCCGCTCGACGGTGCCGGTGTCGAACAGGTCCGTGCTGAACTCGACGACACCGTCCATGCCGTGCGGCCGCCGGCCGTCGCCGGGGCGCTCCTGGAGGCTCAGCGAGAGGTCGAACCGGCACGCACCGGTGCTCACGGCCCGGTCCGCCACGGTCAGCCCGGGCAGTTCCGGCGCGCCCTGCGGGGCGTTCTGGAGCGCGAGCATCACCTGGAACAGCGGGTGGTGGGCGAGGCCGCGCGCCGGGGCGAGGGCGTCGACCAGCCGCTCGAAGGGCACGTCCTGGTGGGCGTACGCGGCCAGGTCGGTCTCCCGCACCCGGGCCAGCAGGTCACGGAAGGCGGGGTTGCCGGAGGTGTCCGTGCGCAGCACCAGCGTGTTGACGAAGAAGCCGACGAGGCCGTCGAGCGCGTGGTCGGTGCGGCCCGCGACCGGGGTGCCGATGGCGATGTCGGTGCCGGCGCCCAGCTTCGTCAGGAGGGCGGCCAGCGCGGCGTGCACCACCATGAACGGGCTGGCGCCCGACCGGGCGGCCAGTTCGGTGATCCGGCCGTGCAGATCGGCGTCGACGGTGAAGCGCAGGGTGTCGCCGCGCTGCGAGGCGACCTGCGGCCGGGGCCGGTCGACGGGCAGGTCGGCGCACTCGGGCAGGCCGGCCAGCGCGCCCGTCCAGTAGGCCGTCTGGCGCGCGGCCAGGCTGTCCGGGTCGTCCTCGTCGCCCAGCAGCCGGCGCTGCCACAGGGTGTAGTCGGCGTACTGGACCGGCAGCGGTCCGGCCGCCGGCGGGCCGCCGGCACGGCGGGCGGCGTAGGCGGTGGCGAGGTCCCGCCACAGCGGTGCCAGCGACCAGCCGTCGCAGGCGATGTGGTGGACGACCAGCGCCAGGACGTGCCGCCCGGGCGCGGTCGTGAACAGCCGGGCCCGGACCGGCATCTCCCGGGCGAGGTCGAAGGGGTGGCGGACCGCTGCGGCCACCGCCGCGTCCAGCTCCCCGGGCGCGACCTCGGTGACCTCCAGCGGGGTGCGGGCCGCGGCGCCGTCCAGGACGAGCTGGCGGGGCACTCCGGCGGTCTCCGGGAAGACCGTCCGCAGGCTCTCGTGGCGCGCGAGCACATCCGCCAGCGCCGCGTCCAGGGCGGGCCGGTCCACCTCGCCGCTCAGGTCGAGCACCAGGGGCACGTTGTAGGCGGCGCCCGGCCCCTGGAGGCGGTCGAGGAACCACAGGCGGTGCTGGGCGAAGGACAGCGGCATCGGGTCGGGGCGCTCCGCGGCCACCAGTGGCGGCCGGTCGCCGGCCGACGCCCGGCGCACGGTCTCGGCCAGGCCGGCGACGGTGGGCGTCTCGAAGACGCTCCGTACGGGCAGTTCCAGGCCCAGGACCGAGCGCAGCCGGGTGCTCAGGCGGGTGGCGGACAGGGAGTGGCCGCCGAGCGCGAAGAAGCCGTCGTCGATGGTGACCCGGGAGACGCCGAGGATGTCGGCGAACAGCCCGCACAGCAGCTCTTCCATCGGGTCGCGCGGGGACCTGCCGTCCTCGGCGGAGCCGGTGTCCGGGGCCGGCAGCCGGCGCCGGTCGACCTTGCCGTTGCGGGTCAGCGGCAGGGTGTCGAGGACGACCGTCGCGGCGGGCAGCAGGTATGCGGGCAGCCGCTCCCGCAGGAAGGCGCGGACCGAGGAGAGCAGCGCACCGGTGTCGCGGGCCGTCGCGGGGGCGTTGACGAGCGAGGTGAGCGGCGTTCCGGCCGGCCGGGGCGCGCCGCCTCCCGGGGCGCCCGGGCGGCGGGCGGTGATCACGACGTCGAGGGCGTCCGCGACGGTCGCGGACCAGGTGGCGGAGGCCCGCAGGCCCCGGCTGTCGGCCAGGGTGTGGAACTCCTCCAGGCCGAGGAATTCGGTGTCGTCCCGGCCGTCCAGGACCCGTATCCGCCCCTCGCCGCCCTTGCCTTCGAGCGCCCGCAGGGCTTCGGCGACGGGCGCCAGCCGGCCGTCGGGCACGCCGGTCACCCGGATGTCGGCGGGCTCGCCCGCGTCGAGGAGCCCGGCGAGCGACTCGGGGTCGGTGATGTCCCGGCCCCACCGCAGTTCCCGTACGGGCAGGGCGGCGCCGGCCGCGTCCTCCTCGTCCGGGGCCGCCTTGCGCAGGACGGCGTCGTAGCGGTAGCGCGTCAGTTCGTTGACGTACCGGCCGCGCTTGACGCGGACCTCGCCGCCGCCCAGGCCGGGGACGGCGGCGGCCAGTTCGGTGAAGAACGCCGGGTCGACCAGCAGCTCCTTCTCGCGGACCATGCCCCCTTCGACGGCCGCGCGCACGGCGCGCGGGTCGGTGGGCAGGTCCGGACGGCGTAACTGGACGTCGGTGTGGAAGCCGCGCAGCAGCCGCAGGTTGCGCACGTCGCCGACGAAGACCGCGCCGCCGGGCACCAGCAGGCCGACGGCCTTGGCCAGCACGTCGGTGAGGTAGTGGGCGTCGGGGAAGTACTGGGTCACCGAGTTGATGACGACGGTGTCGAAGTAGCCCGTGGGCAGGCCGTCCACGTCGTCGGCGGCGCCGGCGCGCAGCTCGACCCGCCCGGCGAGGACCGCGTCCCGGCGTACGAGCGTGCCGAGCGCCTCGATGACCTGGCCGGAGAGGTCCGTACCCCAGTAGGCGTCGCAGTGCGGGGCCAGCTTGGACATCAGCAGGCCGGTGCCGACGCCGATCTCCAGGACGCGGTGCGGGCGCAGTTCGCGGATCCGCTCCACGGTGGCGTCCCGCCACTCGCGCATCTGCTCGGGCGGGATGGGCCGGCCGTCGTAGCTGCTGTTCCAGCCGGAGAAGTCCTCGCCGAAGCGGGTCCGGGCGACGCCGCTGTAGAGCGAGTCGTAGATCTCCCGCCACTCGCCGACGGAGTCCGCCCGCTCAGGGTCCTGCCCGGCGCCGGCCTCCTCGCCGGCCCGCCCCTCGCTCTCCTCGGCGGGGACGACGTAGCCGACGAGCCGCTTGTGGCCGGGCCGGTCCTCGCGGACCACGACGGCGGCCTGGGCGACGCCGGGGTGGCCGGCGAGGACGGCCTCCACCTCGCCGGGCTCGACCCGGAAGCCGCGTATCTTCACCTGGTCGTCGCTGCGCCCCACGAACTCCAGGAGTCCGCCGGGCCCTTGCCGCACCAGGTCGCCGGTGCGGAACAGGCGGGCGCCGGGCTCGCCCAGCGGGTCGGCGACGAAGCGCTCGGCCGTCAGGGCCGGGCGGTTCCAGTAGCCGCGGGCCAGGCCCGAGCCGCCGACGTAGAGCTCACCGACCTCGCCCGGGGCCACCGGGCGCAGCTCGCCGTCGAGCACCTCGGTGCGCATCCCGGCCATGGCGGCGCCGATGGGCACCACCGTGCCGAGCACGCCCGCGTCGGCCACCCGGTGGCAGGTGGCGAAGGTGGTCGTCTCCGTCGGGCCGTAGCCGTTGACGACGGCCGTGTCCGGGCAGGCGCGCAGGACCCGCCGGACGGCCGCGGGCGAGACCGCGTCCCCGCCGGTCCACACCTCGCGCACGCCGAGGAAGCAGCGGGGGTCCTCCTCCGCCAGCACCGAGAACAGCCCGGCCGTCACCCACAGTCCGGTGATGCCCGCGTCCGTGACGGCGGCCGCTATGCCGCGCGCGTCCAGGTCGCCGGGGGGTGCGACGACGACCGCGCCGCCGCACAGCAGGGGCACCCACAGCTCGTAGGTGGAGGCGTCGAAGGCGTGCGGCGAGTGCAGCAGTACGCGCCCGTGGGCGCCGCCGCGCCACGCCTGGTCGCGGGCGAGGCCGACCACGTTCTCGTGGGTCACCGCGACGCCCTTGGGCGTGCCGGTGGAACCGGAGGTGAACATCACGTACGCCAGCTGCCGGGGCTCGGCCGGGAACAGGGAGGCGCTCGCGTCCTCGGGCGCGTCCGGAGCGTCGGCCCCGGCGGCTCCGTCCAGGGTCACCGCCACCGTCCGCAGCCCGCCGCCGATCCCCGTGCCCGGTTCCGGGCCGGCCGTCAGCAGCACCGGGGCACCGGTCTGCTCCAGGATCCACTCCAGCCGGGAGGCGGGCTGGCGGGGGTCCAACGGCACATAGCAGCCACCGGACTTCACGATCGCCAGCAGGGCCACCACGAGCTCGGCCGAGCGGTCCATCAGCACCGCCACGGTGGTGCCCGGGCGGACGCCCTCCGCGGTCAGCCGCCGTGCCAGGTGGTGGGCGCGGGCGTCGAGTTCGCGGTAGGTCAGGGTCGTCCCGCCGCTGATCAGCGCGGTGCTGTCGGGCGTGAGCGCCGCCTGCCGTGCGAACGCTTCCGGGAGGGTCGCGGGCAGCGTGGCGCCCTCGGGCGGAACGGAGACGAAGGGGGGAGCGCCGGCGGTGGAGGGGGGTCGGGCGGAGTGGTGCTGTGCGGACACGCGTCAACAACTCCTCTGCGCGGGCTTCCCGGAGCACGGCGGCGCCGACGCTCCGGTTGGCCGCATGTGGACAGGGCACACACCCATTCGCCTGGTGCATGCACCAGCGAACGATGCGTAGCGATCATGTCGCAGAACGTCGTGATGCGGACCACCGCAGTGGAGGATTCCGGCCGTATCTCCCTACCGTCCGACCGGTTGCCGCGTACCGCGGGTAATGCCCAGGTGCGAACCGTACGCGACGGGCCCTGCGGGGTGACGCTTTCCTGTTCAACGACCATGCCGCGGCGCCTGGTTGAGCGGTCATCCGCGGGCGCGGGGGTGAACATAATTGGCTGGAACATAGGCCCGATAACGGGCTCCCGGGCAATTGTCGGGCAACGCGCTGACAGGGCCTGCCCACCGATGGCAGGATCGCGCTCGTTTTTGTCTTCGGTACGCACTTCTGTACACGCCTCTTGAGTACGGCTCGCGGCACGCCTCGTGAGCCCGGTCCGCGCACGCCAGCACGCACGTCAGCACGCACGCCGTCACACATGTCGTCACGCACAGGGAGACACGATGGATGCCGTAGACCTCGACGCCGGTGCCCCGGGCGCCTTCACGCCGGACTCCGGCGTCATCGCCGAGATGGTCGGCCGCCCGCTGCGCTTCGAATCCACGCGCTACCTGCCGGCCGACACCTACGCCGAGGTCGCCGGCGACCGTGTGTGGCGGGCGTTCCGGAGCCTCGGACTCACCGGCGAGAGCCGCGAGTCGATCCTCGCCCTGCTCCACGAACTCACCGAGCCCTGGGGCCGCCTCCCGGTCGGCACGCCTCCCGGGCGTGCCTGCTGGGTCTCCATCGACGGGATGCCCTGCGAGCTGTCCCTCGCCTGGGCGGACGGCCGGGCGGGGGTCCGGATGTCCCTGGAGTCGCCGCGCGGCGACGCACGGCAGCGCATGGCGGACGGCATGGCCCTCACCCGGCGCCTCGCCGGCCGGCCCGAGGTGTCCATCGACCCCTGCCTGCGGGTCGAGGACCTCTTCACGGCCGACGATCCGCAGGGCTACTTCTCCGTGGCCCACGCCGTGGCCTGGCGGCCGGGAGGCCACCCCGCGTACAAGGTCTTCCTCAACCCCGCGGTCGCCGGCCGCGAGCAGGCCGCCGCCCGGACGGGTGAGGCGATGGCCCGCCTCGGCCTGGAGCGCCCCTGGCGCGCGCTGACCGAGCACCTCGGCGGGTGGCACGGGCCCGAGCACGAACCCGCCGCCGTGGCCATGGACCTCGTGGCCGGCGACGCGTTCCGGGTGCAGGTGTACGTGGCGCACTCCGGTGCTTCGGCGGAGGACATCGACGCCAAGTCGGCCGTGGCCGGCGACCATGTGCCGGGCTCGTTCGCGCGGGCGCTGCGGGAGATCAACGGCCCGGACGGCGGCGCGGAGTGGAAACGGAAGCCTCCCGTGACCACGTTCTCCTTCCGCCCCGGCCAGGACGTACCGGGCGCGACCGTATACGTCCCGATGATCCCGGTCCACGACCACGACGCGGCCGCCCGCGACCGCGTCGCGGCCTTCCTGCGCCGTGAGGGGATGGACCCCGTGCCGTACACCGCCGCCCTCGACGCCCTCGCCGACCGGCCGCTGGCCCGGTCGCGGACCCAGAACTTCGTCTCCTACCGGGGCGGCGACTCCCCGCGGTTCTCCGTCTACCTCGCCACGGGCACCTACCACCCGGCGGACGGGGCGGGCGCGGCCGGCTGACCGCGCCGGCCGTCAGTCGCGCACGGGCACCGACAGCGACGAGGGGTCCTCCTCCGGCGAGGAGAACGTCAGCCGCGCGCCGTCCGGGTTGTGCGCGATGTACAGCGGGTCCACGGTGTCGACCACCAGCGCGAGCCGGTGCCCGGCCGGGACGTCGTAGGCGGTGGAGAGCAGCGGCAGGTCGACACCGAAGGGCCGGCCCGGCTCCTTGCCGTGGAAGGTGTACGGGGCGTGGCTGACCAGCTTGCCGAGGCCGAGCGGGCCCACGTCGTAGAGGTAGGCGACCGCCGTGCCGCTCTCCTTGTCGCTCGTCAGCGTGGTGTGCAGCTTCACACTGCCGCGGACGCGCTGGGCGGCGGCGTACGGGCCGGACTGCCACACGGCGGCGTGGGCGCGCGGCAGCAGCGGCACCGGGACCATCGGCGGCAGCCTCAGGAACTGGTCCAGGGCGTTGCTGAGCAGGACGGTGCCGCCGTTCGCGCCCGAGTCGACGCCCGCGCGGATGCTCCGGGTGCCGTCCAGGGGCAGGGTGCGCCGCGTCCGGTCCACGGCCGCCCAGCTGGGGTAGGACTCGTAGCCGCCGTCCGTGCGCGACGTCAGCTGCACGGGCTGCTCGCGGTCGATGCCGTTGTCGGCGCCCCGGAGGTGGTGGTCGAACCAGCGCCGGGCGTTGGCCCAGACGGCGTTGGGCAGGCCGAGCAGCCCGGTGGCCTCGGCGGTGGCGTGGTCGCCGGGCCGCAGCTCCAGGCGCTTGGGGCCGGTGAGCCGCTCGTAGAACTTCGCGTACTGGTCCGGCGGGAAGAGGGTGTCGCCCCAGGCGTTGCCCAGCATGATCGCCGCGCCGTTGGCGTTGATGTCGTCCAGATAGGTGGCGGGGGAGCGCTTGGCGCCCCAGTCCAGCATCTCCTGCTCCTTGGCGAGGTTCGAGCCCAGGAAGTCCTTGAGGATCGCCTGGAGTTCGTCGCCCGGCCGCCCGGTCAGCTTGCCCAGGCCGCCGAGCAGTTCGGCGGCCTGGCGGTGCTGGGTGCGGCCGCCGTAGATGGACTCGGTCAGGTCGGCCCAGCCGCTCATCGCGACCACGGCCTTGATCCGCTTGTCGAACCCGGAGGCCAGCAGGCTGATGCCCGCCCCGTACGAGACGCCGGCCATGCCGATCCTCGCCGGGTCGGCCGGGGTGTTGGCGAGCACCCAGTCGATGACCTTCGAGGCGTCGGCGATGTCCGCCGGCCCGGCCGTCTCGATCTTCCCGCCGGAGAGCCAGAAGCCCCGCGAGGTGTAGGTGACCACCACATAGCCGGCGTCGGCGAGCTGCCTGGCCTGCGCGACGTATTCGAGCTGCGGCATGGCCCAGCTGGTGGGCAGCACGATCACCGGGTGGCGGCCGGTGCCGCCGGCGCCCCCGGGCGTGAACACATTGCCCTTGAGGGTGATGCCGCCGGAGCCGGGGATGTCGGTGAACCTGACGCTCGCGCCCGCCCGGGCGGCCACCGCCCCGCGCTCGGGCGCCGCCTGGGCGGCGGGCGCGGCGCCCAGGGCGGTGGCCGCGAGCAGCGCCGCCGAGACGGCGCCGACGGCCGGTGCGCGCAGAGCCTTGCGGGACTTCCGGGGGAGTCTCACGGTCACTCCTGACGTTGGTGCCGCCCGGGTGAGAGGGGGGTGCGGCACGCCCGATGCAAAGTGACCCGACAGTAACCTCGGTGACTTACCGGGGGTAATGGTCGCGCAAGTTACGCGAGGGTAACGATTGGGGTCAGGGGTGACCCATCGTCAGGAGCCGGCGCCCAGCCAGAGGTCCGGGCCGAACACCTCGTAGTGGATGTCGGCCGGCGCCACGCCCGCCGCGAGCAGCTGGGCGCGGACCGCGCGCATGAACGGCAGCGGCCCGCACAGGTAGGCGGTGGTGCCGGCGGGGATCTCGATGCCGGTGAGGTCGGCGTGGCCGGTGCGGTCGGCGGGGTGGCCGGGCTCCGGGTGCTCGTACCAGACGTGGGACGTCGCGTCCGGCAGCTTGGCGACCAGCTGGGCGAGGTCCGTGCGGAAGGCGTGTGCGGACTCGTCGCGGTCGGCGTGGACGGCGATGACCCGGCGCCGCGCGCCGGTGGCCGCGAGGTGCGAGAGCATCCCGATCATCGGGGTGCAGCCGATGCCGGCGGAGGCGAGGAGCACGGGGGAGTCGCCGTCCTCCAGGGTCACGTCCCCGAACGGCGCGCCCACCAGCAGGGTGTCGCCGATCCCGACGTGGTCGTGGAGGTGGTGGGAGACCTCGCCGGCCGGGTCGCCGGCCTGCCGCTTGACGGAGAACTGCAGGGCGTCGTCCGGACGGCCCGAGAGGCTGTACTGGCGGATCTGCCGGGCGCCGTCGGGCAGCTCCACCTGTACGGAGACGTACTGGCCGGGGCGGGCGGCCGGCAGCGGGCGCCCGTCGAGCGGCTGGACGAGGAACGTGGCCACGTCCGCGGTCTCCCGTAGCCGGCCGACGACGCGGCAGGGGCGGAGGGTGTCACCGGGCGCGGTGCCGGCGCGCTCGTACAGCCGGGCCTCCAGGGCGATGAGGGCGTTGGCCATCAGCCAGTAGACCTCGTCCCAGGCCGCGGCGACCTCGGCGGTGACCGCGTCGCCCAGGACCTCGGCGATGGCGGCGAAGAGGTGCCGCTGGACGATCGGGTACAGCTCGGGCGCGATGCCGAGGGAGGCGTGCTTGTGGGCGATGCGCGCGAGCATCGCGTCGGGGCGGACGTCCGGGTGCTCGATCAGCGCGGTGGCGAAGGCGGCGATGGAGCCGGCCAGCGCCTGCTGCTGGCTGCCGTTGGCCTGGTTGCCCCGGTTGAACAGGTCCCGCAGCAGCTCGGGGTGCTCGGCGAAGAGCTTGTCGTAGAAGAGCGGGGTGATCTCGCCGATGGCGCCGCCGACCGCGGGGAGGGTGGCACGGACGGTTTCGGTCGACTGGGGGGACAGCATCGGCGGCTCCTGACGTTCCGGCTTTAAGTTGCATCCAGGATTCATATTTAAGCGCACGCGGCGCAAGCCACCGGAAAGGGGTCTGTCATGTCGGGGGGCCGATGCCCAGCGTCAGCAGAAGAGGACCGGTCGGCCGGGCGACCAGATCCTCGATCGTGATCGGATCGAGAGCGGCGTAGAACGCCTCCTGGGCCGCGCGCAGCGCGCCTCGCAGCCGGCACGCCCCGCGCAGCGGGCACGGCGAGTCGCCCTCGCAGCCGACCACGTCGCCCGTGCCCTCCAGCTCGCGCACCAGCTGCCCCACCGAGCCCGTCCGCCCGGCGGCGGTGAGCGCGAGCCCGCCGCCCCGGCCGCGGCGGGCCTCCACCACGCCCAGGTGCTGCAGCCGGCTGACCACCTTGGCGGCGTGCGTGTACGGCACGCCGACGGCGCCGGCCACCTCGCGGGTGGTCGGCGCGTCCTTCTCGTCACCCGTCACCGCCAGCCGCATGGCCAGACGCAGGGCGATGTCGGTGCTCTTGGTCAGTCGCACGCTTTTACGGTACCCAAACTTGCGTCGGGCACCGGACGGCCCGGGGCCGCCCCGGATCAGCCGGCATGCCGGCGGGCGATCAGCTGGAACGCCCGCGCCGTGTGCATGTAGGGCGGGCGGTCGGTGACGGCCAGCTCCAGGCGTTCCATCGCGGCGTGGAATCCAGGATCATCCTCGCGCCGGTCCTCGGCGAGGTGGTCGCAGAAGCTGCGCACGCCGTAGTGCCGGATGCCGGTGCACCCCAGGCCCGCCATGACCGCGATGACCTCCTCGGCGGTGTGCAGGGTCAGGGCCGTGCCGAAGACCTCCGCCCAGCCCCGCCGGGAGTCCAGCGCGGCGAGCGCGGCACCGGGGTCGCCGTCGCGGACCGCGGCGGCGAGCGGTGCGTAGTGGCGGTTGGCCGCCAGGACCGAGACGAGCCCTCCCGGACGGACCGCCGCGGCGACCGCCGTCAGGGCGGGGGTCACATCGTCCACGTACTGCAGGAAGTTGTGGCAGAGCACCACGTCGTACCCGGCGTCGAGCAGGGAGGCGGGCAGGTCCGTCATGTCCGCCTCGACGGTGGTGACCCGCTCGGCGACCCCGGCGGCCGCGGCCCGGTCCCGGGCGGCGGCCAGCATGGCCGGCGCGTAGTCGACGACGGTGACGTGATGGCCGCGCGCCGCGAGCGGCAGCACGTGACTGCCGTCACCGCCGGCCAGATCCAGCACCCGCAGCGGCGTCGGTCCCCACGGGGCGAGATGACGGTCGAGATTGGCGGCCACGACGGTGTTGCCCAGTCGCCCCCATGGGCTGTCCCGCCACTCCAGCCAGGCGCTCACGGCTGAACTGAACGTGCTGGTGGGTTCGGTCACCCGCCGACCGTAGCCCAGGCCGCGCGGCATCGGGCCGCCGCGGCGGAGAACGAGCGTGCGGCGGGCCCGGATCCGGCCACGGACCGGCGGCCCGGGGCCGGGGGCGTACGGCGGCCCGCGACCGGATTCTCCACAGCGCCGCAGGTCAGCGGATTGACACAGGGTCACGGCGCCGCGAGTCTGTGGCTCGAACTGATCGACAGGAAACCATCGGAGGCAGTAGTGGCACAGGTGTTCAGACGCGGCGGGCAGTACGGAAAGGCTCTGGCGGCGCTCGGCGCGGCCGCGGCCCTCGCGGCCGCCGCCGCCCCCGCGACGGCCGCCGAGACCTCGGACGCCGACACCGCCGGCCGGCGCTACGTCGCCCTCGGCGACTCCTACACCTCGGCCCCCGGCGTCCCCGACCAGAGCGGCGGCGACTGCGCCCGCTCCAGCGTCAACTACCCCGCGCTCACGGCCAAGGCGCTGCGCATAGGCTCCTTCAAGGACGTCAGCTGCAGCGGCGCGAAGACCGACGACATGTGGCGCGCGCAGGGCGACAACCCGCCACAGCTCAACTCCCTGGGCACCGCCACCCGCACCGTCACCGTCGGCATCGGCGGCAACGACATCGGCTTCGGCGACATCATCGGCACCTGCGCGCAGCTGTCGCCCTCGGCCCCGGCCGGCGCCCCCTGCCGCGACAAGTACACCGCCGGTGGCACCGACGAGCTCACCGCCCGTATCGCCGCCACCGCACCCAAGATCGCCAAGGTGCTCACGGACGTGCACAGCCGTGCCCCGCACGCGCGCGTGGTCCTCGTCGGCTACCCCGCGATCATGCCGGACAACGGCGTCGGCTGCTTCCCGGCCGTGCCGATCGCGGCGGGCGACGTGGCCTACCTCCGCGACACCGAGAAGCGCCTCAACACGATGCTCGAGGACGAGGCCCGCAAGGCGCACGTCCGCTACGCCGACACCTACGCCCCCACGGTCGGCCACGACGTGTGCACGCCCGCCGCGGACCGGTGGATCGAGGGTGTGCAGCCGGAGAGCCCGGCCGCGCCCTTCCACCCCAACGCCAAGGGTGAATCGGCCATGGCGGGTGCGGTGCTCCGCGCCCTCCGGTAGGCCGTGCCGGCGGATCATGTGAGCGGGCAGTGCGGGCTGTGTCGTGCGCACCACCGCTGCGCGGTGGTGTCCTCAAACGCCGGACGGGCTGACAGCGGCTGAGCTCAGCGAAATCAAGCCCGTCCGGCGATTGAGGACGCGCCCGCAGGGCGCCCGCCGCCGCAGGCGGCAAAGACGGCCCGCTCCGCCGCAGGCGGCCAGGCGGCAAGGACGGCCCGCAGCCGAAGATCCGCCGGACACCACCCAGAGCCGAACCGCCGGTTCACGGGCGGTGACGTGCGCGGCACCCTGTCCTCCGCCCCGGCCGCCGAGTAGGCTCCGGGGCCCGCTCGCCCGCATGGAGGTAGGGATGGCCCGCGCGAGAACGACCGCACACCGACATCTGCCCGTACTCGCCGCGGCGGCCGCGCTGGTCGCCG
>NZ_JAGGOL010000163.1 GCF_018614525.1 Streptomyces sp. ISL-11
CGCACCGCCCCCGCCGCGCGGGCCGCCGGCCGCACCCCCACCACCGGCCCGGCGCCGGCGCCATCCACCCACCGGCGCCGGCCCGTACGCACCAGCGCCGGCCGGCGTACCGCTCCGCCTCCGTGGGGGAACAGCGGGCGGCCGCAGATACGAGGAGTGAGCCCGCCCGGGGAAACGGAACGGGCCCGGGACGCAGAACGGGCCCGGGAAGCGGAATGGGCCCGGGCAGCGGAACGGGTCCGGAGAATCCGCCGGGTATTCCCCGGCGCCGGCAGGGCGCACCCCCGCAATGCGCACCCCGCAATGCGCGAACACCGCAGAACAACGTGAAACCTTCGTCCGCTCCCCGCCAAATCAACGGCAACCCGCCGACCGGACCGATGCGTTCCGGCAATGATGGACCGGGCAGCCCGGCAAGTCCCCCCAAGCCGCCCGTCCGTGACGCACGCCGACACCCCCGGCGCCCACCCGCCCCCGGCCCCAGGCTTTTGCGCCCCGGGTTTCCGGGCCCAGGCCCAAGCGGGTCCGCGTGCCCGGGGCCACCGTCTTGATGACGCGGCCCACGCCCGCCGTGACCCACGCCCCCGGTGCCATGCGCCCCCCGGGTGGCATGCGGCCCGCACACCGGCGGGCCGGACACCGGCGGGATGCGAAAACCAGGAGGAGAACCCCACCGTGGTGACCCACACCGACGGCCCCACCGGCCACCGCCCGCAGCCGCCCACCGGCTCCCGCCCCATCCTGCTGACCCTGCTGCTGGCCAGCATGCTCACCACCATGGCCGGCGCCATCATCGCCCCGTCCCTGCCCGCGATGGAGAAACACTTCTCCGCCGTCGACAACTCCGCCTTCCTGGTCCGTATGGTCCTCACCGTCCCCGCCCTGATGATCGCCCTCGGCGCCCCCTTCGTGGGCACCCTCGTCGACCGCGTGGGACGCAAGCCCGTACTGACCGCCTCCGTCGCCCTCTTCGGCCTCGCCGGCGGCTCCGGCCTGCTGCTGGACAACCTCTACGCCATCCTCGCCGGCCGGCTCCTGCTGGGCGTCGCCGTCGCCGGCATCATGACCGCCACCACCACCCTGGTCACCGACTACTACCCCGGCCAGGCCCGTTCCCGGGTCCTGGGCCTGCAGGCCGGCTTCATGGGATTCGGCGGCGTCGCCTTCCTCTCCCTGGGCGGCGTCCTGGCCGACCTCACCTGGCGCGGCCCCTTCGCCATCTACCTCGTGGCCGTCCCCCTGACCGCGCTCGTCCTGCGCTACGTCAACGAACCGCCCGCCGCCCCCGCACCCCAGGCCACCGACGGCCGCCGGGCCACCGCCCGCTTCCCCGCCCTGGCCTACGGCATCTACGCCCTCGTCCTGATCTCCCAGATCATCTTCTACACCGTCCCCTCCCAGCTGCCCTTCTACCTGAAGGACATCGGCGGCATCGGCGCCAGCGGCGCCGGCCTGGCCATCGCCCTGATGAGCCTGGCCAACGCACTGGTCGGCCTCAACTACGGCCGCATCAACCAGCGCTTCGCCTTCAAACCGGTCGCCATCGCCACCTTCACCCTCCTGGCCACCGGCTTCGCCGCCATCGGAGCCTCCTCCTCCCTGCCCCTGGTCCTCCTCGGCCTGGTCATCGTCGGCTCCGGCATCGGCCTGCTCATCCCCAACCTCAACACCTGGCTCGCCTCCCGCACCCCCGCCGCCCTGCGCGGCCGCGTCCTGGGCGGCGTCACCTCCTGCCTGTTCCTGGGCCAGTTCCTCTCCCCGGCCCTGACCCAGCCCATGACCGGCCCCATCGGCATCGACGGCGTCTACCTCGCCACCGCCGCCCTCGCCGCCCTCGTCGTGGCCGCCCTGCTGCTCCTGCGCACCCCCGCCGCCCCCGCGCCCCGGCCCGCCACCGCCCCGGCCACGGCCGAACAGCACTGAGAACCCCGCACCCCCACCACCCACGAAGGACCCGTAACCCCATGGTGAGCGACCCGCCCGCACCCCGCCGCGTCGATGTCGTCCTCGACATCATCTGCGCCCACTCCTACATCGGCTACACCCGCTTCGCCCGCGCCGCCAGGCGCTTCCGCGCCGCCGGCGGCAGCCTTGAGGTCCGCTTCCTGCCCTTCCAGCTCGACCCCGACGCCCCCGCCACCGGCGAGCCCCTCCTGGTCGCCCTGGAACGCAAGTTCGGGCCCGGCGTGAGCGCCGAGACCACCCGCGTCGCCGCCCACGCCGCCCACGACGGGCTGCGCCTGGACTACGCGGGCGCCGTGCACACCAGCACCCTCCAGGCCCACCGCCACATCGCCCTGGCCGCCCGCCACGACCTCGCCGAACAGGTCACCGAACGCCTCTTCCGCGCCTACTTCACCGACGGCGTCAACATCAGCGACCCCGCCGTCCTGGCCCGCCTCGCCACCGAGACCGGCCTGGGCAGCGGCACCGACCCCCACGACGGCATGGACGAGGTCCACGCCGGCCTGGAACGCGTACGCCGCGGCGGCGTCAACGCCGTGCCCCTCTTCCTCTTCGAGAACGGACCCGCCCTCTCCGGCGCCCAGTCCGAACAGACCTACCTGTCAGCGCTCGAAAATCCAGGCCACTGACAATTCCTCGTCAACTCCCGCCCACGGGCTTGACCTGACCCCCCGTCCGCAGGAAAGGCTTCACTGCACCCGCCCGGTGCGCTGAAATATCCTTCCCGGTGACCCGCGTTTGTTTTTTTGGCACCCCCCTTTTTTTTCATTACCAGCAAGGAGCACACCGTGTCCCAGTCCCCCCTCCGGCTCGCCGTGATCGTCGCCAGCGTCCGCGAGGGCCGCTTCGGCCCCACGGTGGCGAACTGGTTCGTCAAGCAGGCCGGCGTCCGTGACGACTTCGAGGTCGACGTCATCGACCTCGCCGACCACGAGCTGCCCTACGTCCTGTCCCAGCAGCCCTCCGCCGAGGTCACCGAGGCCCTGGCCAAGGTCTCCCCGCGCCTGGAGCAGGCCGACGCCTTCGTGATCGTCACCCCCGAGTACAACCACAGCTTCCCCGCCTCCCTCAAGAGCCTCATCGACTGGCACTACACCCAGTGGCAGGGCAAGCCCGTCGGCTTCGTCTCCTACGGCGGCCTCGCCGGCGGCCTGCGCTCCGCCGAGCAGCTGCGCCCGATCTTCGCCGAGCTCCACGCCGTCACCATCCGCGAGGCCGTCAGCTTCCACATGGCCTGGGAGAAGTTCGACGCCGACGGCGAGCCCAAGGACACCACCGGCCCGGCCGCCGCCGCCAAGTCCCTCCTGGACCAGCTCGGCTGGTGGGCCGACGGCCTCCGCGAGCAGCGCGCCCGCCGCCCCTACGGCAAGTAACCCCTCCCTTTTTCCGGTCCGCAGACCCGGCAGCCACCCCCACCGGGCGGCTGCCGGGTCCGCGGCACATCCGCCCCCACCCGGGGGAGCACCCTTCGCGGACCGGGGCCGGCGGGCCGGCTCACCGCGGCCGGGGCACCGCCGCCCACGGGCCCGGGCCGCCCGCCCTCCCGGCCCTCCGGCGGCAAGGGGCCGGTACCCGGCCCGGGCAGAACAACTGCCGGGCGGACCGGCCCCCTTACCGCACACGAGGGGGCTGCCGCCCATCGCGTACGGGCCTTTACGCACCCTGCGGCGCCCCGGGGGCCGCCGGCACCAACCTCGCTGCGCGCCGCGCCAGCAGGCACACCGTGGGCTGACCCGGCAGCGCTGGCCCTCCCTGGCAGGGACACCACTTCGCCACCACACGGGGACTTCAAGGGGCGCGCCTGGATGGGCGGGTGGCCGTCAAGGATCGTCCGTCCTCAAACTCCCCCAGCTACCGCTGGGAGGTGCCCCCGGACAGGCTGGATTCGGCGGCCGCCGCCCATTGCCTGCGGCTCGCACGCACACGTGCGCGGTCCGCACCCTCAAGCCGGTCCGGGCCTTGAGGGCAATCCCGGGTGCCGCCCTACCCGTCGTCCGGCGGGGGAGGGGAGAAGGACACCTCCGCCGGACGGGCCGTGCGCACCGCAACCGGTATCTGCGCGGCGCCCGGCCGGAGCAGGAACCCACCCGGCCCTCCCAGGACGGCTCCGACCCGGATGGAGTGCGCACGCGAGGTGGAGGACAGCCCGCCACAGCAATCTCTGGCGTGCGGCCCCCGCCGGCCCCTGACAGAACCGGGCGCGCGCCTACCCCGCTCGTACGCCCGCCTTCGGCGTGTGTCCGGCCGGTGCGCGGTGGAGGGAGTACGCCGCCGTCACACATCTGCGCCTGCGCCGATGCCCTGGCGGAAGCCAGGGCATCCCCCCCTCAACCGTGCCGCCCGCCCCGGCCCGTACGCCCACCCTCCTGTCCGGCCGGCTGCCGCACCGGTGGGCAGGGGAAGACACCCCGCCGGGACCGCAGAGCACCACCCCTCGCCGCCCCGCGCACCCACCCGCCAGGCCGGCACCGGCTCCGCCCACCTTCATCCCCTCCGCGCCCCGCACCCCCCCTCAAGGACATCCGCCGTGCCCCTCTCCTCCCCGCCCTCGCCCGACGCCGGGCACCGCCCCGCCCGTTCGGGCCGTATCGCCTTGTGCGCCCGGGCCCGCCGGGCCGCGTTCCGGCTGATCACCCACCCCACCCACCCCACTCCTCGCGCCCGTTCCGGCGCCGTCGCGGTGCGCGGGGGTGGCCGGTGATCGCCGAGACGGCTCACCGCACCGGTGAGAGCGCCGAGAGCCCCCGCCACGACGCCGTGGTCCTCCTCGCCGGCGAGGACGAGGGCCCCACCACCGAACCCCACATCCGGCGCGGCATCGACTGACCCGCCCCCCCGGGCCGGCCCGGCACCGTCCGCCACCCCCCCCGGCCGCCAGGCCGGCACCGCCCCGCCGCACAGCGCGGTCATCACCGCCGATGCCCCACCCCTGCGGCTCTGGACCACTGGAGTACGGACCCCCCATGACACAGCTGACCCACCCCACCGCCTCCGCCGCCGCCTCGGACGTGCGCGACATCGTCCTCGACGCCGACGGCACCCCGCTCTCGGGCCTGCTCATCGAACCGCGCAACACACCCCCCAGAGCCCTGGTGGTGGCCGTCCACGGCGGCGGCATGCGCGCGGGCTACTTCCACGGCCAGACCCACCCCAGCCAGTCCCTGCTCACCCTCGGCGCCGACTTGGGCTTCACCGTCCTGGCCGTCGACCGCCCCGGCTACGGGCTCTCCGCCGCCAGCTTCCCCCACGGCCAGACCCTCGCCGAGCAGTCCCGCATCCTGCACACCGCCCTCGCCCGCTTCGCCGCCACCCACGACACCGGCGCCGGCACCTTCCTGATGGCCCACTCCTACGGCGGCAAACTCGCCCTGCACGCCGCCGCCGACGACCGCGGCACCGGCCTGATCGGCCTGGACATCTCCGGCATCAGCCACCGCTACGCCGTCGACGTACGCCAGATCCAGGACTTCCACGGCCTCAAGACGTGGCCCCTGCACTGGGGCAAGCTGGCCCTCTACCCACCGGGCACCTTCCGCTCCGCGAAACCGCTGGTCACGCCCATGCCCCGGCGCGAGGCCGGTGAGGCCAGACGCTGGGCGGGCGACTTCCCCGGCCTTGCCGCCCGCGTCAAGGTGCCCGTCCGCTTCACCTTCGCCGAACACGAGGGCTGGTGGCACCACGACGAGGACACCATCGCCTCCATGCGCCACCTGCTGAGCGCCGCGCCCAAGGTCGTCTTCGACCGCCAGCCCCACGCCGGGCACAACATCAGCCTGGGCTGGGCCGCCCGCTCCTACCACCTGCGCGCCCTGGCCTTCGTCGAGGAATGCCTCATCTCCCGCGACGTCCCCGCCGCCCGCCCCGCCGCCGCCTGACCCCCCCCGCCCCGCCCACCTCATTTCCGGGAGCACTCATGCCGTCCCTCGCCGACCAGATCAGCCGCCTGCGCCACGACCTCACCGCCCTGACCGACCGCGCCCACCTCACCGCCCTCATCGACCGGTTCGCCGCCGGCCTGGACCACCCCGACCCCGACGCCTGCGACGAGAACTGGTACCGGGCCCTGTTCACCGAGGACGTCCACCTCGACCTGCCCAACGGCGACCACCACGGCGTCGCGGGCCTGCCCGGTTTCTTCCACGGTCCCAAGGCGGCCTGGGCCCGCACCCACCACCTGGTCACCAACCACCACCTCGACCTCGACGGCGACCGCGCCTCGGGACAGGCGTCCGCCCACGCCACCCACGTCCCCCACGACGGCGGCCCGCTGTTCACCGGCGGCGCCCACTACCACTTCACCGCCCGCCGCACGCCGGCCGGCTGGCGCATCGATCACCTGGCCGTGGCCATCATCTGGTCCACCACCGGCCCCCGGTAAGGGCCGCAGACCGTTCAGCCGTCCGCCGCCCGCCGCGTACCGCCACCGTCGGCCACCCACCCCGCGCGCCACGCGTTCCCGGCAGCGGATGCCCCCACGCCGCCACCCGGGTGCACCCCGCCGTTCCACCCTTGCCCGCGACGGCCCGTACCCCGGCAGCACCCCGCACCCCGCCCTCGCGCACACCATGCGCGTACCTCGCGCGAGGTGCGCGAACGCGCCTCGCGGGCGAACCACCAGGCACGAGCCCATCTCGCCACACGCCACCACCGTCACCCCAAAGACGCCCCCGTACCCCCGCGTCGCGAAGGCGGCGGACGCCGGACAACTGCCAAGCTGGCCACCGGGCGCCCCCGCGCCCGGGCACACCAGATCCCGCACCCCGGCGAGAACCCGTGAACCCCGACCCCACACCCCCCGCACCGGCCGCCGGTGAGCGCACCCCGGCCGCCCTCTTCGCCGGCTACTACACCCGCCGCACCCACCAGCTGTGGCCCCGCCCCGACGACCCCCTCGACGCCCTGGCCCGCTACGCTCTGCTGCCCCACGGCAAACTCCTGCGCCCCCGCCTGCTCCTGCTGTGCGTGGCCGCCCTGGGCGGCGACCTCACCCAGGCCGCGGCCGTCGCCGCCGCCCTGGAGAGCCACCACACCGCCAGCCTGGTCCACGACGACCTCATCGACGGCGACACCCGGCGCCGCGGCCGCCCCTCCGTCCACGCCCGCTTCGGCACCGAAGCGGCCCTCCTGGCCGGCGACGCCCTGCTGTGCCGTTCCTTCGCCGACGTCGCCGAAGCCCACCACCACGGCATCGCCCCCCGCCTGCTCCTGGACGTCATCGCCCTCGCCGGCCACACCGGGGCGGACATCTGCCGCGGACAGCTGCTGGAGGACCGCCTGCGCACCGATGCGGCCTGCGGCCGCGACGCCTACCTGGCCGTGATCACCCTCAAGACCGCCGCCCTGCTGCGCGCCACCTGCCGCTGCGCCGCACTGATCAGCGGCGCCGACGACACCCTCACCCAGGCCCTGACCGCCTACGGGCAGGCCCTGGGCATCGCCTTCCAGATCCGCGACGACCTGCTGCCCTACCGCCCGGCCACCGCCGAAGCCGCCGCCCGCGCCGGCAAACCCCTCTCCAGCGACCTGCGCAACCGCCGCCCCACCCTGCCCCTGCTCCTGGCCCTGGAGGAAGCCGGCCCCCGCCAGACCCGCCGCCTGCACCGGCTGTTCACCCGCGCCGGACACCACCCGCGCGCCCGCACCCGCCTGAGCGCGCTGCTGCGCGAACTGGGCGCCGTCGACGCCGCCACCACCTTGCTCGACGCGTACGTGGAACAGGCCCGCACCCACCTCCAGGCGCTGCCCCCCACCTCCCACCGCGAACAGCTGCACCGCCTCACCTACGCCATGAGCACCAGCTGAGGCCCCCGGCGCCCGGCAGGTGACGGCTCCTCAGGGAGCCGGTACCGCCGCACCGCCGAACTCCGCCACCGCCCCCGCGACGATCGCCTCCAGGCGGGCGTGGTGCGCCCCGCGCCAGTACACCCGCTCGCACGCCGTGCACTGCGCGAACACCTCGTACGTCGAGCGCGTGCCGCCTTCGAGCCGGTCGGCGACGCTGTCCTTGTCGGCCTCGCGCAGCACCCCGTTGCAGCCCGTGCACCGCGACCACGGAGCCAGCGGGGGCGCGAACCGGCCCAGGACGTCCCGCACCTGCTCCTCGGGCCGGTCGCTGTAGACGTAGGCGCCCGCCCACAGCTCCCTGCGGCGCAGCAGCCCCCGGTCCCGTGAGAGCAGCACCCGCCGCTCGGCCGCCGACCGGGCGGCCAGCGCCCGGTCCCCGATGTCAGCGCTCTCGTACGCCGCGTCCACCCCCAGCAGCCGCAACCGCCGCGCCAGCGTCCCCAGGTGCACGTCCAGCAGGAACCGCAGCGGCGCCCCGGGCACCGCTTGCGGCCGCGCCACCGCCCGCACCTCGATGCTCTCGCCGTGCGCGGGCACGTGCGAGGAGGCCACCGGGTGCCCGCCGGCGAGCAGCGCGCCGACCTCGGTGAGCGGCACACCGAAGGACTCCACCGCGTGACCGAGCGTGGAGCACCCGTCGGTCGCGAGCGCGACGTGCGCGCCGCGCCGGTCGGCCGGGGCGAAGAGCCGCAGTTCAGGGGCGAGGGCAAGGTCGATCACAGGGCGGTTCACACCCCCAGCATGCATCGCCCGCCCGCTACGCGGCACACGCTTTTCCCCCTTCCGCAGGGCCCGTACGCGGCCTCAGGCGCCGTCGGGGCGGTGGCGGGTGACCCGGCCACCGAGCTCGACCACGGCGCCGGGGCGGGGACGGGTGAGGATCTGCGAGCCCGCGCCCTGGCGGATGTCCAGGGCGCGGCCCAGCTCGTGGGTGAGCGTCATCGCCGCGGCCCCGGTGGCCTCGTCCTCGCCGATGCCGTCCCCGCGCCGGGGGAAACCGCGCGCCCGCACCACACCCGCCTCCTCGTCCTGCCACGCCCACGCGTACAGCCAGCCCTCGCCCGGCGGCGGTACGGGCAGTGCCTCGACCTCGGCCACCGAGGCGTACTGCCGGGTGCGCCGCCCGCTCGCCCACGCGGTCCGGGCGCGCACCCAGGTGAACTCCCCTTCCCGCCACGCCGCCACCTCAC
>NZ_JAGGOL010000164.1 GCF_018614525.1 Streptomyces sp. ISL-11
CCCCGCGCCCGCCGCACCGGTCTTCGCGACCACTCCGATTCCCCCGCCCGCCGTACCGGCCCCACCGGCTCCCGCGACCCCGGCTACCCCGGCCGCCCCGCTGCCGACCCGGATCCCCGCGCCCGCCGCACCGGCCTTCACGACCACTCCGATTCCGGCGCCCACCGCACCAGCCCCACCGGCACCCGGGACCCCCGCCACCCCGGCCGCCCCGCTGCCGACCCGGATCCCCGCGCCCGCCGCACCGGCCTTCACGACCACTCCGATTCCGGCGCCCACCGCACCAGCCCCACCGGCACCCGGGACCCCGACCACCCCGGCCGCCCCGCTGCCGACCCGGATCCCCGCACCCACCACACCGGCCTTCACGACCACTCCGATTCCGGCGCCCACCGCACCGGCCCCCGCGCCCAACCCGGCCCCCACGCACGCCATGCCGGCTTCCGTCCCCGCTCCGGCTCCCCCGCCGGCCTCCGCACTCGCTCCGGTTCCCCCTGCCGCCGTCCCGGCCGCCGCTCCCCCTCCTGCCCCCGCGCCCGTCGCGCCCCCCGAGCGGCCGCCGGTTACGGCCGGGGTGTGGACGGCGGTGCCGCCCAGCGCGGATCCCGGCCGGCCGGCGGCGATGCCGGGGGCGTGGTCGGTGGCCGCCAGGGACGCCGCGCGGGAGTGCGAGCCGCTCGGAGGCCGGCCGGAGCCGTCCTCGCGTCCGGTCCCGCTGCAGCAGGCACCCCTCGACCGCGGTCCTCGGCCATGACGGGCGCGGACGCGCGGACGGCGGACGGACGGCGACTCGCCGACGGACCGGGTGGCTAGGCGATCAAGGTCCCGTTAGAATCTGGCGGGGGCTGCGCAGCCGTGCCGGACGGGCACCGACGGTGACACGAACGGCCGTGCGCGGGAAGCGGGTTGACGCCCGTCGACGCCGTGCGCCACCGCCGCGGCCCCGACGTGCCACGTCCGCCAGCCCATCCCACGGAGTGACTTTTCCCATGCCCGAAGCCCGTACCGACACGACCGAGGCGCGCCACCATGAGGCGTCCGCCCAGGCCGCAGCCGCCGGCGCCGGCAGGCACCGCGGCCCGGCCTCCCCGGAAAACACCAGCAGCCCCGCCCAGGGCAAGCACCGCCGCACGGGGGACCACCGCTAGGCGGTCTTCGGCTGCGGGCCGGCTTTGCCGCCTGCGGCGGCGGGCGCCCTGCGGGCGCGTCCTCGAACTCCCCCAGCTACCGCTGGGAGGTGCCCCCGGACAGGCTGGAATCGGCTGGGCCCAGCCGATTCCAGCCCGCTTCGTTCATTCATTCAGCCCCGTTTCAGGCCCAGCACCTCCACCGCCGCGAACGTCTCGTGCGGCGGACGGCCCGCGTAATAAGGGGTCAGCAGCTCGTCCAGCTCCTCCACGCCGAAGACGCCCTCGGCCGCGTCGAACTTCACCGCGATCCTGGGACGTTCCACGACGGCGACCATGCCGCCGTGCACCACGAAGAGCTGTCCGCTGATCCCCGCGGCGGCGGGTGAGGCCAGATAGCCGACCAGCGGCGCCACGTGCGCCGGGTCGAGCGGGTCGAGCCCGCCGTCGGCGGGCTCCGCGAGTCCGGCGAAGACGTCCTCGGTCATCCGGGTCCGCGCCCGGGGGCAGATGACGTTCGCCGTGACCCCGTACCGGCGCAGCGCCTCCGCCGTGGAGAGGGTGAGGCCGACGATGCCGCCCTTGGCGGCGGCGTAGTTGGGCTGGCCGGCCGAACCGGCCAGGAACGCCTCCGAGGAGGTGTTGACGATCCGTCCGAGGACGGGGCGGCCGGTGGCCTTGGCCCGTTCCCGCCAGTGCTCGGCGGCGAAGCGCGTGGTGGCGAAGTGGCCCTTGAGGTGCACCCTGATCACCGAGTCCCACTCGTCCTCGGTCATGGAGAAGACCATGCGGTCGCGCAGGATGCCTGCGTTGTTGACGAGGACGTCGAGCGTGCCGCCCGTGTCGACGGCCAGCCGTACGAGCTCGCGGGCCTGCTCGATGTCGGCCACGTCGCCGAGGTGCGCGGTGGCCAGGCCGCCGGCGGCCCGGATCTCGGCGGCGACCTCCTCGGCGGGCGCGGCGGAGGCTTCGCCGGTGCCGTCGCGGCCCGGCTGCCCGTAGTCGTTGACGATGACGTGGGCGCCGAGCCGGGCCAGTTCCAAGGCCTCGGCCCGGCCCAGGCCCCGGCCGGCGCCGGTGACGATCGCGGTGCGGCCCCGCAGGGGCTGCGGTGACGGCATGGGGCTGTCCCCTCCTTCTCCAACTCCTTCTCCGACCTTCTTCCGCGGGCCGGTGCTCAGATCTCGACGCAGGTGCGCAGCGCGTCCCCGGTCCGCATCTGGTCGAGGGCGTCGTTGATGCCGGCGAGCGGAACCCGGTGGGTGATCAGGCCGGCGAGGTCGATCCGGCCGGCCCGCCACAGGGCGATGGCGCGTTCGTACGAGCGCAGGACGTCACCGCCGCCGTACAGCGACGGCAGGATCCGCTTCTCGTCGAAGAACAGCTCGAACATGCTGACCTGGAAGAGGTCGTCCATGGCGCCGGCCCCGACGACGCACAGCGTGCCGCCGCGCCGGGTCGCCTCGTACGCGGCGCGCGCGGTGGCGGAGGTGCCCACGACCTCGAAGACGTAGTCGAAGCCCTCGCCGCCGGTGATGCGGGCGCGGGCGTCGCCGAGCGCGTCGGGGGCGACCGCCTCCGTGGCGCCGAAGCGCAGGGCGGCCTCGCGCCGGGAGGCGACAGGGTCGACGGCGACGATCTGCGCGGCGCCGGCGGCCCGTGCGCCTTGGACGGCGCAGATGCCCACGCCGCCGCAGCCGATGACGGCGACGGAGGAGCCGGCGGCCACGTGGGCGGTGTTGAGTGCCGCGCCCAGGCCGGTGGTGACGCCGCAGCCGATGAGCGCGGCGATGTCGTAGGGGACGTCGTCGGGGATGGGCACGGCGCAGCCGGCGCCGACGACGATCTCCTCGGCGAACGTGCCGGTGCCGGCGAAGCCGAAGACGTCGCTTCCGGCGCGCCGGAAGTTGGGTGTGCCGGCGTTCATGAAGCCGGCCAGGCACAGCTGGCTCTGGCCGCGCCGGCAGGACGGACAGCTGCCGCAGGAGGGCAGCCAGCAGACCAGGACTCGGTCGCCGGGCCGTAGGTCCGCGACCCCTTCGCCGACGTCGACGACCTCGCCGGCGCCCTCGTGCCCGGGGACGAAGGGTGCGGGCTGCGGCAGCACGCCGCTCATCGCGGAGAGGTCGGAGTGGCACAGCCCGCCGGCGCGCATGCGCAGCCGCACCTTGCCCGGGCCGAACCCCACGGCCTCGACATCGTCGAGGACTTCGAGCTTGTCCTGTCCTGTCTCGTGCTGTATGGCTGCGCGCATGGTGCGCCTCCTCGGCGTGCGGAACGGTCCAGGTCTCTTCGGTCGTGGGGAACGGCCGTGTCGCTTCGGTCGTAGGTGACAGCCGTGTCGCTCCGGTCGTGGGTGACGACCGTGTCGCTTCAGTCGTGGGTGACGACCGTGTCGCCGAGGACGGGTGCGTCGGCGCGGTCGACGGCGGTCACGGTCACCTGGATCCGGCCGGGCGCCGGGCTCTCGCGCCACATCCGCACGCGCAGGGTCTCGCCGGGCAGGGCGATGCCCGTGAAGCGGGTGGAGTACGAGCGGACGCGGGCGACGTCGCCGTCGAGCGCGGTGTCCACGACGGCCTTCAGCGCGATGCCGTACGAGCACAGGCCGTGCAGGATGGGCCGGTCGAAGCCGGCTTTCGCGGCGAACGCGGGGTCGGCGTGCAGGGGGTTCCAGTCGCCGGAGAGGCGGTAGAGCAGGGCCTGGTCCTCGCGGATCCGGCGCTCGACGGTGAGGTGGGGCGGGCCGTGGGGAGCGTCGAGCCGGGCGGCCGTGCCGCGTTCGCCGCCGAAGCCGCCCGCCCCCTTGACGTAGATCTCGCTCTCGGCGCTCCACAGCGGCCCCTCGGCGTCGGCGACGTCCGAGCGCATCACGATGACGGCGGCCTTCCCCTTGTCGTGGACGGCGGAGACGCGCGAGGTGGCGGTGGCGGAGCCGCGCACCGGGATCGGCCGCTGGAGGGCGACGGTCTGGCCGCCGTGCAGCACCGCGGCGAGGTCGACGTCGATGCCGGGTACGGAGAGGCCGCCGGCCAGGGTCAGGCTGCCGCCCACGACGGTGGCGAAGCTGGGCAGCACCTGGAGCCGGCTCTCCAGGGTGTAGCGGAGCTCGGCGGGGTCGGTCGCCGGGGTGCCCGCGCCGATGCCCAGGTGGTAGAGGAGTACGTCCTTGTGGTTCCAGGTCAGGGTGGTGCTGCGGGGCTCGGCGGCGACCGCCTGCGCTGCGTCGATGGGCATCGGGCTCCTTCGCGCGTGGTGAAGACCCCGACCCGGCCGTCCGCACCGCCGCCCGCACCGGGGTCGCTGTGGGCCGGCCCGCACACGTTCGCCCTGGAACGCGTTCCAGCCGATCCGGTGTCCCATGTATAGCCGATCGCCCCAGGGGTGGGAAGGCCGCGGAAGACATCACCTGACGGCTCGTCAGGCGCCCGGGACAAATGTCACGGTCATCCGCCCACACTCGTATCTGCCCAGCTCATCGGCGGTTGCCTAGGCTCGGTTCCATGAACGACAGCACGGACGGATTCGCGCGGCACAAACCGCCGGGCAAGATGGCCTTCCTGCCTTGGCTCTTCATGCTCACCGGGGAGGTGCAGGACCTCTTCCGGGGCGACGTGGCCCGGCCGTGGCTGGCGGGCACGGGCGTGCTCGCCTTCGCCGCCCTCTATGCCGCCACGGTCGTCACCGGCCTCGACGAGCGGCGCCGGCAGACCCTGCCCACCCGCCTGTGCCTGGGCGGCCTGGCCGCGGTCACGTACGCGCTGTCCATCGGCTACGGCGGCGACTGGCTGCTGTGCTTCCCCCTGCTGTCGCTCGCCTGCGGCATCGTGTTGCGCGGGCCCGGCCGCCGCCTCGGCATCGTGGTCATCGCGCTCTCCGGTTCCGCCGGCGTCATCGCAGGATTCCGCGGCGGCCCCCAGGACTCCCTGATCGTCGGCTACGGCACCATGCTGTCCGGCCTCGTCACCGCCGCGATCCTCACCCTCTTCTCGACCGTCGCCACGCTCCGCGAGACCCGCGAGGAGCTCGCCCGCGGCGCGGTCGAGCGCGAGCGGCTGCGCTTCTCCCGCGACCTGCACGACCTCTTGGGCCACACCATGTCCGTGATAGTCGTCAAGGCCGAGGCAGTGCGCCGCCTCGCGCCCCGCGACCTGGACGCCGCCCTGGGCCAGGCCGCCGACATCGAGGCCGTCGGCCGTCAGGCCCTCACCGAGATCCGCGAGGCCGTCACCGGCTACCGCGAGGGCAGCCTCACCACCGAACTCGACCGGGCCCGCTCCCTCCTGGACGCCTCCGGCATCGAGGCCGACCTGCGCCAGTCCGGCCCGCCGCTGCCACCGCAGACCGCGGCGCTGCTCGGCTGGGTCGTACGCGAGGGCGTCACCAACGTCGTCCGGCACAGCGCCGCGACCCGCTGCGTGGTCGAGGTCCGCGGCGAGACCGACCAAGTACGCCTGGAGATCACCGACAACGGGTGCGGCGTAGGCTCGGCACCGGGCGCTACGAGCACGGGCGGTACGGGCCTGAAGGGGCTCACGGAACGGCTGGCCGTCGCGGGCGGCTCACTGACCACCGGTCCCGACGGGCGCCGGGGCTTCCGGCTCGTGGCCGAACTGCCCGTGGACTCGGACACCGAGGAGGAACTCCAGAAATGATCCGGCTGCTGCTCGCCGAGGACCAGGGCATGATGCGCGGGGCGCTCGCGCTGCTGCTCGGCCTGGAAGAGGACATGGAGATCGTCGCCCAGGTCGGCGACGGCGACCGGATCCTGCCCGAGGCTCTGGAGACCCGCCCCGACATCGCCCTCCTCGACATCGAACTCCCGGGCCGCAGCGGCCTGGACGCCGCCGCCGACCTGCGCACGCGGCTGCCCGACTGCCGGGTGCTGATCCTCACGACGTTCGGACGGCCGGGCTATCTGCGCCGCGCGATGGAGGCCGGGGCCTCCGGATTCCTGGTCAAGGACGGCCCGGTCGAGGACCTGGCCGCGGCGATCCGGCGGGTGCTGGCGGGTGAGCGCGTCATCGACCCGGCGCTGGCCGCGGCCGCGCTGAGCGCGGGCCCGAACCCGCTGACACAGCGGGAGCGCGACGTACTGGCGGCGGCGGTGGACGGGGCGACGGTGGCGGACATCGCGGCGAAGGTGTGCCTGTCGCCCGCGACGGTGCGGAATTACTTGTCGGCGGCGATCGGGAAGACGGGGACGCGGAACCGGATGGAAGCGGTGCGGGCCGCGCGGCAGAACGGGTGGTTGTGACGCTTCCCTCGCCGTGCGGGCGGACGCGCGGGGGCCGCTGCTTCGGGGATCGCGAAGAGTCTTCCGAAGCAGCGGGTGACGCGGCGGGGAGGCCCTACACGGCCTCGGTCTCGTCGCAAAACACGGTGCTGATATCGCTGTTGCCGATGGACATGGTGTTCTCGCCCAGAGGTACCGCGGGTGTTTCGGCATGCCTGGTCGGCGTGATGCCTTGCAGGTCGAGCAGGGTCGTGCCGTGGTCGATCGTGGTCATGACAGGGACCTTTCGTGGGGGGACGGCTGGGCCGGCTCGGCGCCGGCGCTGCGGCCCCGGGTCGGGGCCGGTACGTGTTCCCGCGGCAGGGGCGGGAGAAAGGGCAGCCCGACGGGCCGGTCGTGCAGGGCCGCGCCGAGTGCGAGCAGGCATCCGGCGGTTCCGGTGGCGAGGTCCATCGACAGGCGCATGAGCTGCTCGCCGGGGAAGGCCGGCCGGCCGGCGTGCGGTACGGCGTGCCACATCAGAGCGTTGGCCTGGTCGGTGATCCGTTGGCGGCCGACGCCGGGAGTGGTGGTGCGGCCGAGGTGCAGGATCATGCCCGCCCGGCCACGGAAGAGGCCGGGTTGCGCATAGAAGCGACTCATGGCGGACCGGGTGATGGCGGCGCGCGCACGCGCGAAGTCCGCGTCCGTGCGATGCGCCAGGTACGCGTCGAGGACCATGCCGATGCCGACGCCGCCACCGTCGATGTACGGCATCAGCCGGTGGCCCTCGTCGACGCGCATGGCGCCTTCGGCATCGGTCACGCAGCGTTCGAGATCACGTCGCAGCGCCGTGGCGGCCAGGTCGAGCAGTCCGGCGTCGCCGGTGTGCTCGTACGCGCGCAGGAACAGCAGGGCGGGGCCGCTCGCCCCGCCCATCAGACCGGTGCCGGCGAAGGGCCGTGAGGTGGTCAGGTGGTCGGCGATGAGCCGGAGGACGTCCTGCGCCCTCTCCCGCAAGGACGATGCGCCGGTGTTCCGCGCGAAGTGGTCGAGGACGAGGCCCATGCCCGCGAGGCCGCCGAACAGGTCGGGCCCCAGGTGTTTCCAGTCCTGGGTCATGACGCGTTCGACGATGCCCAGGGCCGGCCGGACGTGGCCGAGCCGGTCGAGGGCGTAGGCGACGCCGAGCAGCCCGTCGTACAGCCCGAGCGGGGTTCCGGCCGGTGGGTCCGCGCTGTGGTCCACCAGCCACCGCTCACCGTCCTCGAAGCGCCCGGCGCCGGTTTCGGCCAGGGCGTGGAGGACCCCGGCGGCGCCGTGGGCGAGCCCGAGGCCACCGCCCTCACCGAACTGGGCGATGTCGCCGGGGAAGAGCCGGTCGTCCCGCCCGGGCGTGGCCGAGGCGAGAATCGCGCCGGCCAGGGAGTCCCGGCAGCCCTGCCAGTCCTCTTCGGGCCGGATCCGTGACGGTGCGGGCCGGCGGGCGGGGACGCCCCGGGTGATCTCGGCGACCGCCTCGTCCAGGAACGCGGCCGGTACATCGGGGAACTGCTC
Organism: Streptomyces sp. ISL-11; assembly: GCF_018614525.1. Lineage (GTDB taxonomy): Bacteria > Actinomycetota > Actinomycetes > Streptomycetales > Streptomycetaceae > Streptomyces. The sequence goes on from NZ_JAGGOL010000164.1 coordinate 7,900, forward strand.
GGCCACCACCCGCGCCAAGTCCCCGGCCGCGCGTCGGTCGATGCCCAGCAGGGCGGTCAGGGGCAGGAAGAGGGCCAGACGCAGACAGGCGAGGGCGTACCGGTCGGCGTCGGCGCCGACGCGGTCGGCGGGAGCGATGAAGGAGGGGTGGGCGACAGTGCGTCGCCGTGGTTCGCCGACGTCCGTCGCGGCCTCGAAGTCGAGCAGGGCGACCGAGCGCTCGTCGGGGCCGACCATGATGTTGAAGAGGTGGAGGTCGTTGAAGACGACGCCGCGCGAGTTCACCGCTGTCACGGCCCTCTCGACGGCCGCGTGCGTGTCCAGTGCCCACCGGGTGTACTCGGCGACATCCGCCGGGTCGGGGTCGGCGGTGACGAGCGGGTACCGGCTGACGAGCGCGGAGTTGAGCGGCCGGCCCGGCAGGAAGTCCATGACCAGGAACCGGTGGTCCCCCAGGGTGAGCCAGTCCCGCACACCCGGCGCCATGTCGAGCCCCGACAACTTTTCGAGTGCTGCCTTCTCGCGCTCCAGCCGGGTCACCGCGTCGGAGCCGTCGGCGGCCAGCCCCGCGTGGAGCCGAGCCTCCTTGAGGACCACCTTCTCGCCGGTGCGCCGGTCGACTCCTGTGTACACGCCTCCCCCGTTGGAGAAGTGCAGGGGGGCTTCGAGCGCGTACGGCAGCAGCCCGGCGAGGGTCACGGCGGACCGGGCGGCGAGGTGTGGTGCGAGGAAGGCGGGCACCGGCGCCCACGGCGGCGTCCGCAGGACCGGCTCCCGGCGGTCCGGGACCAGACGCCCCTGATCGTCCTCGATGGCGAGCACCCGCCTGCCGATGTCGTCGTCGCAGTATCGCCGTACGAATCCCCCGTACCGCACGTACAGCGGACCGTCGTTCCACCGCAGGTCGCTCAGGATGGCCGGGCCCGGCTCACCCTCCAGGAGGTCTCCCAGCTCCCGCAGGACGCGGTGCAGTTGGTCGTCGTCGGCCGGGTAGAGAGTGGCGAACTTGCCGCTGGACGCGCGGTCGGCGTACTTGGCGTTGCGCAGGAACAGCAGCGGCCCGCTCGCGACGAACTTGAAGGGGATCGCCCTGGGGACGCAGTACTCCCATACCTGGGCGGCCCTCTTCTCCGCGTCCGCCGGGCACACGGACACGTGGATCTTCCATCCCTGCCGTGGGAGTACGTCGCCTTGGGGCGTCAGGCAGTGCCAGTCCCCTTTCCGGTCCGTCCGCCACCCCTCGGGCACCGGCCGCCGGGCGGCTTCGAAGAGGCCGCCGCCCAAGGCGGTTCCTGCCCGGGCCCGTTCCGGGTGCTCGTAGAAATGTCGGTCGGCCAGACAGAAGGCCGCGTATCGCTTGTCCACCACGCCCCCCGCGCCCGGGATTCACCGACTGAAACAGAAGAGGAATGACATTCCCGCGAAGACCCGTTCCCACCCTGTTACAGCCGGATAATCCCCACTGAATGGATGCTGCACGCACCCTTTCACTCGCTCCAGCGAGCTCTCGCACATTCGTGCCGCAGCGCTCGGCTGTACGAGCCCGCCCTTCCTTTCCGGGAACCCGCCCCCCAGCCCGCCGCAGGCGATACGGCAACATGAGCCCCCACCAGCACATTCGAACCCGTCCGGAGGACCCATGGCCCCGCAGCCCCAGATACTCGCCGCCTTCGAGGCGGCCAAGGGCTTCATGCCGGTCGACGAGGGGCTCGCCCTCCACGCCGCCGCCGAGGAGGCGGCCGCGCTCGGGCTGCCCCTGCTGGAAGTGGGCACGTACTGCGGGCGGTCGACGATCCTGCTCGCCGCCGCCGCGCGGGACGCGGGCACCGTGGCCGTGACCGTCGATCACCACCGCGGCAGCGAGGAGCAGCAGCCGGGCTGGGAGTACCACGACACCTCCGTCGTCGACCCGGTCGTGGGGCGCATGGACACGCTGCCGACGTTCCGGCGGACGCTCCACGAGGCCGGTCTGGAGGAGCACGTGATCGCGGTCGTGGGGCGGTCGCCCCAGGTCGCGGCCGTGTGGGGGCGGCCGCTCGGGCTGGTGTTCATCGACGGCGGGCACACCGACGAGCACGCGAGCGCCGACTACGAGGGGTGGGCGCCGCACGTCGCGCCGGACGGCCTGCTCGTCATCCACGACGTGTTCGCCGACCCGGCGGACGGCGGCCAGGCCCCGTACCGGGTGTACCGCAGGGCACTGGAGTCCGGTGCGTTCACCGAGGTCTCGGTGACGCGTTCGCTGCACGTTCTGCGACGTACCGGCATCGGGATCTGAGGAGCGGCGTTAGCATCGCCGGGTGTCCAAAGGCAGCTTTCCCCGCGTGCCCCGCCGCTTGGGCGGCACTCCACTCGCCGTCGGGCTGGCGGTGCTGGTGCCCGCCGGCCTCGCGGGCTGGCTGCTGTGGGACGGCGACGGCGGCTCGGACGACGGTGCCAAGCGCCCGGTGGCGGCGTCCTCCTCGACCCGCTCGTCGCCCTCCGCGCCGCACCCGAAGCCGAAGCCGACCGTCGAACCGACCCGCTCACCGGCCACCGGCGCCACACACAGCCCGGCGGCCGAGCCCTCCCCCGGCGCCCCTGCCGCCACCGGCCCGCTCAGCGGCAAGACCGTCGTCGTCGACCCCGGGCACAACATCCGCAACAGCCGGCACACCGCCGAGATCAACCGGTCCGTCGACATCGGCACCGGCCGCAAGGAGTGCGACACCACCGGCACCTCCACGGACGCCGGTTACGCCGAGGCGGAGTTCAGCCTCGACGTCGCCCACCGCATCCGGGACATCCTGCGGAAGCAGGGCGCGAAGGTCACCCTGACCCACGACGGCGACCGGGAGTGGGGGCCGTGCGTGACCGAGCGCGCCGAGATCGGCAACAAGGCGCGTGCCGACGCCGCGGTCTCCGTGCACGCGGACGGCTCGGCCGTCGGCAACCGCGGCTTCCACGTGATCCTGCCCGCCCAGGTGAAGGGCGGCGCCGCGGACACCTCACGGATCGTGGGGCCGTCGAAGGCGCTGGGCGAGCGGATCGCGGGCTACTTCGTCCGCGACACCGGAAGCGGGCCGTCCAATTACATCGGCGGCGGAACGGGCCTCGATACCCGCGGGGATCTGGGCGGGCTCAATCTCTCCACCGTGCCCAAGGTATTCATCGAATGCGGCAATATGCGCGATCCGCAGGACGCCGGTCATCTCACCGACGCCGATTGGCGCGAGAAGGCGGCGCAGGGGATCGCGGACGGTATCGCGGACTTCCTCGGCGGGTAACGGGCGTCCGTACCGGCAGGCCACCGGCATGTCACGAGGGTGATACGAAGGAGACGCCCCGCCCGTGCGGGCGATAGGTTCACCCGTACGATGGGGGGCCACCCCCGCGCCCCCGCATCTCGCGTACCGGCGACAGCGACGATACTGATCAACACTGACAAAGGATTTTAGGTGAACATCCGCTCCCTCACTCGAGGCGACGGCGTGGTGATCGGAGCAGCGGTGTTGCTGTTCATCGCCTCGTTCCTCAACTTCTACTCGTACGACTGCGGGTCCATCGGCTGCCCGTCGGAGCCGAACGGCTGGAAGTCCGGACTCTTCCCCGTCCTGCCGTCGATCTTCCTCGCCGGGATCATCGCCGCCGCCCTCATCGTCGCCGCGCGTTTCCAGCCCGAGGGCCGCAAGCTCGTCGGGCTGAGCCTGGACCAGTGGGGCATCGCGCTCTCGGTGTTCGCCGCGTGGTCCTCGGTGTGGACGATCCTCGGCGGCGGGGAGCGGGTGGACCCGGGCGTCGGCCAGATCCTCGGTCTGATCGCCACGCTGGCACTCGCCTCGGTGGCCGTGCTCACCCCGCGCACCCCGGCCCTGAAGGCCCCGCTCGTCGGTGCCCCCGGTCCGCAGGCCCCGTCCCCGTACGGCGCCGGCCCCAACCCGGGCTACGGCTACCCCGGTCCGGGCGGCATGCAGCCCGGTGCCCCGGGCCCGTACGGCCAGCCGCAGCAGCAGTACGGCCAGCCCGCGCAGCCGCAGGCGCAGCAGGACCCGAACGCGGGCGGCGCGCCCGCGCCGGCTCCGCAGCAGGGCGCGGCCCAGCCGGAGGCCCCGGCCGCCGACTTCGCCCCGTTCTGGTTCGCGGTTCCGGTGGCGCGTCCGCTCTACGCCGAGGACGGTTCGCCGACCCCGGTCGCCGAGCTCGCGCCCGGCACGTGGTACCTCGCCGTGGAGCAGCGCGGCCAGGCGATCGTCGCCCAGACGCAGGACGGGCGTCGTGGTGTGCTCCAGGACACCACGGGCATCCAGCGCGGCTGACGCACGACGCTTCGCGACGACGGCCCGCCGGGGTTCTCCCGGCGGGCCGTCGTCTTGCCCGGGCGGCGGCCGCGCCCGTACCGTCAATGAGTTGACGACGCGTCAGTTATGCGCTGACGGACGGCAGGGGGCGGCATGCGACTCGGTCTCGCGCTCGGCTACTGGGGCCGCGGCCCCGATCCGCGGCACCTGGGTCTCGTCCGGGAGGCGGAGCGGCTCGGCTACGACTCGGTGTGGACGGCCGAGTCCTGGGGTTCGGACGTCTTCACCACGCTCACCTGGATCGCCGCGCACACCCGGCGCATCCGGCTCGGTACGGCGGTGGCGCAGATGGCCGCCCGCGCCCCGGCGGCCACCGCGATGCACGCGCTCACCCTCGACCACCTCTCGGGCGGGCGGATGCTGCTCGGCCTGGGGCTGTCGGGACCGCAGGTGGTGGAGGGCTGGTACGGGCGGCCGTTCCCGGAGAGTCCGCTGACGGCGACGCGCGAGTACGTGGACGTGGTCCGCCAGGTGCTGCGCCGCGAGGCGCCGGTGACCCTGGACGGCCGCTACCACCCCCTGCCCTATCGTGGGCCCGGCGCCACCGGCCTGGGCAAGCCGCTCAAGTCCATCGTCCATCCGCTGCGCCCCGGGCTGCCGGTGCTGCTCGGCGCCGAGGGGCCGCGGAACATCGCCCAGACCGTGCGGATCGCCGACGGCTGGCTGCCGCTGTACTGGTCGCCGATGCGTACGGAGCCGTACGCGACCGCGCTGGCCGGGGCCGCCGAGGGGTTCGTCGTCGCTCCCGTGGCACAGGCGCGGGTCTGCGACGACGTCGCGGAGGGGCTGCGGCCGGTGAAGGCGATGCTCGGCCTCTACATCGGGGGCATGGGGCACGCCGGCCGCAACTTCCATGCCGCGCTGATGGCGCGGATGGGCTTCGCCGAGGAGGCGCGGCGGGTGCAGGAGCTGTTCCTAGCCGGGCGGCGGGAGGAGGCCGTCGAGGCGGTGCCGGACGGCTTCGCCGACGAGATCTCGCTCGTCGGGCCGCGCGAGCGGATCGCAGAACGCCTGGAGCTGTGGCGGGCGGGCCCCGTGACCGATCTGCTGGTCGCGGCGCCCGACCCGGTCACGTTGCGGGTGCTGGCCGAGCTCAACGCGTAGCCGGTGTCCGGCGGATCTTCGGCTGCGGGCCGTCTTTGCCGCCTGCGGCGGCGAGCGCCCTGCGGGCGCGTCCTCAATCGCCGGACAGGCTGATTGTGGCTGGGCTCAGCCGAAACAAGCCCGTCCGGCGCTTGAGGACACCACCGCGCAGCGGTGGTGCACACGACACGGCCCGCAGCCGCCCGCGCGGGCTCAGCGCTCGGCCGGCCTGCCCTTGCCGAAGAGCCACGTGTCGAAGAGTGCGCCCAGGTCCTTGCCCGACTTCTTCTCGCACAGCGCGATGAACTGGGCCGTGTCGGCGTTGCCGTGGCGGTGGTCCGCCGCCCAGGTCCGCGCGATGGCGAAGAAGGTGTCGTCGCCGACGGCCCGGCGCACCTTGTGCAGCACCATCGCGCCCCGGCCGTAGACCGGCGGGTCGGAGACCGTCTCCGGGGTCGGGGAGGCGGGCGGGAAGGCCCAGATGCCGGGGCTCTCGTCGTCCTTGCCGTCGTAGAAGTCGTCGAAGATCCGCTGGACGGTGCGCCCGCCCCGCTTCTCCTCCCACAGCCACTCGGCGTACTGCGCCCAGCTCTCGTTCAGCCACATGTCGCGCCAGGTGCGGGGGGTGACGGAGTTTCCGAACCATTGGTGGGCGAGCTCGTGCACCACGATCTCGTCGGTCGGCGCGGAGTCGAAGTACGGCTTGGTCTGGGTCTCCAGGGCGTAGTCGACGTAGTTGTTGTGGTCGATGACGGCACCGGCGGAGGAGAAGGGGTACGGGCCGAAGAGGCCGGACGCCCAGGGGAGGATCTCGGGCAGCAGCTTCGCCATCTTCCGCCCGGCCGCGGCCTCCTTGGGGTGGGCGGCGATGTAGAGCGGCAGCTCGCCCGCCCTGCCGGTGGTCACCTCGAACTCGTTGACCGCGACGCTCGCCAGATAGCTCGCCATCGGCTCGCCGTTGTGCCAGGAGAAGGTCGTCCGGCCGTCCCGCTCTTCCTTGCGCCGGAGCTCACCGTTGGCGACGGCCGTGTATCCGGTGGGCACGGTGACGGTGATGTCGTAGGTCGCCTTGTCGGAGGGGTGGTGGTTGCCGGGGAACCAGGCCATCGAGCCCGTCGGCTGGCCGAGCGCGGCCGCGCCGTCGTCGGTCTCGACCCAGCCCTCGACGGATTCGCCGTCCGCGTCGGTGATCTCCTTCGGCACCCCTTCGTAGACGATCACCGTCTCGAACTCGTGTCCCCGCTCCAGCGCGGCGCGGGGGGTGACCGTCAGCTCGCTGCCCTTCCTCGCGGTGCGGGCGGGCTCGCCGTCGACGCGGGCGGAGCGCACCCGCAGCCCCTTGAGGTCGAGGTTGAAGGCACCGAGCTCCTGCGTGGCCCGCGCGGTGAGCACGGCGGTGGCGCGCAGGCGGTTGGCGTCGGGGGTGTAGTCGAGCGTCAGGCCGTAGTGCGTGACGTCGTAACCGCCGTTGCCCAGGCGGGGGAAGAGCGGGTCGCCGGCGCCGGCCGCGCCCGCCTTTCCGTCCGTCCCGTCCGAGCCGCCGGTGCAGGAGGTGACGAGCAGCAGCGCGGTGGCCAGCAGCGCGCACCGCACCGGGCGGCGGCGCGCCGCCGTACGACGCCGTACGGAAGGTCGGGGTATGGCCGTCATGACCACAATGCTCTCATCCGCCCCCGACGCCCCCTCAGAAGCTGGTGCGCTCCAGCCAGAAGTCCAGCAGCTCCCGGTCGCCGACGATCTCGACCCGGTCGGTGTCGGCGGGCCGGCGCCGGTAGAAGACGCTCAGCACGTCGGTGAGGGGGCCGCGCAGGGCGACGGCCGCCTTGGCATGGGCGCGGCGCCATTCGACGCGCTCGCCGCTGAAGTCGACGAACCATTCCGCGTCGAGCTCCGGCGGGGTGTCCGTGGCGTGCAGGTGCAGGGTGCGGCCGGGGCCGAGGAGCTCCTTGTACTTCGGGTTGTACTCCATGGCCATCGGGCTGCCGATGATCTCCAGCCATTCGTCGACGCAGTCCGCCGCGACGTCCTGGGCGACGGCGAACTCCACGCCGGTGGTGCCCTCGGCGTCGGCGCGGTGCATCACCGTCTCGTGCGTCATCCGGCGGGCCCAGAAGGAGGCGGTCTGCGTCGCGCCGAACGTCCACGCCGGGGAGTCGGGCCCCGCCTCGCGCAGGGTCTTCGCCACGGTCTCGGCACCCTCGGCGAGCCAGGCGTCGAAGGCGGCGACACCGGCGTCGAGCGCCGGGTCGCCCGGCCCGGGCACCGGGGGGCCCCCGACGCCGGCCGGCACCTCGAACTCGGTGGTCCTCGTCCGTACGAGCCCCTCGGCGTACCGGTGGGCCTGGCCGAGGTGCAGCAGGAGGTGGGCCAGCGTCCACTCGGGACACGTGGGCACGGCGGCGGTGAGGTCGGCCCCGCGCAGCGCGGAGCGGAGCAGCTCCGTCTGCCGGACGACCTCGGAACAGTAGCGGTCATGGCTCAGCTTGGTCATGACGTCACTGTAGGACCCGCCACTGACAACGCCCTTTGTGCGACGAGGCGTTCCGGTCGCGCCGTCAGTTCCCGCAGCAGTCCGGCTCCAGCCCGGAGGGCAGGCGTTCGCCGCCGAAGACGGCCGTCGTCGCCTCGTCGCCGCCGAGCGCCGCCGCGGCCAGCAACAGGGAGCCCGCCGTCCAGGCGGTGAGCTCCTCCGGCCAGACGGCGTCGTCGTCGAAGACGTAGCCGGTCCAGTACATGCCGTTCTCGGCCCGCAGGTGCTGGATCGACTGGAGGATCTCCACGGCCCGGTCGGACTCGCCCATCACCCACAGCGCGAGGGCCAGTTCGCAGCTCTCGCCGCCGGTCACCCACGGGTTGGGCAGGACGCAGCGCACGCCGAGGCCGGGCACCACGAAGCGGTCCCAGCCCTCCTCGATGCGCTCCTTGGCCGCCGCGCCGGTGAGCGCGCCGCCGAGGACCGGGTAGTACCAGTCCATGGAGTAGTGGCTCTTGTCGAGGAACCGCTCGGGGTGGTGGCGGATCGCGTGCGCCAGCAGGCCGGTCGCCAGCTCCCAGTCGGGCTGGGGCTCCTCGCGGTGCTCGGCGATGGCGAGGGCGCAGCGCAGCGCCTGGTGGATGGAGGAGGAGCCGGTGAGCAGGGCGTCGGTGACGTCCGTGCCGTCCTCCTCCCGCTTCCAGCCGATCTGGCCGCCGGCCTGCTGGAGCTGGAGGACGAACTCCACGGCGGCGAAGACGGTCGGCCACATGCGGTCGAGGAAGGCGTCGTCCCCGGTGGAGAGGTAGTGGTGCCAGACGCCGACGGCGACGTAGGCGACGAAGTTGGTCTCCCGGCCGCGGTCGGTGGGCTCGTCGGCGGCACCGTCGGCGTAGGCGGCGTACCAGGAGCCGTCGGGGTTCTGGTGGTCGGCGAGCCAGCGGTAGGCGACCTCCGCGCGGGCGTGCTCGCCGGCGGCGTCCAGGGCCATGGCGGCCTCGATGTGGTCCCACGGGTCGAGGTGGTGGCCCCGGAACCACGGTATGGCGCCGTCCTCGCGCTGCACGGCGGCGACGGCCGCCACGGTCCGGACGGCCTGGTCGGCGGTGAGCACGCCGGGCAGGACGAGGCGCTCGGTGCGGCCGGGGCCGCGGCTGTAGGTGGTCACTTGGCGGCCGCCTCACCGAGCTGCGGCTTGGTCGCGTAGGCGACGAAGCTCTTGCCGATGACGGGGTTCAGGATCTGCTCGGCGATCCGGGTGGCCTTGGGCTTCTTCATGATGTCCCAGACCAGCAGCTTGTGGTATGCGCGGACCGGCAGCGCCTTGTCGTTGTCGACGCCGAAGGCGCACTTGAGCCACCAGTACGGGCTGTGCAGGCCGTGCGCGTGGTGGGTGCCGTACGGCTCCAGGCCGGCCTCACGCATCCGGTCGAGGAGTTCGTCGCCCCGGTAGATGCGGATGTGGCCGCCCTCCACCTCGTGGTACGCGTCCGAGAGCGCCCAGCAGACCTTCTCGGGCCCGTAGCGCGGCACGGTGACGGCGATGCGGCCGCCGGGCTTGAGGACGCGGACCATCTCCGCGAGCACGCCCTTGTCGTCGGGGATGTGCTCCATGACCTCGGAGATGATGACGACGTCGAAGCTCTCGTCGGGGAAGGGCAGGGCGAGGGCGTCGCCCTCCATGGCGGTGGCCGTGGCACCGGCCGGCGCCTCACCGGCCTCCTCCATGGCGGCGAACCACTTGGCGACCTCGCGTATCTCCTCGGCGTTGCGGTCGAGGGCGACGACCCGCGCTCCGCGCCGGTAGCACTCGAAGGCGTGCCGGCCCGCGCCGCACCCCAGATCGAGGACGCGGTCGCCTGCGGCGAGCGGGAAGCGGGAGAAATCGACGGTCAGCACGGGTCCTTGCTTTCGTCCGGCGGGAAAGGGGTATGGGCTGCGCCCGGCTCGGTCAAGGGTGCGCCCGGTACGGGGTGGGCTGCGCCCGGCCCGGGGTGAGGAGACATGGTCGGTTCGGCACCGCCGGGTCCGCCGTCCGTGTCCTCGCCGTCGCGGTGGGAAGAACGGCCGGAAGCCCCGTCCGTCGCGGCGGCGGGCCACGGGCCCGGCAGCGACGGGACACCACGGCCGTGACGGCCGGTCCGGCACCACCGGAATCCGCCGTCCGCGTCCTCACCCTCGCGGGCGGAAACTCTCTCCGCCGCGACGGCGGGCCACCACGGCGGAGTTGCCCGGCGGTGCCGGGCCGGGGTGGTTCCCATGGTGTGCGGCCGCGTCGAGCCGGCGGCATGCCCCGTCGTGGCCACGGGGCCCACTAGTCGCGCCTGCCGGACGGCCGGCCGGCCGCACCGCCGCCCGCGAGGGCACCCGCACCGCCACCCGCCAGGGCCATCGCCTCGCGGTAGCGCTCCACCGTGCCGATCGCCGCCTGACGCCACGTGAAGCGGGCCAGCACACGGCGGCGGCCCGCCGCGCCGAGCCGGGTGCGCAGGTCCGGGTCGGCCAGCAGCCGGGAGAGCGCCGCGGCCAGCGCGGGCGCGTCGCCCGGCGGTACGGCCAGGCAGGTCTCGCCGTCGGGGCCGGCGACCTCCGGGATCGCGCCGCCGGTGGTGGCCACCAACGGCGTGCCCGTGGCCATGGCCTCCGCCGCCGGCAGGGAGAAGCCCTCGTACAGCGAGGGCACGCACGCGATCTGCGCCGAGCGCACCAGGTCGACCAGTTCCGCGTCGGTGATGCCCTTGACGAACTCGACGGCGCCTTCGAGCCCGTACCGCTCGATCGCCGCGGCGACCGGTCCGTTCTCGGCGCGCCGGCCGACGACCACGAGGTGGGCGGCGGGGTTGCCGGCGCGCACCGTGGCGAGCGCCTCGACCAGGTGGACCAGGCCCTTGAGCGGGACGTCGGCGCTGGAGGTGGTGACGATGCGGCCGGGCACCTCCGCGACGGAGGGGTCCGGGGAGAAGAGGTCGGTGTCGGCGCCGATGTGGACGACGTGGACCCGCCCGGCCTCGACGCCGAGGTGGTCGACGATCTCCTGGCGCGAGGAGCCGGAGACGGTCAGCACGGACGGCAGCCGCCGGGCCACCCGCTTCTGCATGCGGGTGAAGCCGTACCAGCGGCGCACGGAGGCGCGGCGCTTCCAGTCGGGCGCGGCGGCGAGGTCCAGGCGCCGGTCGACGGTGATGGGGTGGTGGATCGTGGTGACGAGCGGCGCGCCCAGCGCGGTGGGGCCGCCGAGGAGCCCGTAGCCGAGCGTCTGGTTGTCGTGCACGACGTCGAACCGGCCGCGCCGTGCGGCGAGGTGACGGCGCGCGCGCAGGCTGAACGTGAGCGGCTCGGGGAAGCCGCCGGTCCACATCGTGGCGACCTCCAGCGCGTCGATCCAGTCGCGGTACTCGCCCGGTCGGGGCGTGCGGAAGGGATCCGGCTGGCGGTAGAGGTCGAGGCTCGGGAGCTCGGTGAGGGTGACGCCCTCGTCGACGACGGGGTACGGCTGGGCGCCGATGACCTCGACGCTGTGGCCGAGGCGGGCGAGTTCGCGGGAGAGGTGGCGTACGTACACGCCCTGACCGCCGCAGAACGGGTTCCCCTTGTACGTGAGCAGCGCGATCCGCAGCGGGCGGTCGGTGTCCCCGTCCAGGAGGCCGCCCTCTCGCGCGAGTGCTGCCTCCGTGGCCTCAGCGGTCACTCCCGGCCTCCTTCTCGCTGCTGTTCCCGCCGGAGCGTAACCGGTCGCGCTAATCTAGAACAAGTTTCAGACTGGGTCGTCCGGAAGCCTTGAATCTACCGGCCGGGGAAACGGCCGGCAGGACCGGATCGGGTGATTCGCGCCACGACCCGGCCCCTGCCATGCTGTGCCGTCCGGGCCGCACAGACACCGCTGGATGGATTGCCACGGAATGGGACATATGACTACGGAATCCAAGTCGGCGACCGCTCCGGCCGCGCCCGTCACGTCCGCCGTCGCCCTGACCGAGCGTCAGGAGGCCCGGCGCCGCCGGATCCTGGACGCCACCACCCGGCTGGCGATCCGCGGCGGCTTCGACGCCGTGCAGATGCGGGAGGTCGCCGAGTCCTCCAGCGTCGCCCTCGGCACGCTCTACCGCTACTTCCCCTCCAAGGTCCATCTGCTGGTCGCCACGATGGAGGACCAGCTCCAGCAGCTGCACGAGACGCTGCGCAAGCGCCCGCCGACGGAGGAGGACCCGGCGGCGCGCGTGGCACAGACCCTGATGCGGGCCTTCCGCGCGATGCAGCGCGAGCCGCACCTGGCCGACGCGATGGTGCGCGCCCTCACCTTCGCCGACCGATCGGTGAGCGCCGAGGTCGACACGGTCTCCCGGCTCACCACGGCGATCATCCTGGACGCGATGGGGCCCGGCGGGCCGCCCACTCCCGAGCAGCTCTCGGCCGTCCGCGTCATCGAGCACACCTGGCACTCGGCGCTGATCACCTGGCTGTCGGGGCGCGCGTCCATCGCCCAGGTGCGGATCGACATCGAAACGGTCTGCCGGCTGATCACGCTCACCCGTTAAGGAAACGCAAGAGATTCCGGGGGGCGCGTTCGAGTGAACTTGGGGCGCGCATGGCGAGAAACGTGCGCCCTTGCGCCCCCCGGAGGTCAGTTATCCGCACCCGCGACCGTGGCAGACGCCGGTATGACTTATCGGCGTGACCGGTGCAGCGCCCGCCGCACCGGAAGCGGGGAGGGCGGGGGACGTGATCCGGGTGCTTCTAGTGCACGACACCTATCTGCTGCGCGCGGCACTGGCGGCATGCATCGGCAGAGAGCCGGATCTGGAGGTCTCGTCGGCGTCCTGGCAGCGCGCCGTGACCACGTCCCGGACGCAGCTGCCCGATGTGTGCGTGGTCGACATGGACAGCCACGACCCGGAGGGCTCACGGGTCCTGCGGGAACTGTCGGCCCGATGTTGCGTGGGGGGCGGCACATCGGCCCTGCTGGCCCTGGCGTCGGCGGAGCGGCCGGGGACGCTGCGCCGGGCGTTCGAGGAGAGGGCCCTGGGGTACTTGAGCAAAAACGCTTCTCCTGACCGCTTGGTGGAAGGCATAAGGCGGGTGGCGAAGGGCGAGCAGTACATCGACGAGTCCCTGGGCTTCGGCTTCCTGGCCGCCTCCGAGATCCCGCTGACCAAACGGGAGCTGAGCGTGCTCTCGCTCGCCGCGGAGGGCGCCTCCATCGGGGAGATCGCCCGGAGTCTGCACCTCTCGAACGGGACCGTGCGCAACTACCTGGCGGCGATCACCCGCAAGACGGGGGCCCGCAACCGCGTCGACGCCATCCGCATCTCGCGAGGGGCGGGCTGGGTGTGAGGGCGGTGGCCGGCCCGCCCGTACGGCACGGGCGGGCCGGTCACCGGCTCAGGCCGTTCCCGCGTGCCAGCGCCCCACCAGATCCCGGTAGAGGGCCGAGGAACCGAGCAGTTCGTGATGGCGCCCGCAGACGGCGCGGGCGCCGTCCATCACCAGCACCCGGTCGGCCCGGCGTGCGGAGCTGATCCGATGGGCCACCACGATCAGCGTGCCGGGCCGGGCGGCGAAGGCGCGCTCGGCGCGGGCCTCCGCGACCGGGTCCAGATGGCAGGTCGCCTCGTCCAGCAGGACGAGCGGGGCCGGGGACAGATGCGCCCGGCCCAGCGCGATGAGCTGCCGTTCCCCCTGCGACAGCGCGGCGGGGTCGAGTTCGGCGTCCGGCCCGCCCAGCCGTTCCGCCAGCTCGTCCAGGCCCACCGCCGACACCGAGGCCGCCACCTCCGCCTCACCCGCCCCGCCCGGCCGGAGATAGAGGAGGTTCTCGCGGAGGGTGCCGGTGAACACGTACGCCTGCTGCGGGATCAGCACGCGCCGTCCCGTGCTCGCGCCCACGGGCTCCCCGGCGACGCGCACCTCGCCCCGGTCCGGTACGAGCATCCCGGCGACCAGTGCCGTCAGCGTGGACTTGCCGATGCCGCTGGGCCCGACCACGACCAGGTGCTCGCCGGGCTCCACCACGAGGTCGAGGTCGCGTACGACGGGCTGGGCGCGCGGACCGTAGGCGAAGGTCACCGACCGCAGTTCGACGCGCGGCGGGGGCGCGGGGGCCGTCACCGGCGCCGGCGGCGGCATCCCGTCGCCCTCCGCGCCGGACGTGAGGCGGTCGAGCACCACCAGCAGCCGGGTCCCGGAGGCCCCGAGCGCGTTCATCAGGGTGTGCAGGGCGGGCAGCAGCGCCTGCATCAGATAGGTGAGCGCGCCGAGCAGTTCACCGGCCGTCAGCCCCCGGTCGAGCAGCCAGGGCGCGGCGACGAGCAGCAGCACCACCGGCAGCTGCCCGGCCACGCCGAGCGCCAGGGACCGCACCGCCGCCCAGCCGGCCAGCGAGCGGGCCGCCCGTACCTCGGCGTCGACGAGGGCACCCGTCCGGTCGGCCGCCCGCCGTTCGGCGCCGCACGCCACCACGTCGCGCAGCCCCCCGGCGAGTGCGCCGAACTCGGTGGACAGGCGCTCGTCCGCGCCGAGGAAGTCCTGCTGGCGGGCGGCCATCGGCGCCAAGGTCGCCACGAACAGGCCCAGCCCCAGCACCAGCGGCGGCACGACGACCAGCAGCAGGAGCGGCGCGAGGGAGGCCAGGCCGAGCAGTGCGCCGGCGGCGGTGAAGACGAAGGACCGGGCCACCAGGACCAGGCCCGCGAAGCTGTCGCGGGCCAGCTCCGTCTGGTGGGTCAGCCGGGAGACCACGGCGCTGTCCGCCGGCGCGGAGCCGGTCACCGCCTCCCGCAGCGACCTCGACACCACCCGGCGCACCAGCCCGTCGCGGAGGGGTTCGACGAGGTCGGCCAGCCCGCGGAACACTCCGCCCATGGCCGACCCGCCGACGACGATCGTCACGGCCGCGACGGCCAGCCAGCCCAGCCCGGCACCGGGCCGTCCCGCCAGGAACCCGTCGTCGAGGGCGCGGGCCACGCCGTAGCCGCCGAGGAAGGTCTGCGCGGCCTCCAGCAACGACCAGCCGCCGAGCCCCAGCAGCACCCGCTTGCGCCGCCCCAGGAACCGCCGCGCCTCCGGCAGGACCCGCCGGGCGGGGCCGGGGGGC
>NZ_JAGGOL010000165.1 GCF_018614525.1 Streptomyces sp. ISL-11
CGCCGCGGCGGAGGGCGCGCCGCCCACCTCCACCGGCGCGTCCACCTGGGGCGGTGGCAGCGCCGCCAGCGGCACCGCCCCCGCACCCGCGCCCGGGACCGCCGACTCCCTCCCGCACGGCACGTCCTCCGGCCGTCCCTCCCTCACCCGGCCAGGTGGGGCACCCGGGGCCGTACCCGGGCAGAAGACGCCACCGCCCGATGCGGCTTCGGAGGCTCACCCCACTGGGCCATACCCGTCCCCGTCGCCGTCCCCGTCGCCGTCGTCGGAGGAGCTTTCGGCGGGGGACGCGGGAGACCGGTCCGGCTCCGGCCCGTACGCCGGTGAGGTCCCGGTGCCCGCCGCCGGGTGGGACGGTGGCGGACAGCCCACGAGCGCCCTCGCCGCCGAACGGGCGCGGCAGGCCCGGCTGGTCGTGGTCGGGCCCGTCACCGAGCGCTGGGCGCCGGAGCAGGCGTGGCCGGTGCAGGAGAGCTGGCAGCTGGCACCTCCCGTCGGCCCCGCCGCCGACCTCTGGGCGCTGGGCGCCCTGCTCTTCCGCGTCGTGCAGGGGCACGCCCCGTACCCGGAGGAGAGCACCGCCGAGCTGGTACGGCTCGTGTGCGCCGAGCCGCCCGCGTTCGCGGAGGAGTGCGGCGCGCTGCGGCCCGTCGTCGAGTCGCTGATGCGCAAGGACCCGGCCGAGCGCCCGGAGTTCGGGGAGCTCCGGGGGTGGCTGCGGTCCCTGATCCGGTCGGCGCCGGAACCGGACCTCGGCAGCCGCGCGGTCACCGTGCCCTCGATCGGGCCGGGCGGGCCCGCCGACCAGCACCGGCTGCCCATCGTCCGGCGCAAGGGCGAACTCGTGCGCCGCAGACGCGGCCGCCAGGCCACCGCCGCGGACCCGGCGGCGGCCACCGCGCACGGCCGGCACAAGAAGACCGTCAAGGAGCAGGAGCGGCCGCGCCCCCGAACCCCCGCGACGGGGCACCTCCAGGAGCAGCGCGTGCCCACCCGGCGCACCTCCCGTGGCCTCGGCCGGGTGCTGCTCGGGCTGATACTGCTCGTGCTGATCGGCGCGGTGCTGTACGCGGTGCTGTTCATGCCGGGCGCGGACGACAGCGCCGGGCGGGCGCCCGCGGACCGTACGGGCGCGGCCGGTGTGATGAGCGCGGCCCCGACGGGAGGGACGGCGCGGTCGGTATCCTCCGGTTCTCCCCAGGCCGCCCGGCAGTCCCAGCTGTCCCGGTCCTCACCCTCCCCGGGTGCGGCGGCCGAGCCGGGCGGGGTCGCGGAGGGCTTCTCCCTGCGGCAGGACCCCAAGGGGTTCACCGTGGCGGTCGACAAGGACTGGCAGCGCCGCGGCGCGAACGACCGCGGCCAGGTCGTCTACGCCGACGGTGACTTCCAGCTGATCGTCGTGCCGGGCCGGGACAAGGTGGCGGGCTTCGGCGGGGATCCGATGGCCTACCAGCAGAACAAGGAGCCCGAGCTGGAGGCCTACCGCTCCTCCTCCTGGTCGGCCGCCTCCGGGCTGCGCCGCGACGGCGTCGGCCGGACGGCGTCGGCGGAGGGCACCTTCAACTGGAACGACAGCAGTGGCCGCCAGGTCTACGTGCGCAACTCCGCGATGATCCTGGACGGCAGCTACCACGTGCTCCAGGTCATCGGCCCGATGAACGAACAGCGCTCGGTGGACGGCTACTTCGACCAGGCCACGGCCACCTACCGGGCGGGCTGATCCGTCCCCGGTCCGTCGGTGTAGCGCTCGCGCAGCTCGTGCTTGAGGACCTTGCGCAGCGTGTTGTCGCGCGGCAGTGCCTCGACCAGCTCCAGCTGTTCGGGGATCTTGTGCACGGCCAGGCCGCCGTCGCGGAGGTAGGACGCGAGGCCGCCGAGGGTGAGCGGCGCGGCACCTGCGGGCTGCTGGACGACCGCGCAGACGCGTTCGCCGCGCGTGGGGTCCGGCAGGCCGATGACGGCGACGTCCTCGACGGCGGGGTGGCCCCGTAGGAGGTGCTCGATCTCCGGGGCGGAGACGTTCTCGCCCTTGCGGATGATGACGTCCTTGGCGCGTCCGGTGAGCACGAGATGGCCGTCGGTGGTGAGGTGGCCGAGGTCGCCGGTGATGAGGAAGCCGTCCGTGTCGAACGCTTCGGCGGTCTGCGCGGGGTCGAGGTAGCCGCGGCAGACGGCTTCGCCGCGCAGCCGTACGTGGCCGTCCGTGCCGGGCGGTACGGGCTCGCCGTCCGCGTCGACCACGCGGATCCGCATCCCGTCGGGCGGCCGGCCCTCCGTGGTGGCCAGGTGCCGGGTGGTGTCGTCCGGGTCGCCCATGGTGATCATCGGGGCTTCGGTCATGCCGTAGCCGTGGGTGAGCCGGCAGCCCAGTTCGCCGACGACCTGGTGGTAGAGCTCGGGCGGCTTGGGCGCGCCGCCGCCGGCCATCAGGCGGAGGGTGGGAACGATCGCGCGGGTGGGTTCCTTGCGCTGCTCGGTGAGGAACATCGAGTAGAAGGCGGTGGAGCCGCCCGCGATGGTCACGCCGTGGCGGCGGTAGGCGCCGAGCGAGCCGGGGAGTGCGAAGTGCTCCAGGAGCAGGCACGGGAAACCGCACAGCAGCAGCATGACGGTGTAGTCGGGGCCTGCGACATGGGCGTAGGGAAAGGCCATGGAGCCGACGTCGTCCGGGGCCGGGCGCAGGGCGCGGGCGAGGGAGGTGCCGGCGGCGATGAGGCTCCGGTCCGTGTGCAGGACGCCCTTGGGGTCGGAGGTGGTGCCGGACGTCCAGTAGATCCAGCGGACGGAGGTGCCGTCGGCCGGTGGTGGCGGGAGGATCGCCGGGTCGCCTTCCGGGAGCGTGTCGTAGGCCGTGAACACCAGCGGCGGTGAGGGCAGGGCGAGGGCGAGCCGGCAGGCCATCACGCGGTGGTCGAAGCCCCGCCACACGCCGGGCACCGCGAGGAACCCGGCCTCCGTGGCGCGGAGCGCGTGGCCGACCTCCCGGTCGCGGTGGAAGGGGATGAGCGGGCTTTGTGTGGCGCCGAGGCGGGCCAGGGCGAAGGTCAGGACGACCGTCTCGATGCGGGTGGGCAGCTGCCAGGCCACCCGGCTGCCCGGCCGCACCCCGAGCCCGTACAGCCCCGCCGCAACGCGCTCCGCCCGGTCCCGCAGCGCGCCGTAGGTGACGCTCCGGTCGGCGCCGGTGGGACCGGGGTCGTCGGCCTGGATGAGGGCGAGGGCGCCGGGAGTGCGGCCCACGCGGCCCTCCAGCAGCTCCCAGAGGGTGCGGGAGGCGGCCAGGTCGGCGGTACCGGTCATGGAAGCTCCCCGCGTCGACTTACTGGGCGGCAGGCGTGGCGGGAAGCGTAGGGCGTCGTGCCTTGTCGGTCCAGGGGGTGGGGGCTAGCCTCATGTCTGACGCACCGTCAGTTAGGTTCGAGAGGGGTCCCGATGGAACTGCCGCGCATCGTCAGCGTCGACGACCACGTGATCGAGCCCGCCCACCTCTTCGACGCCTGGCTCCCCGCCCGCTACCGCGACCGCGGGCCGCGCTCCCTCACCACCGGGATCGGTGAACTCGCCTATGTGGCCGGCAAATACACCATGACCATGGATCCCGAGGGGCCACCCGTCGACTGGTGGGTCTACGAGGACCTCGCCTTCCCGTACAAGCGCAACATCGCCGCCGTCGGCTTCGACCGCGACGACATGACCCTGGAGGGCATCACTCGCGCCGAGATGCGGCCCGGCTGCTGGGACCCGGCGGAACGGCTGAAGGACATGGACCTCAACCACGTCGAGGCGTCCCTGTGCTTCCCCACCTTCCCGCGCTTCTGCGGCCAGACCTTCGCCGAGGCCCACGACAAGGACGTGGCCCTGGCGTGCGTACGG
This sequence comes from Streptomyces sp. ISL-11, assembly GCF_018614525.1. Classification (GTDB taxonomy): domain Bacteria; phylum Actinomycetota; class Actinomycetes; order Streptomycetales; family Streptomycetaceae; genus Streptomyces. The sequence continues at coordinate 3,874 of NZ_JAGGOL010000165.1, forward strand.
GCCTACAACGACTGGATGGTCGAGGAGTGGTGCGGCGACAGTGGCGGACGCCTGATTCCGCTGTGCCTCATCCCTCTGTGGGACATCGATCTCGCCGTCGCCGAGATCGGGCGCAACGCCGCCCGCGGCGTACGGGCCGTGACCTTCAGCGAGATCCCCACCCACCTGGGCCTGCCCAGCATCCACTCCGGCTACTGGGACCCGTTCTTCGCCGCCTGCCAGGAGACGGGAACCGTCGTCAACATGCACATCGGCTCGTCCTCGCAAATGCCCGCCGCCTCCCCGGACGCACCCGTCGCCGTACAAGCCACGCTCTCGTTCAACAACGCCATGGCGTCGATGGCCGACTTCCTCTTCAGCGGCGTGCTCGTGAAATTCCCGCGCCTCAAACTCGCCTACAGCGAGGGTCAGATGGGATGGATTCCCTATGCCCTGGAGCGCGCCGACGACGTATGGAGGGAACACCGGGCCTGGGGCGGAGTGCGCGACCTGATCCCCGAACCACCCTCCACGTACTACTACCGGCAGATCTTCTGCTGCTTCTTCCGCGACAAACACGGAGTCGCCTCGCTCGACGCCGTCGGACGCGACAACGCCACCTTCGAAACCGACTATCCCCATGTCGACTCGACCTTCCCCCACACCAAGGACGTCGCGCTGGACCATGTGCGGGGCCTGGACGACGAAACGGTCCACAAATTGATGCGCGGCAACGCGATCCGCATGCTCGGCCTGGACCTCGACCGGACCGGCGTGTGAGCGCCCGATGGACCTCCTCACCACGGAAGCCGATGAGGAATTCCGGCGACAACTCCGTTCCTGGCTGAGGAGAACACTGCCGGGACTTCCCCCCGCGCCGCCCGCCACGGACTGGCCCGCCCGCCGCTCCTACGACCTCTCCTGGCAACGCGCCCTCCACGACGCCGGCTACGCCGGGCTGCACTGGCCCACCGACGCCGGCGGCCAGGGCGCCGGGCCCACCCGGCACCTGATCTTCCTGGAGGAGACCGAACGGGCCGGCGCGCCCTATGTGGGCGCCAATTTCGTCGGCCTGCTCCACGCCGGTCCCACCATCGCGGCGGAAGGAACCGCCGAGCAGCGGGCGCGCTGGCTGCCGCCGATCCTGCGCGGCGAGGAGGTCTGGTGCCAGGGCTTCTCGGAGCCCGAGGCCGGCTCCGACCTCGCCGCCCTGCACACCCGCGCCGTTCGCGACGGCGACTCCTACGTCGTCACCGGCAGCAAGCTGTGGACCTCGCACGCCGAGGTCGCCGACTGGTGCGAACTGCTCGTCCGTACCGACCCCGCTGCCCCCCGCCACCGGGGCATCTCCTGGCTCGCCCTGGCCATGGACACCCCCGGGGTGACCGTGCGGCCCCTGCGGACCCTCGCCGGGTCGACGGAGTTCGCCGAGGTGTTCCTCGACGAGGTACGCATCCCCGTGGACCACCGGCTCGGCGCCGAGAACGACGGCTGGCGCGTCACCATGGTCACCCTCTCCTTCGAGCGCGGCACGGCCTTCGTGGGGGAGGTCGTGGCCTGTCGCCGCACCCTGACCCGTCTCGCGCGGGCGGCACGCGCCAACGGCCGATGGGACGACGCCGTGCTGCGCCGCAGGCTGGGACGGCTGCACGCCGAGTTCGGCGCGCTGTGGAGGCTGACGCAGTGGAACGTGAGCGAGGCCGAGCACGCCGCGCGCGGCGGACGGGACGGTGTGCCGGGCACCGCGGGCTCCGTCTTCAAGCTGCGCTACTCCACAGCGCGCCAGGAGCTGTACGAGGCGGCGGCCGAGGTCCTGGGGCCGCAATCCCTCGACACCGGCCATGAGTGGACCGAGGGCCGCCTCTCCTCGCTCTCTTACACGATCGCCGCCGGCACATCCCAGATCCAGCGGAACATCGTCGCCGAGCGGCTCCTCGGCCTGCCCAAGGGACGGTGTTGATGGATTTCCGGCCGACCGACGACCAGCGCGCGCTCCAGGCGGGCATGCGCGACCTCTTGGCGGCGCGGTTCCCGCGCGAGCGCCTGCGGGCCCTCGTCGACGGCGGCCCGGAGGCCGCCGAGGGCCCTGGCCGGGAGCTGTGGCGGGAGCTGGGGCACGCCGGCCTCTTCGCGCTGCGGCTGCCGGAGGAGCACGGCGGAGTGGGCCTCGGGCTGCCCGAGGCCGTGCTCCTCTTCGAGGAGGCCGGGTGCGCCCTGCTGCCGGGCCCGCTGGTCGCCACCCACCTCGCCGCGGGCCTGCTGCCCGGTGCCGCCGACGGCGCCCGGATCGTCACGGCCGTGGACCGGCCCGGCCCGGTCGAGCACCTCGTGTCGGCGGACGCCGTGCTGCTGCTCGACGGCGCGACGGCACGCCTGGTCGAGACCGGACCGGGCAAGGCCCCCGGCGTGCTGGGGGCGAGCCCCCTCCGGTCCGTCGATCCGGCAACGCCCCTGCACCATGTCGGGCGGCTTCCAGCGTCTTTGGTGCCGGTCGCGCCCGACGCGGCGACCGGCGACATCGATGGGACTACCGGCTTCGTCGACGTCACGACCGATGCCGCCGACGTGACGACCGACACCGTTCGGCTGCGCCACGAGGCCGCTTTGCTGACCGCCGCGCAGCAACTCGGCAGCGCCCGGCGCACCGTCGAGATGGCCGTCACCCATGCCCGGCACCGCACGCAGTTCGGCCGGCCGATCGGCGCGTTCCAATCCGTCCAACATCTCTGCGCGGACATGCACATACGCCTGGAGATCGCTCGCGTGAGCGTCTACGCCGCCTCGCTCACCGCGGACCCGGCCGATATCGCCGGCGCGAAGCTGCTCGCGGACAGTGCTGCTGTGGGCAATGCCCGTGACTGTCTGCAAGTGCACGGTGGTCTTGGCTTCACCTGGGCGGCGGATGTGCACCTGCATCTCAAACGCGCCTGGATACGGACCGGTCAGTGGCTCGGGGCCGCCGAAGCGGAGGAATTCCTGGCGAACAACCTGCTCATGAGCGGAGAGTCGGAAGTTCCGCCCGATGTTTTGGATGAAGGCCGGATGGAGAAAATGTCACGCCGTAATCGGCATGGGTGAAATGCCGGTCATGTCATACATAACCGATCACAGGCCGTCGATATCAGGCTGTGTCCTGGGCGTTACTCATCACAGGCTGGAGTCGGGCCCGCCCTCCGGTACTCTCCCTAGGATGCGAGTGGTTCAGAGGCGCAGAGGGTCGGACGTTGCCCATGTGGCGATGTCGGACGGGGAAATTTCTGACGCTCGTATCGGAACGGGGCCCGTAGTCCCTCGATGTTCGAGTCTCCGCAGCGCGCGTCGCACAGTATGCAGTACGCATACTCCTTTGCGCCGGAATATGCCTGAAGCGCTTGTTGAGGTGACTGAGCGTCAACCATGCTGTCTTGGAAGGGGATCACGTTCCGTGATCCCTCGGAGACGCGAGGCGTTGTGTCCGCCGGTTCGGATGGTGTGAGCGGTGCAGGTGCTTCAGATGCAGATGGAGGTCCGGGCCGACCCCGCGGAGGTGGGGCGGGCCCGCAAGTGGGCGAGGTCGCGGCTGGCCGGTTCCGGGATAGGCGTCGACGAGCCCCTGGCCGAGACGCTGATCCTGTTGATCTCGGAACTCGTCACCAACGCCGTGGTGCACACCGGCTGCCCTGCCGTGCTGCGCATGCTCTTCCCGGACGCCGGCCCCGCCGAGGCCCGCTCCGGCACCGTCCGTGTCGAGGTCGCCGACATCAGCTCCCGCCCGCCCCGCCGACGGCGTGCGGAGGGCGATGACACCGGTGGCAGGGGGCTGGAGCTGGTGGACGGCCTCGCCGACCGCTGGGGCTGGCAGGCGGAAGGCAACGGCAAGCGCATCTGGTGCGAGGTCGACCGCAGGGCCGCTTCCTGGGTCGGCGCCTTCGAGTCGCCGCGCGCCGTGACAAATAGGGCTTAGTCGACAAAGTCCAGACCAGGTGTTGACGTGAAGTGTCCACGTGATCACCCTTGGACGCAGCGATTCGTTGCGAGGGGACGTCGAGAGGCCCGTTGCGTACTGGGCTGCCTTGGCGAGTGCGGGTCGCGATCCGGCGCGTACAGGGCTTCGGCGCCGGAGCTGGCGGCGACGTGCGGTGCCGTGCTCGGGGTGCGCATCGGCGCGTCGCCGCCCGCCCGTCCTTCATGGGCCGGTGGAGTCGGTGAGTCGGGTGGGTCGGTCGTGCCCCGTCGGTCGGGTGCGCACGCGAGGGTCGCCGCGCGATGGGCCGTCCGGGTGGGATCGCCTCTCAGAGGACCGCGACCGGTGCGACCGGGGAACCCGCGCCGCCGACAAACGGCTCCGGTGTGGCGGCCAGCAGGAATGCGTAACGCCGTTCCCCCGCGCAGGCATTCGACAGCTCTTCAAGGTTCCAGTTCTGGCCCTGGAGCATCCCCATCTCGACCAGATGCAGAGCGTGCACCGGAAGCCAGAGGTCGGAGATCTCCGGCGGGAAGATCTCGAAGGTGAGCGTGTCGTTGGCGACCGCGGCGACATCGCGCGCGTGGAACCACTCGGGTGTGCGGATCGACAGCCCGGGCGACGGATAGCTGTACGCCTGCTTCTCGCCCGCCAGATACAGCCGCATCTGCCCCGTCCGTACGAGCACGATGTCGCCCGCGCGAACCGTCACTCCGGCCATTTCCTCCGCCCTGTCGAGATCCTCGGGGGTGACGGCGTGGCCGGCGTCCAGCCGTTCGACGCCCCGCGCGCGGGCCACGTCGAGCAGGACACCTCGGGAGACGACGTCCCGGGCGTTCTCGATTCCGTTGCGGGTCGCCCCTTCGTGGGCGGTGATCGACGCGGCCGGGCGGCCGTTGTAGATCCTCCCGCTGTGCGAGACGTGCGGCAATCCGTCCCAGTGGGTGGCCGCCTGCAGGCCCATCGTCACGATGTCGTCGCTCGTGGCGACGGTGCCGGCCCCGAACATCTCCGCGTTGATCGCGACCATGGTGTGCAGCGGATTGATCCGGCCGGGGATCAGCCCGGTCTGCACCCCGTCCTGCCGCAGCGGCAGGGCCAAGGGGATGCGGCGGCCCGTCCGTACCGTCGAGGCGGCGTCGCGGACGACCGTGTCCGTGATGAGGTTGAGCGTGCCGATCTCATCGGCCTCGCCCCACCGCCCCCAGTTGTTCACTCGCTTGGCGATGTCGTGGAACTCCTGCGGCAGTGCCATGGGATCCCTCCGTGGATCGGGTCGTGTGCGGGTCTTGTGCCCGCGCCCGCTCTGCTCAAAAATCTAACGGTCCGTCAGAAACTCCGCGACGTGTCCGGCGAGATTTCCGCGACGTGTCCGCCGGATGCCCGGAGAGGGGCGCCCATGGGGAACTTCCTGACCGGCAAGGTGGTCGCCGTCACCGGCGCCGGCCGTGGCATCGGCCGGGCCGTGGCCCTGGCCTGCGCGGCCGAGGGCGCGAGAGTCGTCGTCAACGACTACGGCGTGGCCATCGACGGCGGCACACCCACCAGCGACATCGCCACGGCCGTCGTCAAGGAGATCGAGGCGGCCGGCGGCGAGGCCGTCGCCCTCGCGGACGACGTGTCGACCATGACCGGCGGCCTGCGGATCGTCGATACGGCCCTGGACCGGTACGGGCGGCTCGACGGCGTCGTCTGCGCCGCCGGCATCCTGCGGGAACGGATGCTGTTCAACATGACCGAGGAGGAGTGGGACCCGGTCATCGCCACCCACCTGAAGGGCACCTTCACCGTCTTCCGCGCCGCGTCCGCCGCCATGCGCCGCCAGGGGTCCGGCACCCTCATCGGCTTCACCAGCGGCAACCACCAGGGCAGCGTGGCCCAGGCGAACTACTCCGCCGCCAAGGGCGGCATCATCTCCCTCGTCCGCAGCGCCGCCCTCGGACTCGGCAAATACGGAGTCACCGCCAACTGCGTCGCCCCCGTGGCCCGCACCCGCATGTCGGCCAACGTACCGATGGAGCTGACGGAGATCGGCGATCCGCAGGACGTCGCCGCCCTGGTCGTCTACCTGCTGAGCGACCGGGCCAGGGGCGAGGGCATCACCGGGCAGGTCTACACCGTGGCCGGCCCCAAGCTCGCCGTCTGGGCCCAGCCGCGCGAACTGCGCGCGGCCTACGCGGAAGGCGGCTGGACCCCCGAGAAGATCGCCGACTTCCTCCCGGGCACCGTCGGCACCGACCCCATGCCGCTGCTCACCCGGCTGGAAGCCATGGCCAAGGCGGCCGCCGCCAAGGAACGCCCCAACGCCTGAAGGCCCCGAACCTGACGAGGAGAGAGCGTGGACTTCGCATTCGGGCCGGAGGACGAGGCATTCCGACGGGAAGCGCGTGCCTGGCTCGCCGAGAACCTCACCGCGCACCGCGCCGCGGACTCCGCCCCCGGCCGCCGCGCCTGGGAGCGCCGGCTCGGCGCCGACGGCTGGATCGGCCTCGGCTGGGACCGCACCCACGGGACCTACGGCAACCGCGCCGCGACCCTGGCGGGTCAGGTCGTGTGGGCCGAGGAATACGCCCGCGCCCAGGCCCCCGCTCGTCTCGGCCACATGGGCGAGAACCTCCTCGCTCCGACCCTTCTCGCCCACGGCGACGCCAACCAGCGCCGCCGTTTCCTCCCCGCCATCGCCCGCGGCGAGGAATTGTGGTGCCAGGGCTACAGCGAACCAGGAGCGGGATCCGACCTCGCTTCCCTGCGCACCGCCGCCGTCCGGACCGGCGCGGGCGGCGGCTACCGGATCACCGGACAGAAGATCTGGACCTCCCACGCCCACGAGGCCGACTGGTGCTTCCTGCTGGCCCGCACCACCGAAGGGTCGCACCGGCACCACGGACTCTCCTTCCTGCTCGTGCCGATGGACCAGCCAGGCCGGATCGAGGTCCGGCCGATCCGGCAGATGTCCGGGGACGCCGACTTCAATGAGGTCTTCTTCGACGGGGCCGATGCCCACGCCGACCACCTCGTCGGCGGCGAGGGCAACGGCTGGCGGGTCGCGATGGACCTCCTCGGGCGGGAACGCGGCGTGTCCACCCTCGCCCAGCAGATCGGCTTCGCCGCCGAGCTGACCCACGTGATCCGACTCGCCCTGGAAACGGGAGCCGCAGCGGAACCGGTGACGCGCGACCGGCTCGTACGGCAATGGGCGGAGCTGCGCACCATGCGCTGGAACGCCCTGCGGACCCTCGGCGAGGCCCGCGACGCGGGAGCACCCAGCGCCGCCAAGCTGCTGTGGGGCCGCTGGCACCAGCGTCTCGGCGAACTGGCCATGCAGGTCCGGGGCCGGGCCGCCACCCTGGGCCCGTACGACTGGAGCCCCGGCCGGCCCTACGAACTGGACGCCGAACAGCGCCAGTTCCTCTTCTCGCGCGCCGACACCATCTACGGCGGCTCGGACGAGATCCAGCGCACCGTCATCGCCGAGCGCGTACTCGGCCTGCCCAAGGAGCCGCGCCCATGACCTCGTACGGCCACTGGATCGACGGCTCCTGGCACACGCCGGAAAAAGGGCACTATCCAGTTGTCAATCCGGCGACCGAGAAGGTCGTCGGGGAGGCCCCGGAGGCGACTCCCGCCGAAGTCGCCCGAGCCGTGACCGCCGCGCGGGCCGCTCAGGACGGCTGGTCCCGCACACCGCCGCGCGAGCGCGCCGCGGTGCTGGACCGGGTAGCGGATCTGATCACTGAACGCGGAGAAGAACTCGCACGCCTCCTCCAAGCGGAGACGGGAGCGACGACACGCGTCACCTCCGCCCTGCAGGTGCCCGTGGCGGCGGACCGCTTCCGCCGGTACGCGCGGGGAGCGGTCGAGCCGGCCGTCGTCCCGCTCGCTCCCTGCCCCGTCGCGGACGGCCCGCTCGCCCCCGGCGGCCTGATCGGCGCCGCGGCGGTCCGGCGCCCCGTAGGCGTCGTCGGCTGCATCACCTCCTACAACTTCCCGGTCGTCAATCTCGCGGGCAAGGTCGCGCCCGCCCTGGCCATGGGGAACGCGGTCGTCGCCAAGCCGGCGCCGCAGGACCCCCTCAGCTGCCTCGAACTCGGTCCGCTCCTTCGGGAGGCCGGCCTCCCGGACGGTGTCTTCAACGTCATCACCGGAACGGGCTCCGCCGCCGGCGAAGCGCTCGTGTCGCACCCCGGCATCGACATGGTCAGCTTCACCGGGTCCACCGCCGTGGGAAAGAAGATCGCCGAGTCCGCGGGGAGGTCGATGAAGCGCACCTTGATGGAACTGGGCGGCAAAGGTGCGGCCATCGTCCTGGGGGACGCCGACGAAAAGGCGCTCAAGTCGGCTGTCGGGGCGGTCGGTTCGGTATGGTCATTCCACAGCGGGCAGATCTGCACGGCGCCGACCCGGGTGCTCGTCCATCGATCGCTGTACGAGAAGGTCGTCACCGCGCTCACACACTACGCCGGGCGACTGACGATCGGGGACCCTGTGGATAACTCCACGATCGTCGGTCCGCTGATCTCCGCCGCCCAACGCGATCGCGTCGAGGCGTACATCGCCGAAGCCCGTGCGCAGGGTGCCCGGATCGCCGCCGGCGGCGCCCGGCCCGACATCGCACCCGGCTTCTATGCCGCGCCCACCCTCATCGTCGATGCGCGCCCCGACATGACCGTCGCCCGCGAGGAGTTGTTCGGGCCCGTCGTGGTCGCGATCGCCTTCGAGGACGAGGACGAGGCCGTCCGCATCGCGAACGGCACCTCGTACGGCCTTCACGACTACGTCTTCAGCGCCGATAGCGCCCGGGCCTGGGCCCTCGCCGCGCGTCTGCGCAGCGGCAACGTCGGCATCAACACCGCTCAGCGGCACCCGGACACCCCCTTCGGCGGATTCAAGGAGAGCGGCATCGGCCGCGACGGCGGATCCTTCGCGCTGCACGCCTACAGCGAACTCCAGTCGGTCGTCTGGACCTCCTGACCGTGCACCCGCCCCTCCAGCCCCGCTCAGCCCGACTGCCCCATCCCAACCCACCCCGACTGCCCCACCACCCGCCCCGCCCGTTCCGGCCGAGAGGACACCACCATGCGAGGCGTCATCTTCGACGGCGACCGCACCCACGTCGTCGACGACCTGGAGGTGCGTGAGCCGGGACCGGGGGAGGTCCTCGTCGCCGTGGCCGCCGCCGGGCTCTGCCACAGCGACCTCTCGGTCGTGGACGGGACCATTCCGTACCCCCTCCCGGTCGTCCTCGGCCACGAGGGCGCCGGCGTGGTCGAGGCGGTCGGCCCCGGCGTCGCGCACGTCACGCCGGGCGATCACGTCGCCCTTTCCACCCTGGCCTCCTGCGGCACGTGCGGCGAGTGCGACCGCGGCCGCCCGACCATGTGCCGCACGTCGATCGGACGGCCGGGGCGCCCGTTCTCCCGGCGCGGCGTCCGGCTCCACCAGTTCGCGTCGAACTCCGCCTTCGCCGAACGCACCGTCGTCAAGGCCGTCCAAGCGGTCAGGATCCCCGCGGAGCTGCCCCTGACCTCGGCAGCCGTGATCGGCTGCGCCGTCCTGACCGGCGTCGGCGCGGTCCTCAACCGCGCCGCGGTCCGCCACGGCGAGTCGGTGGTCGTCATCGGCGCGGGCGGTATCGGCCTCAACGTCCTCCAAGGGGCACGCCTCGCGGGGGCGTCGGTCATCGTGGCCGTCGACACCGACCCCGCCAAGGAGCCGGCCGCCCGGCGCTTCGGGGCCACGCACTTCGTCGACGCCACCGCGGCGCCCGGTACCCGGGCCGCCGTCCGCGCGATCCTGCCCACCGGCGCGGACCACGCCTTCGAGTGCGTCGGCGACACGGGACTCGTCCGGCAGGCGATCGATCTCCTCGACCGGCACGGCCAGGCCGTCCTGCTCGGTGTTCCGCCCGCCGACGCGCAGGCGTCCTTCTCGGTCTCCTCGCTCTACCTCGACAAATCGATACTGGGCTGCCGGTACGGCTCTTCGCGGCCTCAGCACGACATCGGCCTCTACGCGCGCCTGTACGGCGAGGGACGACTCCTGCTGGACGAGCTCGTCACCCGGACCTACCCCATCGAGGACTTCGCGAAGGCCGCCGACGACGCCCACCACGGCCGGGTGGCGCGAGCCGTCCTGACCTTCACCCGCCGCGCCTGACCGTCAGCCGCGGAGACTTCCTGATTCCGCCGCCGCCGCTGCCGCACTAGCCGCCTCTGTCCGACCCGCCGCCGGCGTCGCCCGGAACGTACGCCGATAGGCGCTCGGAGAGACGCCCAGCGCCGCCTGGAGGTGCTGCCGCATGGACGCGGCCGTCCCGAAACCGGCGTCCCGTGCCACGTGGTCCACCGACAGATCGGTGTCCTCCAGCAGATGCCGCGCCCGCTCCACCCGCTGCTGGGTCAGCCACTGGCCCGGGCTGATGCCGACCTCCTCACGGAAGCGGCGCGTGAAGGTCCGTACGCTCATGGCCTCCTGCTCGGCCATGTCCCGCAGTTGGATCGGCTCGTTCAGCCGGCCCAGCGCCCACGCGCGCGCGGTGGTGGTCGTCGCGAGCTGCGGCTCGGGCACCGGGCGCTGGATGTACTGCGCCTGGCCGCCGTCGCGGTGGGGTGGCACGACGCTGCGGCGCGCCACCTCATTGGCCACCGCCGCACCGTGGTCGCGCCGCACGATGTGCAGGCACAGGTCGATGCCGGACGCCACCCCGGCGGACGTCAGCAGATCGCCGTCGTCGATGAACAGCACGTCGGCGTCGACCCGGACGGACGGGTACAGCCGCTGGAAGTGCTCCGTGCTGCTCCAGTGCGTCGTCGCCGGCCGCCCGTCGAGGAATCCGGCGGCCGCGAGGACGAACGATCCGGTGCAGATCGACACGATGCGCGTGCCGGGGCGTATCCGCTTCAGCGCAGCCGCCTGGTCCTCCTCGAGCCGCCCTTCGGTGTACGGGCCGCCGAGCTCGTAGGAGGCCGGGACGATGACCGTGTCGGCCTCCGCCAGCGCCTCCGGACCCCGCTCCACCGTGATGGTGAAGTCCGCGTCGGTACGGACCGGCCCGGGGGCGAGCGCGCAGGTCGTCACTTCGTACAGCGGTTCTCCGGCGGACGTCAGGGCCTTGCCGAAGATTCGGTACGGGATGCTCAGCTCGAACGGGATCACGCCGGGCAGAGCCAGGACGACGACGCGGTGGGGCGGTGCGTCGGGATACCGGTCCGTCCGCCTGATCCCCGTCTCCTGCGACATGCTCGTACGTCTCCTCACGCGGTCCCACCGCTTGCTCGTGCGGTCGCCGCCGTCTGCCGGCCCCGTGACTGACAAGCCTGCCCCCGAGCGATGCATTCCCCACTGCCGTGGCCCGATCCTTGCGAATGCTGTCCCTCGGGCCACTCGTACCGGCCCCTCGCTCATCCGATGCTGGCCGCGTGGCCCAGACAACCGAACATCCCGCTCGTCCCGACAGCGACACCTCGTCCCCGCCGCGCCGGACCCGCGTCCATCGCGCCTGGCTCGTCGCCGCCGTCACCTTCGTGACGGTCATCGGCGCGGCCGGCTTCGCCTCGCTGCCCGGGCTGCTGATCGAACCGCTGCACAACGAGTTCGGCTGGTCGCGCGGCACCATCGGCTTCGCCGTCTCCGTCAACCTCGCGCTCTACGGGCTGACGGCGCCCTTCGCCGCCGCTCTGATGGACCGCTTCGGCATCCGCAAGGTCGTCGCCTGCGCGCTCGCCGTGATCGCGACCGGCGCGGGGCTGACGGTGTTCATGACCGCGGCCTGGCAGCTCGTCCTGTGCTGGGGCGTGCTCGTCGGTCTGGGCAGCGGCTCCATGGCGCTCGCCTTCGCCGCGACCGTCACCAACAGGTGGTTCGCCGCCCGCCGCGGACTGGTCACCGGCATCCTCACCGCCGCGGGAGCGTCCGGGCAGCTGATCTTCCTGCCGCTGCTCTCCTGGGTCGTCGAACACCACGACTGGCGGCCCGCCGCCGAGATCGTGGCCGTCGCGGCGCTCGCCGTCGTCCCGTTGGTCTGGCTGCTGCTGCGCGACCACCCGGCGGACGTCGGACTCGCGGCGTACGGAGCCGAGTCGTACGCCCCCAAACCCGCGCCCGCGCCGGGTGCGGCCCGGCGGGCGCTGAAGGCCCTGTCCACGGCGGCCCGCACCGGGCCGTTCTGGCTGCTGGCCGGCACCTTCGCGATCTGCGGGGCGTCCACCAACGGACTGGTGAAAACCCACTTCGTGCCCGCCGCGCACGACCACGGCATGCCGGTCACGGCGGCCGCCGGGCTGCTCGCGGTGATCGGCGTCTTCGACGTCGTGGGCACCATCGCCTCCGGCTGGTTCACCGACCGGTTCGAGGCGCGCCGCCTGCTGGCCGTGTACTACGGGCTGCGCGGCGTCTCGCTGATGTTCCTGCCGATGTTGATGGCGCCTTCCGTGCATCCGCCGATGATCTTCTTCATCGTCTTCTACGGCCTGGACTGGGTCGCCACCGTGCCGCCCACCATCGCCCTGTGCCGGGAGCACTACGGCGAGGACAGCGCGATCGTCTTCGGCTGGGTGCTCGCCTCCCACCAGGTGGGCGCGGCCCTGGTCGCCTTCCTCGGGGGCGTGGCGCGGGACGTCTTCGGCTCGTACGACCTCGTCTGGTACGCCTCCGGCGCGCTGTGCGCGATGGCGGCCCTCATGGCGCTCGTCATCCGCAGGCGGCCCGTTCCCGTCTCCCCGGTGGCGGCCTGAGGCGTACCCGCCCGACGCGGCGCCACCTCTTGTCGATGCCGACGGGATCCATGCCGGCGGTGGACCACGAACCACTCAACGTGTCGATCCGCTTACGCGAGCAACCTCTCGACCTCTGGGGGAATCATTCTTGGAGAGAGGGGCGGTTATGACACAGCAGGCTGAGCCGGACGCGATGCCGGCCGACGTGGAGGCGGACACCGCACCCGAGGAGACCCCTCGGGAGCCGAAGCGTGCGATGCACACGGACGGCTTCGGTGCCGCCTTCTGCGCGTCCATGGCCGGCCTGTGCGCCGAAGCCGTCATCGGCGGGACGGTCGTGGCCCTGGTGATGCTCTCCCGCGAGCACGACGGACTGCCCCACAACCCCGTCGTGCTCGTCGGCCTGCTCCTCGGGGCGGCGCTTCTCGCAGTACTTGTCAGCGGTTTCGTCACGGCGGTCGCGGTGATGCCCGCACTCGGGCTCGCGCGGTGGATCGCACGGCGCGCGGGCGGGCGCGAGCGCTGGTGGAACCTGGCCGCCGTGCCGGTGGTGTCCGCGGCGGCGGTGGCGGTCTTCGGGGGAGTGGCGGCGCTCGGCAGCCTCTCCCTGGCACCACCGCTGCGCTACTTGACGTCGTGGGGCGCCCTCACGGCCGGACTGCTGCCCGCCACGGTCGTCGCCGGCGTGGCGGGCCGGCGTGTCCGCGAGAGCCGGCCCGCGCGCGTGGCCCGCAGGGTGGTGCGCGACGGGGTGCTCGCCTGGCTCGCGGTGGCCGCGATCGGCGCGGGCGCCTACGGCACGGGCCTGGTGAAGGTGTACGAGCCGCCCCGGCTCGGCAAGGCGGCCATGGCCGGCACCTGGAGCGACGGGCACGGTGGCACGGTCGAACTGGGCTCCGACGGTGTCGCGGTCGCCCATGGCCTCGACAATTACGTGTGGGACGGCACCGGCAAGGACAAGCCGAAGGACTGCGACGGCTCCGGCAAGTGGACGCCGGTCAAGGAGGACGGGAAGGTCGACGGTGTGACCCTGCGCATCAACGCCTGCGAGCTCGCCCGGACCTGGAATGTCAGCGGCACGGAGAAGGAACCGAGGATTTACCACGAGGTCGGCAAGCCGGGCTCCGGCAAGCGCTACGAGCTGACGAAGGTCGTCAAGCACAAGAAGTAACCAGAAGCGGTCTCACATCAGGAGCCGAGGGTTCCGAACGCCCCGCGATGGAACAGCAGTGGCCCCTCCTCCGCCGCGCTCTCGTCCGTTCCGAGGGCTTCCACGCGTCCGACGACGATGAGGTGGTCGCCGCCCGTGTGCACCGCGTGGATCGCGCAGTCCACCCAGGCCGGCACGCCCGAGAGCAGGGGTGACCCGGTCGCCGGTGACGGCTCGTACCGCAGCCCCGCGAACTTGTCGGCGGTTCGTGAACCGCTGACCGCGAAGGCCCGGCACAGCGGCCCTTGACCGGCTCCGAGGATGTTGACGCAGAAGACGCCGGCCCGGGCGACGCGCGGCCAGGTGGTGGACGACCGGCCCACCATGAAGACGACCAGTGGCGGGTCGAGGGAGAGCGAGGCGAAGGACTGGCAGGCGAACCCTGCCGGCGGCTCCCCGTCCGCGCCCGGAGCCGTGACGACCGTGACACCGCTGGCGAAGTGACCGAGGACCCGCCGGAAGTCGTCCGGTGGCGGCGGGGGCCGCTCATCGGCCCGTACGGACCGCAGCTCGGGGTGGGGCATGGGGTCGACGGGTCGTGCCGGCGTGGAGGTCGGCGAGCCGGCCGACCGCAGGTAGCGCACGGCGGCGGCCGCCATCCCCGCGTGTCCCATCATGACTCCATTGAAACTGATGGTTAGTCAGTTCGGAAGGGCGGCGCGACGTGGATGAGGGAGGCGTCAGCGACCCCGGTAGACGGGGGCGCGGCGCTCCCTGAAGCTCGCGAGGCCCTCGCGGGCGTCCGCCGTGGTCATGTTGATCTCCTGCGCGGCGGCTTCGGCGGCGAAGGCGGCCGCGCGGTCGCTGTCGAAGGACGCGTTGACCAGCTGTTTCGCCAGGGCGAGGGCGCGGGTCGGCCCGGTCGCGAGCCGTTCGGCCCAGGCCCGCGCCGTGCCGGTCAGTTCCTCCTCGGATACGACCCGGTTGACCAGGCCCAGCCGTTCCGCCTCGGCGGCCGGGAGGGCGTCGCCGAAGAACATCAGCTCCTTCGCGCGCTGCGGGCCCACCAGGCGCGGCAGGAGATAGGCGCCCCCACCGTCGGGCACCAGGCCGCGCCGCACGAACACCTCGACGAATGTGGCTGTTTCGGCCGCGAGGACCAGGTCGCAGGCCAGCGCGAGATGCGCGCCGAGCCCGGCGGCGGGACCGTTCACGGCGGCGATCACGGGTTTCTCGCAGTCGAGCACCGCACTGATCAGCCGCTGGGCGCCCAGGCGGATCGTCCGGGCGACATCGCCTGCCGCTCGCTCGGCGACGGCGGGTGGGCCGGAGGAGGTGAACGATGTGGGTGAGTCGGATGGTGCTGGGGAGGTCGCACGCAGGTCGGCTCCCGCGCAGAACGCCGTGCCCGTGGCGGTGAGGACGACGGCCCGCACGGAGGGGTCCGCCGACGCGCGAAAGAATTCTGAAATCAGTCGTTCGCGCTGGTCAGGGGTAATGGCATTGCGTGCGTCGGGCCGGTTGAGCGTGATCCACGAGACGCCGTTGTCAGTGGCCTGGAGTATCACTGAGTCATCGGGTCCGACGGGCTCGACGGTCTTCGTCGGCGTGGGGGGATTCCCGCGTCCGAGGGGATCGGCGGAGTGTGCACGGGGGGATACGGGCATGGGGGAACTCCTGGTTCTACGAGCCGTCGCGCGCGGCTCAGCGGCAGAAGGCCAGCGCGTCCAGGGCCACGGCGCCCTGGCCTCGCTCCAGTACCACGAGGGGGTTGATGTCGAGCTCGGCGAGTTCGCCGCCCAGCTCCAGCGACATCCGCTGGACGCGCAGGACGGTCTCCACGAGCGCGTCCACATCGGCCGGGGGCGCACCCCGGACACCGTCCAGCAGGGCGCGGCCGCGCAGCTCGGTGAGCATCGTGCGCGCCCGGTCCTCGCCGAAGGGCGGGACGCTCACGGCCGTGTCGCGCAGCACCTCCACCAGGGTGCCGCCCAGGCCCACCGTCACGGTGGGCCCGAAGAGCGGGTCGGGGAAGATGCCGACGACCATCTCCACGCCGCGCCCGACGAGTTGGCAGACGAGGACGCCGTCCAGCGGCAGTCCTTCGTAGCGGGCGATGTCGGTCAGCTCGCGATAGGCGTCGCGGACCTGGCTGGCCGAGGTCAGACCGACCTTGACCAGGCCGAGCTCCGTCTTGTGGGAGAGCTGCGGGCCCGACGCCTTCATCACGACGGGGTAGCCGACCAGGGCCGCGGCCCGGACGGCCGCGGCCGCGCTCGTGACGAGCTGTTCCCGGGGGACGCGTATGCCGTACGCGCGCAGGAGTTGCTTCGCCGCGTGCTCGCTGAGCTGCTCGCCGGGGCGCAGGAGCTCCTGCGCCTTGCGGGCGGAAGGGGACAGGACGCGGGGCGCGCCGTCGAAGGGGGAGCGGTAGCCGGCGGTGAAGCGGTGGTGGTCGAGATAGGCGCGGACAGCGGAGACGCAGTTGGAGAAGGTGCGGAAGGTGGCCACCCGGGAGGAGCCGAGGAGGGTGGTGCGGTAGGCGTCCTCCGTGCCGACGGGCGAGCCCCACACCACGCAGATCAGCTTGTCCGTGTCCTCCGCGGCGTCCACCAGGTCGCGGGCGAGCCGGTCGCTCATGGGCGGGAAGGGGCCGGTGACCGGGCAGACGAGGACACCGACGGACGGGTCGGCGAGCAGCGCGTCGATGATCTTCCGGCCGCGGGCGTCGCCCACGGGGTGACCGCCGCTGTCGACCGGGTTCGCGACGGTCAGATACTCCGGTATCCACTGGTGGAGCTCGTGCTGCCGGGCGGCGGAGAGCGTGGGGAGGGTGAGGCCGGCCGCGGTGGCCAGGTCCGCGAAGTGCGCGCCCGTCCCGCCGGAGATCGAATAGACGGCGACGCCGGTGGCCTGTGGAGGGCGGGCGCGGGCGAGCAGCGCCGAGGTGTCCTGGAGCTCGTCCAGCCCGTCGACGCGGATCACGCCGAACTGCCGCATGGCCGCGTCCACGACCTGGTCCGAGCCGGTGAGCTTGCCGGTGTGGGAGGCGGCGGTGCGGGCGCCGGCCTCGGTCCGGCCGACCTTGACGGCGACGACCGGCACCTTGTGCCGGGCGGCGCGATCGGCGGCGAGCAGGAAGGAGCGGCCGTCCTTGAGCCCTTCCACATACGCGGCGATGGCGCCGACCTCGGGCCGGGTGGCGAAGTAGGAGATGAAGTCCGCGCACTCCAGATCCGCCTCGTTGCCGGTCGGTGCCCAGTGCGAGAGCCGGATGCCGAGCTCCTGGAGGGCGAAGACCGGGCGGCCCTGGTGGCCTGACTGGGTGACCAGGGCGATGGCCGGGCCGTCGAGGTCGTCGCGGAACCGCTCGAAGGCGTTGAGGTTGGTGTTGGGGCCGAGGAGGCGGACCCCGGACCGTCGGGCGGCGGCGGCGAGGCGGGCCTGGGCGGCGGCGCCCTCGGGGCCGGTCTCGGCGAAACCGGCGGCGAAGGCGACGGCGAACGCCGCTTTTGATCCGGCCAGTTCCTCGATGACGGGCAGTGGGTCGCCGACGAGGAGCACGGCGAGGTCGATCCGCTCGGGAAGGTCTTTGACGGAGGGAAGGCAGGGGAGGCCGAAGACGGTCGTACGGGTGGGATGTACGGGGTGGAGGCGGGCGCCGGCGTGCTCGCACCAGGCGATGAGCCGACGGGTGATTGCGGTATGAGGGCGGCCTTCGGCGTCCGAGGCGCCGATGACGGCGACGGTCTCGGGGCGGAAGAACCGGTCCAGGTCGGGGACGTCCGAACGCAGCGGGCGGCCGCTGACATCGACGTCGTCGGCGTCGCCGGCCAAGCCGTGGACGGCGGGGCCCGGACGCTCGCCGCAGGCCACCACGCGGGCCGGACGGGAGGTGGTGGTGAGGGTGCCGTGAGTCGATCCAAGCATCGTTCTCGTCCACTCCTGCTGGATGGCCGATAAGCTGACGTATAGTCAGGCTACAGATCTGACGTCACGTCAGGAATGGTGCCGGGGTCGGTCACCTGCCGGAGCGGGTGCGGGGATTCGTCACGGACGCCCGGGCGGCACCGGCTGGGAGGTCGGCATCGTGAGTTCGGCGGAACGCTTCGATGTGCCCGAGGTCGACGCCTTCACCCGGCCGTACTGGGAAGCCGCGGCGCGGGGCCGGCTGCTCATACGCCGCTGCCGTGCGACCGGATGCGGCAGAGCGCATCACTACCCGCGCGAGTTCTGCCCCCGCTGCTGGAGCGAGGACGTGGTCTGGGCCGAGGCGAGCGGCAACGCCACCCTCTACACCTGGTCGGTCGTCCATGTGAACGACCTGCCGCCCTTCGGCGAGCGTCTGCCGTACGTCGCCGCCGTCGTGGACCTCGCCGAGGGACCGCGCATGATGACCGAGGTCGTCGACTGCCCGGAGAGCGCGCTGCGCGTCGGCATGGCACTGCGGGTCGCCTTCCGGGCGGGTCCCGTACCCCCGCTGAAATTAGCGGTGTTCGCCCCGTGTTGATTTACGGTTACGCCTGCCGCGCCCCGGACGCGGTCACCCGGTGGGCCCTCCACGAGGAGCCGGCCCCGCACCGCGTCGAGCTGGGCCACGCTCTCGGCAACCACGCGCCGGTGCCGGGTGGCCGAGCGCCGCTCGTACGCCCTCGAAGGCGCCTTGTGCGGCGCGATGGCCGGGATCGACGGCGGGATGTGGGACATCCACCGCCATGCCCGGATCGCCACCGGCCCGGCGCCCGGTCTCAGGGCCAGAGCAGCCCGGTGACCCAGGCGCCGCTCCCGGTGCGGCGGTAGTCGAGGCGTACGTGCCGCCGCTCGGCGTCGCCCTGGAAGAACTCGACCTCGTCCGCCTCCAGGACGTACAGCGTCCAGCTGTCCACCGGTGCGTCCGGCTCGCGCCGTGCCCGTTCCCAGGCCGCGCGCGACGCCCGCTCCAGCTCCTCGTACGAGCCCAGCGCCTCGCTCTGCCGCCCCACCAGCGCGGCCGCCAGCGCGCCGGTCGACCGCGCGGCGAGGTCGGCACGGCTCTCCGCGGCGTCCGCCGCCGTCACCGTCCCGCGCACACGGACCTGGCGTCCTACCGCCGGCCAGTAGAAGCTCAGGGCGGCGTCGGGCCGTACGGCCAGTTCCCGGCCCTTGCGGCTGGTGCGGTGGGTGGCGAAGTGCCAGCCGCGCTCGTCCGCGTCGTGGAGCATCACGGTCCGCACGGACGGGCGTCCGGCCGCGTCGGCCGTCGCCAGGTTCATGGTGTGCGGTTCGGGGCTGCCGGCCGCCGCGGCCTCGCACAGCCACCGCCGGAAGAGCGGCAGCGGCTCCGTGGGCGCGGCGTCCGGGTCGAAGCGGGGCAGCTCCGTGTCCCACACCCGCAGGGAGCGCAGTACGGCGTGGAAGGAGCCCTGGAGGCTGTCGTCGGTGTCGCTGCTCATGGCCCCATCAAACCCCGTGTGCCCGGGTCACGTGGGGGAGGGCGGCCGTCAGTCGCGGGCCAGTACCAGCGTCCCCGACGAGCAGAACCAGCCGCCCGTCCCCGAGGCGACGGCCAGTCGCGGAAGCCCGCCGTCGCGCCCGCGGACCTGGCGGCCCGGCTCTGCCTCGCCGCGGAGCTGGCGCACCGCCTCGACCAGGAGGAACAGTCCCCGCATGCCGGGGTGGCAGGCGGACAGTCCGCCGCCGTCCGTATTGACCGGCAGTGCGCCGCCGACCGTCAGCCTGCCCTTCTCCACGAAGGCGCCGCCTTCGCCCTTCGCGCAGAACCTCAGGTCCTCCAGCGTCACCAGGGTCATATAGGTGAAGGCGTCGTACAGCTCGGCCACATCGATCTCCTGCGGGGTGACCCCCGCCCTGCCGAAGGCCGTCCGGCCCGAGACCGCGGCGGGGGACATGGTGAAGTCCTCCCACTCCGACATGGCCATATGGGAGACCGAGCTGCCCGCGCCCAGCACCCGGACGGGGGGTTTCGCGGTGTCCGCCAGGTACTCCTCCGCGGCCAGCAGGACGGCGCAGCCGCCGTCGGACCGTATGCAGCAGTGGAGCTTGGTGAAGGGGTCGGCGATCATCGGGCCGCCGAGCACGTCGTCGACCGTGATCGGGGTGCGGTGGAGGGCGTGGGGATTGTGAAAGGCGTTGGCGCGGGTTTGAACGGCGACGTCGGCAAACTGTTCCATCGTGGTGCCGTACTGGTGCATGTGACGGCGCGCGGCCATCGCGTACTTGGCGATCAGGGTGTGCCCGTACGGTGCCTCGAACTGGGCGGGACCTCGGGCGCCGAAGGACAGGTTCGCGGTGCGGCGGCCCGCCTTGAGGTCGGCGCGAGCGGTGGAGCCGTAGACCAGGAGGACCACGTTCGCCTCTCCGGCGGCGATGGCGTCCACCGCGTGGGCGGCCATCACCTCCCAGGTCGCGCCACCCACCGCCGTCGAGTCGACCCACGTGGGCCGCAGCCCCAGGTAGTCCGCGGTCTCCATGGGTGCCAGCGGTCCCACGCCGGTGGACGCGAGGCCGTCGACGACGGACCTGTCGAGGCCGGAGTCGGCCAGGGCGCGCCGGGCGGCCTGAGCTTGCAGTGCGTGCGGAGTGGCCGCGTCCAGGCGACCGCAGTCCGAGAGCGAGACGCCGACGACGGCCACCTTGCGCGTGCTGCCAGGGCTCATGGATCTGACGGTACATCAGCCAAAGGGTGGGAAGTTGGGTCCGCGCTCCCTAATATGACGCTCCGTCAGTCTAGGGAGGTGTCCGCCCGTGAACCCGGAGTTCAGCGAGGAGCAGGACGACATCCGCCGCACCCTGCGCGACGTCCTGCGCAAGTGCTGCGGGCCGGAGGAGGTCAGGGCCGCGGTCCGCACCCGCACCGGCCACGACCAGGCCCTGTGGCGGCAGCTCGCCGAGCGGATGGGACTGCCGGGCCTGGCGGTGCCGACGCGCTACGGAGGTGCCGGCTGCGGCCCCACGGAACTCGCGCTGGCCTGCGAGGAGACCGGCCGTGTGCTGCTGCCCTCCCCCCTGCTGGCCACCGCCGGCCTGGTGGCGCCGCTGGTTCTCGCCCTGGGCACGGACGCGCAGCGCGCCGAGCTGCTGCCGCGCGTCTGCGCCGGCGAGCTGACGGCGGCGCTCGCCGTACCGGGCGGCGGCCTTCCGACGGCGCTCGCCCTGACCGGCCCCAACGGCGGCGACTGGTCCGGCGGCGGCCGCGCGGGCGGCGTCCAGGCGCGCCCGGCCGCGGGAGGTACGGGCTGGCGGCTGTACGGGGAGGCCGCACAGGTGCTCGACGGGCACAGCGCTGACCTTCTGCTCGTCGCGGCCCACGCGGGCGGATACGCGCGCAGCCGCACCCTGCTCTTCCTGCTGCGGCCGGAGGGGGCGCGCGGGGTGGTCCGTACGCGCCTGACCGCCCTGGACGAGACACGGCCGCAGGCACGCGTCGCGCTGCGGGACGCCCAGGCCGATCTCCTGGGCACCGCCGAGGCGGATGTGACGGGCGCGCTCTCCCGGCTGGGCATGGACGTGGCCGCGATGCTCGCCGCCGAGGCGGTGGGCGCGGCCGGGCGGGCGCTGGAGCGGACGGTCGCGTACGCGCGGTCGCGGGAACAGTTCGGTCGGCCGATCGGATCCTTCCAGGCGGTCAAGCACCGGCTGGCGGAGCTGTACGTGGCGGTCGAGGCGGCGCGCTCGGCCGCGTACTACGCGGCGTGGGCGGTCGGCGGCGGGGCGGCGGAGGACGGGGCCGCCGCCGGGGGCCTCGCGCTCGCGCAGGCCCTGGAGGCCCTGCGGCAGGTCGCGGGGGAGGCCGTGCAACTGCACGGTGGCATCGGAGTGACGTGGGAGCACGAGGTGCAGCTGTACTTCAAACGGGCGGCGTCGGACGAGCTGTTGTTCGGCCCCGTGCACCTGTTGCGGTCGCACGCGGCGGAGACGGCCGGGCTGTTTGCGGGCCGCCCCGGCCGGGAAGCGGTGGCCCTGTGACCGCCGCCGTGGAACGCATCGTGCAGAAGGTCTCGTCCACCCGGACCTTCGCGAGGATCGCCCCGCACTTCGTACCGGCGCTGGACCGCGCGGTGCACCGGCTGACCGGAGGGAGAACGCTGCTCAGCGCGCGCCTGCTGCCGAGCGTCGTCCTCACCTCGACGGGCGCCAGGAGCGGCCAGGCCCGGCGGACACCGCTCGCGTGCATGCCCGAGGACGGCCCTGTGCGCACATGGGTGCTGATCGGCAGCAACTTCGGACGGCCGGGCCACCCGGCCTGGACGGCGAATCTGCTGGCACATCCGGACGCGGAGATCAGCTGGAAGGGCCGGGACGTCCCCGTACGGGCGCGACTGCTGCGCGAGGCGGAGCGGGAGGCCGCGTGGGCGGCGGTGGTGAGGTTCTGGCCTCCCTACGCGCGCTACCAGGCGCGTGTGGAGCGTGAGATCCGGCTCTTCCGGCTGGAGCCGCGCTAACGGCCGCCGGCCGGCGGCGACAGGCAGCGGAAATCACTGCGGCGGGCCGCTCCGGGCCGAGCCCGAGCGGCCCGCCGCTGCGATGACAGGACGTGCGATACCAGGTGTTACTTCGTCGGCTTCTTGCCGGTGATGCCCAGATGGACGAGGAGGGCGAGGTTGGGCTTCAGTTCGGCCTGCTTGACGCCCCAGCTGGTGAAGCCCTTCTGGTGCGAGGCGACTGCGGCGAGCATCGCCACGAGAGAGCCCGCGACGGCGGCCGGGTTGACGTCCTTGTCCACCTTGTTCTTGGACTGGAGCTCCTTGACGGAGTCCGTGAGGGAGTTGGTGACGGCGTTGAGGATCTTCATGCGGATCTTGTAGAACCGCTTGTCGCCCTCGGCCGCCCCGAGGTCGACCACGCGCAGGATGGCGTCGTGCTTGCGCCAGAAGCCGAGGAAGCCGTCGACCAGTTCTTCGGCGGCCTGCCACCCCGACTTGCCGACCCAGGAGCGCCCGGCGACGAGCTCGGTGAGGGTCGTGCCCTCCTTCGCCATCTCCTCGGCGATCTCCAGGACGGCGCCCTCGACGTCGGGGAAGTACTGGTAGAAGGTGGCGGGGGAGGTGCCGGCCTTGCGCGCGACATCGATGACCTTGACGTCGCGGTAGGGCGAGGAGCTGAGCATTTCGCTGAGGCAGTCGAGCAGCTTCTGCCGCGTCGCCTGTCCGCGTCGGCCGGCCACGCGGCCGTCGACGGTGCGTACTTGTCCTGTCATGCCGTCAGCTTACCGAGGGGTGATCGGAGCGCGATTCGGCCGCATGCAAATGGGGGCGGGGGTGCAAGGTGGGGTGTAAGCCCAGCTCAGGCGGCATCTGGGGGTGCGCGAGAAGATCCGGACGGATTGGCCCGTACCGGTGAATCGTCTTATCAACAGGCTGTGGACAACGCGGATGACGCGGAGACCCCACAGTTATCCACAGGTCGGGGTGAAAACCGCGATACCCCGATAACGTGGCAGTCGGAACACCCCGTGCGGGGGGCGAGAGCCGCACGAGAGTAACGCAGGGTCACAGAGCGAAGACGGGGGACGGGCTGCGGGGCGGGACATTCCGCATGTGGTGGAGACACGGCGAAGCACGACCCGGGTTCGCAACCGCGGCCTTCGCCAGGAAGAATCAGTATGCGTACCCCGGAGATAATTCGCGGTGAGACGCTGCACGGGGCTTAAACCCTTCAAGCCCCCACGGGGAGGTGGCAGGCCAGTGGTGGAGCAGCTTACGCAGCACGACCCGAGACGGATCGGCCCGTTCGAGGTGCTCGGCCGACTCGGCGCCGGCGGCATGGGGCTGGTCTATCTCGCCCGCTCGGCATCCGGCCGACGGGTCGCGATCAAGACGGTGCGCACGGAGCTCGCGGAGGACCAGCTCTTCCGGGTCCGCTTCACCCGTGAGGTGGAGGCCGCCCGCGCGGTCAGCGGCTTCTACACCGCTGCCGTCGTCGACGCCGATCCGCGCGCCGCCGTACCCTGGCTGGCCACCGCGTACGTGCCCGCACCCTCGCTCGAAGAGATCATCAACGAATGCGGGCCGCTCCCCGCCCAGGCCGTGCGGTGGCTGGCCGCCGGCGTCGCGGAGGCGCTGCAGTCCATCCACGGCGCGGGGCTGGTGCACCGCGACCTCAAGCCGTCGAACGTGCTGGTCGTCGAGGACGGCCCCCGGGTCATCGACTTCGGCATCGCCTCCGGCGTCTCCAACACCCGGCTGACGATGACCAACGTCGCCGTCGGCACGCCCGCCTATATGTCGCCCGAGCAGGCGCGCGACTCCCGCAGCGTCACCGGGGCCAGCGACATCTTCTCGCTGGGTTCCACGCTCGTCTTCGCCGCGACCGGTCACGCCCCCTTCCACGGGGCGAACCCCGTGGAGACCGTCTTCATGCTGCTGAGGGAGGGCCCGGACCTCGCCGGCCTCCCGGATGAACTGCGGCCCCTGATCGACTCCTGCATGCAGATGGCGGCCGAGAACCGGCCCACCCCCGCGGACCTCCAGGCCGAGCTGGCCCCGCACCTGTTCGCCTCCGGCGGTGGCGACGACAGCGGCACGGCCTCCGCGTGGCTGCCGGACAACGCCGTCACCCTGATCGAGCAGCGCCGCGCCGGACACCGGCCCGCCGCGGCCGGCGCCGGCGCCCGGGGCGGCCGGCACGACGAACGAGGGACTGGTCGACGGGCCCGCCGACCAGGCGTGGTTCTCGCAGCCGTCCGGGCTGGCCGCGACCGAGGACCGGCTCTGGATCGCCGACTCCGAGTCGTCGGCCCTGCGCTGGGTCGAGCGCGACGGTGCCGGATACGCCGTCCGTACGGCCGTCGGCACCGGA
>NZ_JAGGOL010000166.1 GCF_018614525.1 Streptomyces sp. ISL-11
GGGCTCGGCCATGGTCCGCCGGGGGGCGGGGGGCGAGTCGCTCATGGGGGTGTAACTCAGGTCCGCGGGACGCGCGCCGAGGGAGTCCTCGGGCCCGGCGGGGCCGAGGACGGCGCCCCGGGGGGCGCGGTGGTGGTGACGGCGCGCGGCCCGTACGCCGGTCCGGGCGGCTGCTCGGACTGCGGGGGCGAGGGCGGGGGTTCCGAGGACGGTGGCGAGGAGGGCGCCGACGGCGACTCCGATCCGGGCGACTCGTCCGGTGACTCCGGGGCCGACGACAAGCCGCCCTCGGGGGGTGGGATGGGGCGGTCGTTCTCACCGTGGGTGCCCACCGGCCGCTCGAACCACTGGCCGGTGCCGGGGTCGTAGATGATGATGACGACGAGGACGGTGGTCGCGGGTTCGATGGCGACCACGTCGTCCGGCCGGTAGGCGCGCCATTGCTGCCCTTGGGGTTTGGGGGTGCCCTTGACGGCGACCGGCGGGCCGAGCGGGTTTCCGCAGGCGCAGCGCACGCGCGGCAGGCCCTTGCCGTCGACCAGGACGGACGTGCCGGTCTGGAGGACGGCCTGGTAGGCGTTGGCGGAGCCGTTGGTGTAGCCGTGGTTGGTGACACGGGTGTCGGCGCGCAGTTGTACGGGCGTCAGGCCGCGCAGGTACGGGGCGATGGCGCCCTGCTCGATGTCGGCCGCCTTCGCGAAGGCGCGGCCCTTGGCCTGGTCCTCGGTCAGATAGCGGATCTGGCGCTCGACGTCGCAGCCGGGGACGTTGGGCGTGCCGCCGTACAGGCCGGGTGCGGAGCCCTGGACGCTGCGGGTGCCGCCGCTGTCGGCGGGCGCGTGGGTGGGGGCGGCGGTCGCCTGCGAGCCGGTGTCCTTCGCCGTCGATTTGGTGAAGGGGTCCTTGCCCTCGGCGGACGCGGGCTGCAGGAAGACCTCGCCGGAGCCGCCGTCCGAGCGGAGCAGGAAGACCGCGAGCGCCCCGGCCGCGACGAGGACGCCGGCGAGGATGGCGACCTTCGGTGCGGACCGCCACCAGGGGGACCCGCCTCCGGGGCCCGGCCCGGGTGCCGCGTGGCCGCCTGTGGGCGGGGCGGGCGGCCCCGGCGGCTCCGAGGGGCCGGACGGGGTACCGGGGACGGTGGGCTCGGACGGCCAGTCCGCGCGGGTCGGTTCCGGCGGCTCGGACGCGCCGGAGCCCGAGCCTTGCCCGGAGAGGGGGCCGGACGGCGGGCCGGTGGGGCGTTTTTCTGGCGGTGGTTCGGACGACACGGGGCTCTCTCCTGCGTTGGCGGCTTCTCCGGCTCTGCTTCTCTGCCCTGCTCTTCTCTGCGCTGCTTCTCTCCTACGTATGCCCAGGTTTTGTCACGTTCTGTCGCCCCCGTCGGTCATTGTGTGTCCCAACCCGGGGCCACCCGCAAGCGGGAGCCGGCGCGTGTCGCCCGACGGGTGGCGCGCCTGCCGCGGGCTTAGGTTGGGCCCCGGGCCTTCCGCGACGCCCGTCGGGAGGCCGCCGTGCACCCGATCACCGATGACGAGTCCGGAGGCAGCGTGAGCCAGCCACCGAGTGCCGCGCCGAGGGCGCCGGGGCATCACCTGCGCGTCTGGGGGGACGCGCTGGCGGCCGTGGTGGCCGGAGTGGCCGTGATGTTCGCCGTGGCCGCGCTCGGGCTGTGGGCGGCGGGGGCGGGCGACCTGCCCGACGGCGCGTTCCCGGCCGTGGTGGCGGCGACGGTGGTCGCGGCCGTCGGGGGTTCGGTGCGACTGTCGGGTGACGCCGGGTTCCTGGCCGACACCGCGGCCGGGCTGGCCGTCGTACCGCTGTCGGTCACGCTGGCGGGCGCCGTGGTGATCGCCGTCCTGTTCCTGCGCCCGCTGCGGCACCGCGCGGTGGCGAGCGGCACGGAACTGCTCGGCCGGGTCGCCCGTACGGCCGTACTGTGGCTGCTCGCCCTGCTGGTGGTCTCGCTCACCGCGCGCCACACCTTCCGCATCGACCTCGGTGACGCGGGGCTCGGCGACCTCGGCGACCTCGGGGACATCGGTGACGCCCTGGGGATCTCGCCGAGCGTCGGCTTCCGCGCGGCCGTGCTGCCCACGCTCGGTTTCGGTCTGCTGTGGCTGCTGGTCCTGCTGGCCGTGGCCACGGCGGTGTCCCGCAGGACGCCGCTGCCCTCACGGCTGCTGCGCTTCCAGGAGCCCGTCCGGCCCGCCGCGTTCGCGATGCTGGCGCTCCTGCTGGGCTATGTGGTGCTCGGCCTGCTCGCCGGAGTGGTGGTCCTGTGCACGCGCGGGCACCCGGCGGAGACGGCCGCGGTGCTGCTGCTGGGGCTGCCGAACCTCGCCTGGCTCGCCCTCGGCGTGGGTCTGGGTGGTGCCTGGGACGCCCGGGTGCCGGGCTCCCTCGGGCTGCCGATGCCCAAGGCGCTGGCCGCGGTGGCGCGGGGGGCCGACGGCAAGGGCGGTGTCGTCGACATCTCGTCCCTGGCGGAACGGGACGGGCGGGCCTGGCTGCTGGTCGTCCTGGCGGCGGTGGCCCTGCTGGCCGCGGGGTTCCTCATGGCCGTACGGTCCTCCGCGCGCACCCGCCCCTGGCAGCACGCGGTGCAGCTCGCCGCCGCCCTGGCGGTCACCCTGCTGGTGGCCGGGATCCTGACGCGGATCTCGGCCCGCTTCGGGCTGTCGCTGCTGGGCCTCGGTGACCTGGCCGGCTTCGGCGGGGAGGTGTCGCTGCGCCCCCGGTGGTGGACACTGCTGGGCTTCGGGATGCTGTGGGGGCTGGTGGCGGGCTTCCTCGGCAGCCTGCTCGCCCGGCGGGTGCGGCGGCGCGGGGACGTCACCGAGGTCGCCGACGAGGGCGGCCGCTGAGCTACCGGGGCCCGCGCTCGGGGAAGACCGGCGCCGCCCAGTGCGGCGGGGCCGGCGGCGGGCCCGGCGCCCCGCGGCCGGGCGGGAGGGCCGCGTCCACTTCGGCGGGGAGGGCCGCGTCCACCCGGGTGGGCTCGTACGCCGCCACCGGGGTCGCCTCGGGCGGGGTGGCCCCGGCGGTGCGGCGCAGGGCGGCCACGAAGCGCAGGCAGCTGTCGTACCGGTCGTCGGGCGACTTGGCCAGGGCGGTGGCCAGGACGGCGTCGGCGTCGTCCGGGAGTCCGGCGGCGTGTTCGGAGACCGGGGGCGGCGGATCGTACTGGTGGGCCCAGAGCAGCGCCATGTCGTCGTCGCGCCGGAAGGGCGGGGCGCCCGTCAGCATCTCGTACACCACGCAGGCCAGGCTGTAGACGTCGCAGCGGCCGTCCACGGGCTTGCCGGAGATCTGCTCGGGGGCCACGTAGTCGAGGGTGCCGACGAACTGGCCCACGCGGGTGTAACCGGTCAGGGACAGCGACTTCTTGGTCAGCCCGAAGTCGGTGAGGTACACGTGCTCGGGGTGGTCGCTGTCGGTGCCCTCGGCGACGAGGATGTTGCCGGGCTTGACGTCGCGGTGCACCAGGTCGTGCGCGTGGGCGGCGTCCAGGGCGGAGGCGACCTGGCCGGCGATCCGGCAGGCCGTGGTGAGGGAGAGCGGGCCGGCGCGGTCGAGCAGGGCGCGCAGGTCCTGGCCGGCGACGTAGCGCATGGCGATGTAGAGCAGCCCGTCGGCCTCGCCCGCCTCGAACACCGGGACGATGTGCGGGTGGTCGATGGCCGCGGCGACCTGCGACTCGTGGCCGAAGCGCAGCCGGAAGGTGTCGTTGCGGGCGAGCTCCGGCGCCAGCAGTTTGAGGGCGACCACGCGGTCGAGGCGCAGGTCGCGGGCGCGGTAGACGACGGCCATGCCGCCGCGCCCGATCTCGCTCTCCACGCGGTACGAGGCGATCTGCCGGCCGATCAGCTCCGAGGGGCGCTCCACAGGGTCGCCCGGCTGCGCGGGGCCCGGCGCCGTCACGGTGTGCCGCTTTCGGGTTCACGGGCGGCGAAGGTGGTCATGGCCGTGCCGTCGCAGTAGCACCAGCGGTCGTGGGCGGCGTCGTAGAGCCAGACCGCCTCCCCGTCGACGACCGCTCCGACGCGCAACCCGCGGGTGGTGTCGCGGAACGCCTCGCCGTCCGTGCGACCCGCCGCGAGGTCCTCCGTGGCCTGCCGGTAGCGGCCGAACGTCTCCTCGACGCGGGCGAGCAGGTGCCGGGCGTCGGCGGAGCGGGCCAGAGGTGCTCCGGCCGCCGGCGGGACCTGGGGCAGCGGTACGAGCAGGCGGGCGTCGACCCAGGCGGCCCAGCCGTTGGAGCACTGCGCCCGGCCCCAGTCGCCCCGGCGGTCCAGGAGCATGACCGGCAGCAGCGGGTCGAGCTGCTCGCTGGGCACGGCGCCGTCGGGCGCGGTCCAGGTGGCCAGCCCGTAGGGAGGCACCACGTGGGTGGGCCGGAAGGTGCCGTCGGGCGCGGTGGCTGGGTTCATGGAGGCTCCCACCGTGTCAGTTCCGCATGATGGCGGGCTCGTGGCGGCGCAGCAGCCGTGCGACGGCCAGGCCGAAGAGGAGGGAGAGCACGACCATCATGCCCATGTCGATGAGCCAGATGCCGGCGACGTGGTCGAAGAGCGGGTCGGTCGTCAGCTTCCCCGGGACGAGGTGCTCCAGGTCGATCGTGCCGGCCATCGCGCCCAGGGCCCAGCGCGCGGGGACGAGCCAGGCGAGTTGTTCGAGGCCGGGCACGCCGTGGAGCTGGAGCAGCGCCCCGCAGAAGACCACCTGGACGATCGCGAGGAGGACCAGCAGCGGCATGGTGACCTCCTCCTTGCGCACCAGCGCGGAGACCAGCAGGCCGAGCATCATGGCGGTGAAGGACAACAGCGCGACGGCGAGCGTGATTTCGACGAGCGGTGGCAGGAGCACGCCCCGGCCGCGCGGGGCGGAGGTCTGCACCCCGAAGAGGCCCACGAGGGTCAGGACGACCGCCTGGCAGACGGTGATGAGGCCGAGGACGACGACCTTGGACATCAGGTAGGCGGATCTGGACAGGCCGACGGCTCTCTCCCGCTGGTAGATGGCGCGTTCCTTGACCAGTTCGCGGACGGCGTTGGCGGCGCCGGTCAGGACTCCGCCGACGCACAGGATCAGCAGCGCGTTCATCGCCGTCTCGGAGGTGAGCCTGCTGCCGGCCAGGGCCCGTGTCATGGCGCCCATCACGAACGGCAGCGCGATCATGATGGCCAGGAAGGTGCGGTCGGCGGTCAGCGCGGCGGTGTACCGGCGCACGAGGGTGCGCAGCTGGCCGCCCCAGCTCTGGGCCTTCAGGGGCGCGGCGGGCGCGGGGGCCGCGGGGGCCGCGCCGTGGTGGGGCTGTTCGGTGGCGGCGGTGACGTACTGGCGGTACTGCGGGGAGCTGCGGTAACTGCCGGACCAGTCGCGGGCCCTGTCGTTCTCGAACGCCTCGAAGGCCTCGGGCCATTGGCCGAAGCCGAAGAAGGGCAGCGTCTCGCGGGGCGGCCCGTAGAAGGCGGTGCGGCCGCCGGGGGCGAGGACGAGGAGCCGGTCGCACAGGTCGAGGCTGAGCACGCTGTGGGTGACGACGATGACGGTGCGCCCGTCGTCGGCCAGGCCGCGCAGCATGGTCATCACCGAGCGGTCCATGCCCGGGTCGAGGCCGGAGGTCGGCTCGTCCAGGAAGAGCAGGGAGGGTTTGGTCAGCAGTTCCAGGGCGACGCTGACGCGCTTGCGCTGGCCGCCGGAGAGGCTGTGGATGGGCTGGTCGACCCGCTGGTCGAGGCCGAGTTCGCCGATCACCTCGTCGACCCGGGCCTGCCGCTCGGCCTTCGCGGTGTCACCGGGGAAGCGCAGTTCGGCGGCGTAGCCGAGGGCGCGGCGCACGGTGAGCTGGGCGTGCAGGATGTCGTCCTGCGGTACGAGCCCGATGCGCGACCGCAGTTCGGCGTAGTCGCGGTAGAGGTCGCGCCCGTCGTACAGGACGGTCCCCTGGTCGGCGGGGCGCAGCCCGGTGAGGGCGTTGAGCAGGGTGGACTTGCCGGAGCCGCTCGGGCCCACGACGGCGAGCAGGCATTTGGCGCGCACGGGGAAGGACACGTCGTCGAGCAGGACCTTGCGGCCCTTGTCGACGTGGACGGACAGGTCCTGGACGTCGAGGGAGACCTCACCGGTGTCGACGTACTCCTGGAGTTCGTCGCCCACGAGGCAGAAGGCCGAGTGGCCGATGCCGACGATGTCGCCGGGGCCCACGGGTGCGCGGTGGACGAGGCGGCCGTTGAGGTAGGTGCCGTTGTGGCTGCCGAGGTCGACGATCTCGTAGCCGCCGTCCGGGAGGGTGCGCAGCTCGGCGTGGCTGCGGGAGACGACGAGGTCGTCGACGGCGAGGTCGTTCTCGTCGCCCCGGCCGATGCGGACGGTGCGGGACGGCAGGGGCCGTACGGAGGTGGGCTGCCGGAAGGTGCCGGTGGCGGCGGGCAGCGAGACGGCGGAGGGGCGGTGCGCCGGTGCCGCGAGTCCCTTGAGGACGGCGGCGGGGCCGTCGGCGGGGTTGCCGAAGCGCAGGACGCTGCCCGGGCCGACGTCCAGGGCCCGGACGCGGTGGCCCTCGGTCCAGGTGCCGTTGGTGCTGCCGGAGTCCTCGACCGTCCAGTGGTCGTCCACCGGGCGCAGGACGGCATGGTGCCAGGAGACGCGGGTGTCGTGCAGCACGATGTCGCACGCCGGGTCCCGCCCCACCCGGTAGCTCCGGCTCGGGCTCATCGTCTGCGAGCCGCCGTCGGACTCGACCAGGAGCTCGGGGGCGGAGGGCACGAATTGCCGCTCTCCCATACCCGGTATTTTACGGCGGGCGGCGCGCCCCCGCCTTCCGGCGGCCGGGGCCCCGGGCGCGCGCACGGCAGGTGGAGGGAGAGCCCCGAGGTGAGCGCGGATCACGAGCGGCTGCCGGTGTTCGTCTACGGGACGCTGCGTCCCGGGCAGCGCAACTACGGGGCGCTGCTGCGCGGCCGGACGGTCGGCGAGGAGCCGGCCCGGATGCGGGGCGCGGTGCTGTACGAGGGGCCGGGCTATCCGTACGCCGTGCCCGACCGGACCGGGGAGATCTGCGGTGACCTGGTCTTTCTCGCGGCCGACCGGCATGACGCGGTGCTCGCCTCGCTGGACGGGCTGGAGGGCACCGCGCCCGGCGTCGCCACCCGGCACTACATGCGCGTGGAGCGGCCGGTGCTGCTGGCCGACGGCCGTGCCACGCGGGCCTGGGTGTATCTCGCCGGGGAGGAGATGGCGCGGCGGCTGCGGGCCGTGGGCACGCCGATCCCGGGCGGCAGCTGGCCGGCCTGACGCGGTTCCCGGGGCTCCCGCGTCTCACATGGTGAGCAGTTTCCCCGCCCGGTCAACCGCCGCGGGAGTTCACCCGTCTCCCCTTCCGAGTGGACCGGATGTCACCACGTCCTCACCTTGTGTTGACGCTTTGTTAAGACTTGATCAACTACCGGGACAATGTGACATTTCCTCTTTTCGTGGGCATGCCAATGCAGGCAGAGTCCTCCGCGGGACCACAGGTTCCCGCGGTGCGCCAGTGACAGCACCGTGCGTATGCAGGCGGCCGGGTACGTCCCGAACCGCCCTCACGGCAAAGGGCGCTGAACAGTGCGTACATCCCCCACGACCCACAGACGAATACTCACCGCCGCCGTCGCGGTGGTGGCCGCGGCCACCATGGCGGGCACCGCCACCGCCGTCACGCCGGAAGAGGTCAAGGAAGCCGCCAGGTCGTCCTCCGTCGTCGCGGCCCGCGCCGCGGCCAACTCCGAGCTCATCAAGGCCGCCCGCGCCGCCGCCCTCTCCCACGCGGACGCCACCGGCGTCGGCAAGGAGGAGACGCTCACCGTCAAGGACATCCTCCTCGACCCGGAGGGCAAGCGGCACATCCGCTTCGCCCGGGTCTACCGGAACGTCCCGGTCGTCGGCGGTGACATCGTCATCCACCTGGACGCCAAGCAGAACTACCTGGGCGTCACCCGGGCCATCCGCCACAAGGTCTCGCTCTCCACCGTCACTCCCAAGCTGACCGCTCCTCAGGCCAAGGCCAAGGCGGCGGCGTCGGCCGAGGGCACCGCCGCCAAGGCCGAGCTGGTGGTCGACACCCGCGACGGGAAGTCCGTCCTGGCCTACCGCGTCACCGTCACCGAGAGCCGCGCCCAGGACACCGGCGGCAGCCACTCCGTGGTCGTGGACGCCACCTCCGGCAAGGTGATCGGCAGCACCCCGCTCACCGACGCGTTCATCTCCCCCAAGCTCAAGTCCAAGCTGCGGGGCCTGGGCCGCCAGGCGACCCCCAGCACCGGCCCGAAGGTCACTCCGCCGCGCAAGGCGCAGCCCGACGCGAACTTCCCCGCGCAGGCCGACGGCACCGGTGCCTCACTGTTCGCCGGCAACGTGCCGCTGACCACGACGCAGACGGCGAAGGGCACCTTCACCCTGAAGGACCCCAGCCGCGGCGGTGGCGAGACCCGTACCGCCGAGGGCAAGGAGGTCGAGAAGTACGCGGACGGCAAGGCGATCACCGACGCGGACAATCGCTGGGGCAACGGCACGGCCGCGGACTCCGCCACCGCCGCCGTGGACGCGCAGTACGGCATCACCAGCACCTTCGACTACTACAAGAACACCTTCGGCCGGAACGGCATCAAGAACGACGGCGCCGGCCCCAAGGCCCTGGTGCACTTCGGCGACAAGGTGGCCAACGCCTTCTGGTCGCCCGACTGCTCCTGCATGCTCTACGGCGACGGCGACGGAGAAACGTTCAAGCAGCCGCTGGTGGCCCTCGACGTCACCGGTCACGAGCTGAGCCACGGCGTGATCGAGGCGTCCGCCGACTTCCAGCCGACCCGCGTGGACGCGCGCGGCAACCAGTTCGGCGAGGCGGGCTCGCTCAACGAGTCGCTCGCCGACATCTTCGGCACCGGCGTCGAGTTCCGGACGAACAACGCCGGCAACCCGCCGAACTACCTGCTCGGCGAGAAGCTGGGCCTGGACCAGAAGTTCCTGCGCCGCATGGACAAGCCGTCGCTGGACGTCCTGGAGGGCACCGTCGACTACTGGGACGCGGGAGCCTACGACCGCGAGGTCCACGCGGGCTCGGGCGTCTCCTCGCACGCCTTCTACCTGCTGGCCGAGGGCAGCGGCAAGAAGACGGTCGGCGGGGCGGAGTACGACTCCCCCACCCACGACGGCTCGACGGTGACCGGCATCGGCCGGGACAAGGCGGAGCAGATCTTCTACCGGGCGCTGACCCGGTACATGGTCTCCACCACCGACTTCCACGAGGCCCGCACCGCCACGCTGCAGGCCGCCGAGGACATGTACGGCGCCGGCAGCACCGAGTACCGCACGGTCGACGCCGCCTGGGCCGCGGTGAACGTCACCGCCGCGAACACGCCGAAGGAGTCGGCCAAGCGCTGACCCCACCGGCCGTACGACGGCCTCCGGGGCGCCACATCGGCGGCGCCCCGGAGGCATTCACGCGCGGTGGCGGGCGGCGCTCACGTCCCGGGGCGCGCCGACCGCTCCGTACGCTCGGCCGTTCCCAGCGTCCAGCTCGCCAGCAGGCCCAGGGACTCGGCCGAGGCCGAGCCGGGCTCGGCGTGGTAGGTGACCAGCTGCTGGCCCGGGTCCGCGGGCAGGACGAGCGTCTCGTACGAGAGGGTCAGCGGGCCCACGACGGGGTGCCGCAGCTCCTTGACGCCGAAGCCCTTGTCCGCCACGTCGTGCGCGGCCCACAGGCCGCGGAACTCCTCGCTCTTGACCGACAGTTCGCCCACCAGCGCGGTCAGCCGCGGATCGTCGGGGTAGCAGCCCGTCTGCAGCCGGAGCAGGGCGACGATGTCGGCCGCCTTGCGCTCCCACTCCACGTACAGCTCGCGGGTGGCGGGGTCGAGGAAGATCTGCCAGGCCATGTTCCGCTGCCCCGCCGGAACGACGTCGAAGTCGCCGAGGAGCGCGCAGGCCATCCGGTTCCAGCCGATGATGTCCAGGCGCCGGCCGATGACGTAGGCCGGCACGTCGTTCATCGCGTCGATGAGGTGCTGCACCGCCGGGCGGACGCGCTGCGGGCGGCCGGGTGCCTTGCGCGTCCGGCGGGCGGCCGGCCTGGCCAGGTGGGTGAGGTGGTCCCGCTCGGCCCGGGTCAGGCGCAGGGCGTCGGCGATGGCGTCGAGGACGGCGGCCGAGACGTTCTGCCCCCGGCCCTGTTCCAGGCGCGTGTAGTAGGCGACGCTGACGCCGGCCAGCTGCGAGAGCTCCTCCCGCCGCAGCCCCGGCACCCGGCGCCGGCCGCCGTGCGGCGTCAGGCCGACGTCCCCGGGGTTGAGCCGGGCTCGGCGGGAGCGGAGGAACTCGCTCAGTTCGGTGCGCTGGTCCATGGACACCAGTATGCGGGCGTCCGCGCAGGTCAGGGTGGTCCTGCCAGGAGTAGGCACGGCAAGCGTAGGCTCAACCGGGTTCTGGCTCGGTTCGCCGGACCGCAGCATGATCGAACGCATGACGCACACCACCATCCCCGCCTACGCCGCACCGTCGCCCGCCGCACCGCTGGAGCGGATCACCGTTCCGCGCCGCTCGCCGGGCGAGCACGACGTCCTCATCGAGATCAAGTACTCCGGCATCTGCCACTCCGACATCCACACCGCGCGGGGCGAGTGGGGCGAGCGCGCCTTCCCGGTCGTTCCGGGCCACGAGATCGCGGGTGTGGTGACCGCCGTCGGCTCCGGCGTCACCCGCCACACGGTCGGCGACCGGGTCGGTGTCGGCTGCTTCGTCGACTCCTGCCGCACCTGCGAGAACTGCCTGGCCGGTCTCCAGCAGTACTGCACCGGCGAGCTCGGCATGGTCGGGACGTACGCGGCCACCGGCCGCGACGGCGAGCTCACCTACGGCGGCTACTCCACGCACATCGTCGTCGACGAGAACTACGTCCTGCGGATCCCCGACGGCATCCCGCTGGACGCCGCGGCCCCGCTGCTGTGCGCCGGCATCACGGTGTACTCGCCGCTCGCCCACTGGCAGGCCGGCCCCGGCAAGAAGGTCGCCGTCGTCGGCCTCGGCGGCCTGGGGCACCTCGGCGTGAAGATCGCGCGTGCCATGGGCGCCGAGGTCACCGTGCTGAGCCAGTCGCTGCGCAAGAAGGACGACGGCCTGCGGCTGGGCGCGGAGCACTACCACGCCACGTCCGACCCGGCGACCTTCGAGGCGCTGGCGGGCACGTTCGACCTGATCATCAACACCGTCTCCGCCGACCTCGACCTGGACGCCTACCTCGGGCTGCTGCGCTCCGGCGGCACCCTGGTCCAGCTCGGCGCGCCCGAGAAGCCGCTGCCGGTCTCCCCCTTCGCGCTCATCACCCACCGCAGGTCCTTCGCCGGTTCGATGATCGGCGGCATCCCCGAGACCCAGGAGATGCTGGACTTCTGCGCCGAGCACGGTCTGGCGGCCGACATCGAGCTGATCCGCGCCGACCAGATCAACGAGGCGTACGAGCGGGTGCTCGCCAGCGACGTCCGCTACCGCTTCGTCATCGACGCCGCGACGATCTGAGCCGCGGCGATCCGGCCCACCGGCCGGTGGGTCCATGCGTCCGGTGAGTCCGTGCGTCCGGTGGTCCGGTGCGGGCGGTCGGCCGCGGCCGGCCGTCCGGTGCGCGGTGGCGGTCCGCGCGCCGGGCGGGCGGAACCGGACGTGTGGCCCCCGCCCGCCCGGTCCGCACCGCCCGCCCTCCCGCGACTCCGCGCGCGGGGGGCGTGCCGCCGATGGGCACCGCGCCATTGTCAGTGGCCGGTGCCAGACTGATGTCCGGCCGGGGAGACCGTGTGCCGCGCCCGCGGGGCCGGCCCCGGCGAGGACTTCCGTCGAAGGAGCACATCACCATGCTCAGCACTGACTTCGTGACCGGCGCACCCAACTGGCTCGACCTCGGCAGCCCGGACACCGCGGCGTCGGCCGGCTTCTACGGCACGGTGTTCGGCTGGGACTTCCAGTCGGCGGGGCCCGACGCCGGCGGCTACGGCTTCTTCCAGCAGGACGGGAAGACCGTCGCGGCCCTCGGCCCCCTCACCGAGGAGGGCGCGGCCCCGGCCTGGACGGTGTATTTCCGCACCCCCGACGCCGATGCCACGGCCAAGGCCGTCGAGCAGGGCGGCGGCACCGTGCGGGTGCAGCCGTTCGACGTCATGGACGCCGGGCGGATGGCCTGCCTCACCGACCCGGGCGGCGCCGAGTTCGCCGTCTGGCAGCCGGCCGCGGTCCGTGGCCTGGAGAAGACCTCGGACACCCATTCCCTGTGCTGGGCCGAGCTGCACACCGAGGACCCCGACGCCGCCCTGGCCTTCTACCACTCACTGTTCGGGTGGCGGCGCGAGGAGCTCGCGGTGCCTGGGATGACGTACCAGGTCCTGTCCACGGCCGACGGCGACCAGCAGGAAGCCTCCTTCGGGGGCGTCACCCCGCTCCGGGACGACACCGAGGACACGCGCTGGGTGCCGTATTTCGCGGTGGAGGACGCCGATGCCGTCGTCACCCGGACCCAGGAGGGCGGCGGCTCGGTGCTCGTACCGGCGGCGGACGTGCCGAACATCGGCCGGATCGCCTGGCTCGCCGATCCGTTCGGCGCGCCGTTCGCCATCATCAAGCCCGCACCGCCGGCCTCGTCCTGACACCGGGGAGGTGTGCGGCGGGCCGGGGGCGGCCGCACACCTCCCGAGCGCCCCGCGAAGCGCCCGTCAGCTCTCCTCGGCCGCCGGCGCGGCCTCCGGAGCCTCGGCGGCCGCCTCCGCCTCCTCGGCCTCCGCCTCTTCCTCCTCGGTCGGGGCCTCGGTCTGCGCGGCGACGATCTGCAGGACGGCCGCGTCCTCCTCGACGGCCAGGGCGCTGCCGCGCGGCAGCGGGATGTCCTTGGCCCGGATGGTGTGCCCGGCCTCCAGCCCCTCGATGGAGACGGTGAAGCCCTCCGGGATGTGCGTCGCCTCGGCCTCGACGGGCAGGGCGTTGAGGATGAATTCGAGCAGGTTGCCGCCCGGCGCCAGCTCGCCCTCGGTGTGGACCGGCACCTCGACGGTGACCTTCTCGCCCTTCTTCACCGCCAGCAGGTCCACGTGGATGAGGAAGCCGCGCAGCGCCTCGCGCTGCACGGCCTTGGGGATGACGAGCTCGCTCTTGCCGTCGACATCCAGCCTGATCAGCACGTTCGGGGTCTTCAGGGCCATCATCAGCGCGTGGCCGTCGATCGCCACATGCTTGGGGTCGGCCCCGTGGCCGTAGATGACGCCCGGGACTTTGTTGGCGCGTCGGGTGCGGCGGGCGAAGCCCTTGCCGAATTCGGTACGCAGCTCGGCGGTCAGCTTTACCTCGGCCATGACTGCACTCCTCGTGTTCGGACTGTCTGTACTGTCCCCTGGCCGTCACCCGGGCCACGACAGACCTGGTACGAGGAGTGCGTCGATGGCGCATCGCCGCACCCCGTGAGTACGGCCTCCCTTGCCGAGCGACTCCGGGAGCTTATCCAGCCGGCGGGCGTAACGATCCGCCACTGCTCCATTCGGCCCGGCAACCGCCCCGAACGAGCGGCGAAGGCCCGTCCGCGGCCGGCCGGCGGCTGTTGAGCGGGCGCAGCGGGCGGGCGTCCGGTATGGCGTCCGCGCAGGGGCCGCACACCTCGGCGAGCCGCCACAGGCCGCCCGCCGCGTCGTGGAGGATCACCTGCCGGCCGGCCTGTCCCCCGCATCCGGCCCCGGACCGGGCGTGCCAGGCGCAGCCCTCCTTGCCGCAGCGGCAGCCGGTGCCGGGCGG
>NZ_JAGGOL010000167.1 GCF_018614525.1 Streptomyces sp. ISL-11
GGATGGGATGCTGGACGAATTCCGCGCGGTTGCGGAGAGTTTGAGCTATCAGGCTCCGCGGATCCCGGTGGTCTCCAATGTCACCGGTGTTCTGGCTTCCGCCGACGAGCTCGGTTCGGCGGACTACTGGGTGCGTCATGTCCGTGGTGCGGTCCGGTTCGCCGACGGTATTGAGGCCCTCGGTGACAGGGGCGTCTCCGTTTTCGTCGAGCTCGGTCCCGATGGTGTTCTCAGTGGTATGGGTGCGGAAACGTTTCCGGATGGTGTTTTCACGCCCGTCCTGCGCTCCGGCCGCCCCGAGGTCCAGTCCTTCCTCGCCGGTCTGGGGAAGGCGTGGGCCCATGGTGTCGGTGTGGACTGGGCTGTTGCTTTCGAGGGTGTGGGCGCCTCCCGCGTCGACCTCCCTACCTACGCTTTCCAGGGTCAGCGTTTTTGGCTGGAGACGTCGGGGGCGGTGTTCGAGCCTGGTGTGCTGGGTCTGGAGTCTGCGGGGCATCCGTTGTTGGGTGCGGCTGTGGTGCTGCCGGGTTCTGGTGGTGTGGTGCTGACGGGTCGTTTGTCGTTGCAGTCTCATTCTTGGCTTGCTGATCATGTGGTGGCGGGTGTTGTCCTGTTGCCGGGTACGGGTTTCGTGGAGTTGGCGGTCCGTGCTGGTGATGAGGTCGGTTGTGGGACGGTGGAGGAGCTGACGCTTCAGGCGCCGCTGGTCGTTCCCGAGCGTGGTGCCGTCCAGTTGCGGTTGACTGTCAGTGGTCCTGATGAGACCGATCGCCGTTCCTTGGAGATCTACTCACGGCCGGAGGACAGCCCCTCCGACGAGGCATGGGTCCGCCACGCCACGGGCGTGCTCAGCGGTGCCGCCGCGCTCGCGGCCACCGATCTGACCGTGTGGCCCCCGCAGGGCGCGGTCCCGGTGGAGATCGACGACCTGTACGAGAACTTCTCCGCCGACGGCTACGAGTACGGCCCGGCCTTCCGGGGCGTGCGCGCGGCCTGGCAGCGCGGGGACGAGGTCTTCGTCGAGGCCGCGCTGCCCGAGGACCAGCAGGCCGACGCCGCCGGTTCCGCCCTGCACCCGGCGTTGCTGGACGCCTCCCTGCACGGCCTCCGGCTCGGCGGATTCGCTGCTGGCAGCCGGCAGCTGAGGCTTCCGTTCGCGTGGCGCGGTGTGTCGCCGCAAGCGGGCGGCGCGTCATCGGTGCGGGTCGCCCTGGCCCCCGCGGGCGAGGGTACGGACGCGGTGTCGGTGACCGTGGCCGACGGCACGGGACAGCCCGTGCTGGTGATCGACTCGCTCGTTCTCCGGCCGGTCGAGGCGGACAAGCTCGGCAACGGCGCCGCAGGCGGCGGTGACGCGCTGTTCCGCGTGGACTGGGTGCCGGTCCCGACGGAGCAGACCGCCGGTGCCCGGGGCGATGGCTCCGGGGTGTGGGCCGTGGTCGGCCCGGACGAGTTCAAGCTGAGCGTCGAACTGGGCGCCTCGGTGGGTGTCGACCCTGGCTTCTCCGCCCTGGAGACGTACCGCGACCTGCCCGCACTGCGCGCGGCGGTCGCCTCGGGTGCGGAGGTTCCGGACGTCGTCCTTCTGGCGTGCGTCTCCGACCACGTCGACCGGGCGGGCACCGGGGCGGTGGCCGCGGACGTGCGCACGGCTGTGAACGGCGCGCTCACGTCCGTACGGGAGTGGGTGGCCGACGAACGGTTTGCCGACTCCCGGCTGGTGTTCCTCACCCGGCACGCCGCCGTGACCCGCCCCGGTGAGCGGCCCGACCTGGCGAACGCCCCGCTGTGGGGCCTGATCCGGTCGGCGCAGGCGGAGAACCCCGACCGTTTCGTCCTCGTCGACCTGGACGACGAGGTGCTCTCCGCCCTGACCCTGCCGGAGGCCTTGGCCACCGGCGAGTCGCAGGTCGCCCTGCGCGACGGTGACCTGCTGGTACCGCGCGTGACGAGGGTGACCCCGGCCGGCGCCGCGGACCGGACGGTGACGTTCGACCCGCGTCCGCAGACCCAGGGGACCGTTCTTGTCACCGGGGCCACCGGCACCCTCGGCGGGATCGTCGCCCGCCACCTCGTCACCGAGCACGGCGTACGGCGGCTGCTCCTGACCAGTCGCAGTGGCCCCACGGCCGAAGGCGCGGCGGAACTGCGCGCCGAACTGGCCGCCGCGGGCGCCGAGGTGACCGTCGTCGCCTGCGACACCTCCGACCGCGAAGCCCTGGCACGCGTGGTCACGGGCATCCCCGCCGAGCACCCGCTGACGGCGGTCGTCCACGCGGCCGGTGTGCTGGACGACGCCACCATCACGACGATCACTCCCGACCAGATCGAACGGGTGCTGCGCCCCAAGGTCGACGCGGCGCTCCACCTCCACGAGCTCACGAAGGACCTCGGCCTCTCCGCGTTCGTGCTCTTCTCCGGTGCGGCCGGCACGCTCGGTACGGCCGGGCAGGGCGTCTACGCGGCGGCCAACGTCTTCCTGGACGCCCTGGCCCACTACCGGCACCTCCTCGGCCTCCCCGCGCACTCGCTCGGCTGGGGGCTGTGGGACGAGCGGAGCGGCATGACCGAGCGACTGGGCGAGGGCGCCGTCCAGCGGCTGGGCCGCATGGGCATCGCCCCCATGCCGACCGACCGCGGCCTCGCGCTGTTCGACGCGGCCACGGCCACGGAGGGCGAGGCACTGCTCCTGCCGATGCGGCTCGACATGGCCGCGCTGCGCACCCGGGCCGGCTCGGACGGCATACCCGCCGTCCTGCGGGGCCTCGTGCGAACCCCCGTGGCCCGCAGACAGGCCGCACACGACGGACGGCCGACGGCCGGCGGCGGGAACGGGAACAGCGGCGAGGCGCTGCGCGAGCGCCTGGCGGGCCTGGGCGACGGCGAGCGGTCCCGCGCGGTCCTCGACCTTGTGCGGATGCACGTGGCCACGGCCCTGGGCCATGCCACCCCCGCGCGCATCGAACCCGGACGGCAGTTCAGGGAGCTCGGCTTCGACTCCCTCACGGCCGTCGAACTGCGCAACCTGCTGAACACGGCCACCGGCCTGCGGCTCCCGGCGACGCTCATCTTCGACTACCCCACGGCCGGAGCGCTGGCGGGTTATCTGGAAACGGAGTTGGTCCCGGCACGCGTGACGCCGGCCGAGCTCGGACTGCGGGAACTCGACGCACTGGAATCCGTCCTCGCCACCATCGGCGCGGATGACCCGTTCCACGGGCGCATCCAGGCCCGGTTGCAGGAACTCCTCGTGAAATACGGCGAGTCCGCCGCCGCGGACTCGCAGGACGCCTCTGTCGTGGATCAGCTCGAATCGGCGAGTGACGACGACCTCTTCAGCTTCATCGACGAGCAGCTCTGATCCGCTGCTTGCCGGGTCCTTACCACTGCCTTACCACCTGCCTTGCCAGTGCGTGAGTGTTGCACAGCGCTGCGTCACCGCCGCGTGGCGCGAATTCTTGATCGTGAGAGGGAAATACGGGGATGGCGAACGAGGAAAAGCTCCGCGCTTACCTGAAGCGGGTCACGGGCGACCTGCACCAGGCTCGGCAGCGGCTCCAGCAGATCGAGGAGGAGAACACGGAGCCGATCGCGATCGTCGCGATGAGCTGCCGCTATCCGGGCGGCACGGAATCCCCGTCGGACCTGTGGGAACTCATCGCGTCGGGCGGTGACGCGGTCTCCGGATTCCCCACGAACCGCGGCTGGGACGTCGAGAACCTCTACGACCCCGACCCGGAGCGCAAGGGCAGGACCTATACCCGCGAAGGCGGATTCCTCCACGACGCCGCCGAGTTCGACCCCGCGTTCTTCGGCATCAGCCCGCGTGAGGCCCTGACGATCGACCCGCAGCAGCGGCTGCTGCTGGAGACCGCGTGGGAGGTCTTCGAGCGGGCCGGGATCGACCCCGACTCGGTGCGCGGCAGCAAGGCGGGCGTCTTCGCCGGAGTCATGTACGACGACTACGGCTCGGCACGCCAGAACGGCGGCGCCTCGGACGAGTTCGAGGGCTACCTCATCAACGGCAGCGCGGGCAGCATCGCCTCGGGCCGTGTGTCCTACACCCTGGGCCTGGAGGGCCCGGCGGTCACCGTCGACACGGCCTGCTCGTCGTCGCTGGTGGCCCTGCACCTGGCCGTGCAGGCCCTGCGTTCGGGCGAGTGCTCGCTGGCGCTGGCCGGCGGTGTGACCGTCATCGCCACTCCCAGCCTGTTCGTGGAGTTCAGCCGCCAGCGCGGACTGGCGGTCGACGGCCGCTGCAAGTCGTTCTCCGACACCGCCGACGGCACGGGCTGGGGCGAGGGCGCGGGCATGCTGCTCCTGGAGAGGCTCTCGGACGCGCGGAAGAACGGCCACCCCGTACTGGCGGTGGTACGCGGCTCGGCCATCAACCAGGACGGTGCCAGCAACGGCCTGACCGCGCCCAACGGCCCCTCCCAGCAGCGCGTCATCCGGGCCGCTCTGGCGAGCGCCGGGCTGTCGGCCGCTGATGTCGACGCGGTGGAGGCGCACGGCACGGGCACCACGCTGGGTGACCCGATCGAGGCGCAGGCGCTGCTGGCGACCTACGGGCAGGACCGGCCGGAGGACCGGCCGCTGTGGCTCGGCTCGCTGAAGTCGAACATCGGGCACACCCAGGCCGCCGCCGGTGTGGGCGGTGTGATCAAGATGGTGCTGGCGATGCAGCACGGCACGCTCCCGCGGACGCTGCACGTGGACGAGCCGTCGACGAAGGTCGACTGGTCGGCGGGCGCGGTCTCCCTGCTCACCGAGCAGCGGGCGTGGCCCGAGGTGGAGGACAGGCCGCGGCGTGCGGGTGTGTCGTCGTTCGGTGTGAGCGGCACCAACGCGCACGTGATCCTGGAGCAGGCCCCTGAGCCCGAGCCGGTCGAGGCTGTCTCGGAGACCGTTGAACTTCCCGCGGTGCCGTGGGTGCTGTCGGGCCGTGGCGTGGACGCGCTGCGGGCCCAGGCCGCCCGGCTGCTGTCGCGTGTCGAGGGTGACGCGGATCTGTCGCCGGTGGATGTGGGCTGGTCGCTGGCCTCGGGCCGTGCGGTGTTCGACCACCGGGCCGTGGTGGCCGGTGGGGACGGGGACGCTCTGATCGCCGGCCTCGGCGCTCTGGCCGGGGGCGAGGAAGCCCCCGGCCTGGTGGCCGGACCGGTGACGGGCGTCGGCTCGGCCGGGGACCGGGTCGTGTTCGTCTTCCCCGGTCAGGGTTCGCAGTGGGTGGGCATGGGTGCTCAGTTGCTGGAGTCGTCGCCGGTGTTCGCGAAGCGTATGGCCGAGTGCGCGGGCGCGCTGTCGGCTTACGTCGACTGGTCGCTGCTCGATGTGCTGCGGCAGGTACCGGGGGCGCCCGGCCTGGACCGGGTCGATGTGGTGCAGCCGGCGTCCTGGGCGGTGATGGTGTCGCTGGCGGAGCTGTGGCGTTCGTACGGAGTCGAGCCGTCCGCCGTCATCGGTCATTCGCAGGGTGAGATCGCCGCTGCTTGTGTGTCCGGGGCGCTGTCCCTGGACGACGCGGCGCGTGTGGTGGCGTTGCGGTCGCAGGCCATCGCCGAGGATCTGGCCGGGCTCGGTGGCATGGTGTCCGTCGCCCTGCCGCTCACCGACGTGGAAGCCCGTATCGCCCGGTGGCCGGGTCTGATCGAGGTCGCCGCGCTGAACGGCCCGACGTCCGTGGTCGTAGCCGGTGACCCGAAGGCCCTGGACGAACTGATCGCCGAGTGCGAGGCGGACGGTGTCCGCGCCCGCCGCGTGCCGGTGGATTACGCCTCGCACACCTCTCACGTGGAGCGCATCGAGTCCAAGCTGGCCGAGGTCCTGGCCGGCGTCAGCCCCCGGTCGTCGAGCGTGCCGTTCTACTCGACCGTCACCGGCGAGCTGATCGACACGACGGCCCTGGACGCTGCCTACTGGTACCGCAACCTGCGCCGCACGGTCCGTTTCGAGGAGACCGTCGGCACCCTCCTGGCGGACGGGGACGCGGCCTTCATCGAGGTGTCCGCCCACCCGGTCCTGACCATGAGCCTCCAGGAGATCCCCGGGGCCGAGGAATCCTTTGCGG
Source organism: Streptomyces sp. ISL-11 (assembly GCF_018614525.1). Lineage (GTDB taxonomy): Bacteria > Actinomycetota > Actinomycetes > Streptomycetales > Streptomycetaceae > Streptomyces. The sequence continues at coordinate 6,071 of NZ_JAGGOL010000167.1, forward strand.
TAGGAACTCTCCGCCGTGACGAGGGCGGTCCCGCCCGTTTCCTGGCCTCCCTCGCCGAGGCATACGTGCTCGGCGTGCCCGTCGACTGGACCCGAGCCTTCGAGGGCACCGGCGCCACCCGCGTCGACCTCCCCACCTACGCCTTCCAGCGCGGCCGCTACTGGCTCGACGTCAACCCCGCCGGCATCGGCGACATGACCTCGGCCGGCCTGCTCTCCGCCGCGCACCCCCTGCTCGGCGCGGCGGTCGACCTGCCCGACTCCGGGGGCGTGGTGCTCACCGGGCGGTTGTCGTCCCGGACCCAGCCGTGGCTCGCCGATCACGCCGTGGGTGACACGGTCCTGCTGCCCGGGACCGGGTTCGTGGAGCTGGCGATCCGCGCGGGTGACGAGGTCGGCTGCGACACCGTGGAGGAGCTGACGCTCCAGGCCCCGCTGATCGTCCCCGGGCGGGGTGCGGTCCAGCTGCGGCTGACGGTCGCCGAGCCGGACGAGTCGGGACGTCGCGGGCTGGGCGTCTACTCGCGGCCGGAGGGCGCGGAAGCCCACGAGGCGTGGACGTGCCACGCCACGGGCGCCCTCACTGCCGGCGCGTCCCGCAGCCCCTCGGACGACCTTGCCGCCTGGCCGCCGGCCGGCGCGGTCGCTGTGGACACCGACGGCCTCTACGACGGGCTGCTCGAGGCAGGACACGTCTACGGGCCCGCCTTCCAGGGCCTGCGGGCGGCGTGGCGGCGTGGCGACGAGGTCTTCGCGGAGGTGGCGCTGCCCGAGGAACTGCGGGAGGAAGCGACCCGGTTCGGCCTGCATCCGGCACTCCTGGACGCGGCGCTGCACGGCATGCGACTGGGTGGGTTCTTCGCGGACGACCAGGCGCGCCTGCCGTTCGCCTGGCGTGACGTGTCCCTGCACGCGGCCGGCGCCTCGGTGCTGCGGGTGCGGCTGGCCCCGGCCGGTCCGGACGCGGTGTCGGTGACGGTGGCCGACGGCACGGGCCGGCCGGTCGCGACGGTCGACTCCCTGGTGTCCCTGCCCGTCGACCCGGAGCAGCTCGGGAACGCCGCCCGGGGCGGCCTTCACGACGCGCTGTTCCGTACCGACTGGGTCGACGCGACGGTGTCGCCGGTCGCTCCGGGAAGTGCCGGGGTCTACGCGGACCTCGACGCGCTGACCGCTGCGGTCGCGTCGGGTGCGGAGGTGCCCGAAGCGGTGGTGATTCCGTTCACCGTGCCGGTCACCGGAACGGGTGAGACGGCCACCGCCGCACGGGCGGCGCTGCACCGGGCCCTGTCCCTGACGCAGACCTGGCTGGGGGACGACCGGTTCGCGGCGTCGCGGCTGGTCGTCGTGACGCGGGGCGCGGTGCCGGCGGGCCCGGACGTCGTGGATCCGGTGGTGGCCCCGGTGTGGGGTCTGCTGCGGTCGGCTCAGTCGGAGAACCCGGACCGCTTCGTCCTGCTGGACAGCGACCGGGAGGTGGATCTGTCGGACGACGTCTTCCCTGCGGCCCTCGCGTCGGGAGAGCCGCAGGTGGCCGTGCGTGACCGCCGGGTGCGGGTGCCGCACCTGGCCCGCGCCACCGCTGCCGCCGCCGGCTCCTCCGCGGACTTCGGTTCGGGCACGGTGCTGGTGACGGGTGCCACGGGCACGCTGGGTGGTCTGGTCGCCCGGCACCTGGTCGTGGTGCACGGTGTGCGGCAGTTGTTGCTGGTGAGTCGTCGTGGTGCTGAGGCGCCGGGTGCGTCCGAGCTGGTCGCGGACCTGGCCGAGCTCGGCGCGTCGGCCCGTGTGGCGGCGTGCGACGTCGCCGACCGGGAGGCCCTCGCGGACCTCCTGGCGTCCGTACCGGCCGAGCACCCGCTGACCGCGGTCGTGCACACGGCGGGCGTCCTGGACGACGGTCTCGTCTCGGCGATGACCCCGGACCGGATCGACGGTGTGCTGCGGCCGAAGGTGGACGCGGCGTGGAACCTGCACGAGCTGACCCGCGACCTCGACCTCTCCGCCTTCGTTCTGTTCTCTTCGGCGTCGGGTGTGCTGGGGACGGCGGGTCAGGGCAATTACGCTGCGGCGAACGTGTTCCTGGACGCGTTGGCGGTGGCGCGGCGGGCCGAGGGGCTGCCGGGTGTGTCGCTGGCGTGGGGTTTCTGGGAGCAGCGCAGTGGCATGACGGGCGAGCTGGGCGAGGCCGACCTGGCGCGCATGGCGCGCTCGGGTCTCGTGCCGCTCTCGTCCGATGAGGGGCTGGCCCTCTTCGACACGGCCGTCGCCACCGGTGAGGCCACGCTGCTGCCGATGCGGCTGAACACCTCTGCCCTCCAGGCCGCGGGGGACTCGCTTCCCGCCGTAATGCGGGCACTGGTCCGCGCCCCCGTGCGGCGAGCGCGCGCCTCGGCCGCGGACTCGGCGGGTTCCGCCGGGCTCGCGCAGCACCTGGCGGGGCAGCCCGCCGCCGAGCGGCTCCGCACCGTGCTGGAGCTCGTACGCGGCCAGGTGGCGACGGTGCTGGGACATGGTTCGGGTGAGGCGGTGGAGGAGAGCCGGGCGTTCAAGGAGCTCGGGTTCGACTCACTGACGGCCGTCGACCTGCGGAACCGGCTCAACGCCGCGACCGGTCTGCGGCTCCCCGCGACCCTGGTGTTCGACCACCCGACACCCACCGCCCTCGCCCACCGGCTCCTCGACGAGCTGCTGGGTGCCGCTGCCCCCACTACGGCGACGGCCGTCGCCACGGCATCCGACGACGACCCGATCGTGGTCGTGGGGATGAGCTGCCGGTTCCCGGGAGCCGTGGGCAGCCCCGAGGATCTGTGGGACCTGATGGCCGCCGGAACGGACGCGGTGTCGGCCTTCCCGATGGACCGTGGCTGGGACGTGGAGAACCTCTACGACCCGGACCCGGAGCGGCAGGGCAAGAGCTACGTCCGCGAAGGCGGTTTCCTTTACGACGCCGCCGACTTCGACCCGGCGTTCTTCGGCATCTCGCCGCGCGAGGCGCTGGCGATGGACCCGCAGCAGCGGCTGCTGCTGGAGACCTCCTGGGAGGCGCTGGAGCGGGCCGGGATCGACCCGGCGTCGCTGCGGGGCACCCGGGCGGGCGTGTTCGCCGGTGTGATGTACAACGACTACGGCTCCCGGCTGCGCGTGGCCCCCGAAGGCTTCGAGGGCTACCTGGGCAACGGCAGCGCGGGCAGTGTCGCCTCCGGGCGTATCGCCTACACCTTCGGCCTGGAGGGCCCGGCGGTGACGGTGGACACGGCGTGCTCGTCGTCGCTGGTCACCCTGCATCTGGCTGCGCAGGCCCTCCGTGCGGGTGAGTGCTCGCTCGCGCTGGCCGGCGGTGTCACGGTGATGTCGACCCCGGCGACGTTCGTGGAGTTCAGCCGCCAGCGTGGGCTGGCCGTGGACGGCCGCTGCAAGTCGTTCTCCGACACCGCTGACGGCGCCGCCTGGGCCGAAGGTGCGGGCATGGTGCTCCTGGAGCGGCTGTCGGACGCGCGGAGGAACGGCCACCAGGTGCTGGCCGTGGTGCGTGGCAGTGCGGTGAACCAGGACGGTGCGAGCAATGGTCTGACGGCGCCGAACGGCCCGTCGCAGCAGCGGGTCATCCGTCAGGCCCTGGCGAGCGCCGGGCTGACGGCAGCTGACGTGGATGCCGTCGAGGCGCACGGCACCGGTACGACGCTGGGTGACCCGATCGAGGCGCAGGCGCTGTTGGCGACGTATGGGCAGGACCGTCCGCAGGACCGGCCGTTGTGGCTGGGTTCGCTGAAGTCGAACATCGGGCACACGCAGGCCGCCGCCGGTGTTGCCGGTGTCATCAAGATGGTGCTGGCCCTGCGGCACGGCGTGCTGCCGCGGACCCTCCACGTCAGTGAACCGTCGTCGAAGGTGGACTGGTCGGCGGGCGCGGTCTCGCTGCTCACGGAGCAGCGGGAGTGGCCGGAGGCCGAGGGTCGTCCGCGCCGGGCGGGTGTTTCGTCGTTCGGTGTGAGCGGTACGAATGCTCACCTCATCCTTGAGGAAGCCCCCCAGGCCCCGGCCCCCGAGGCCCCGGCCGAGCTGCCCGCGGTCCCGTGGGTGCTGTCGGGCCGTGGCGTGGACGCGCTGCGCGCCCAGGCGGCGCGGTTGCTGTCCCACGTTCAGGGCGCTGCCGATGTGTCGCCGGTGGACGTGGGCTGGTCGCTGTCGTCCGGCCGCGCGGCGTTCGACCACCGGGCCGTGGTCGTCGCCGGGAACCGGGACGGACTGCTGTCCGGTCTCGGCGCGCTGGCCCGGGGCGAGGAGGCTCCGGGGCTGGTGACGGGTCTGCCGGAGGGCGCCGGTCGGAGTGTGGACCGGGTGGTGTTCGTGTTCCCGGGGCAGGGTTCGCAGTGGGCCGGTATGGGTGCTCAGTTGCTGGATGCTTCGCCGGTGTTCGCGGAGCGGATGAGCGAGTGTGCTTCCGCTCTGTCGGGTTACGTGGACTGGTCGCTGCTGGACGTGCTGCGGCAGGTGCCGGGTGCGCCCGGCTTTGACCGGGTTGACGTTGTCCAGCCCGCGTCCTGGGCGGTGATGGTGTCGCTGGCGGCGTTGTGGCGTTCGTACGGTGTCGAGCCGTCCGCCGTTGTGGGTCACTCGCAGGGTGAGATCGCCGCTGCCTGTGTGTCCGGGGCGCTGTCCTTGGATGACGCGGCCCGTGTCGTGGCCCTGCGGTCGCAGGCCATCGCCGAGGATCTGGCTGGTGATGGTGGCATGGTGTCCGTTGCCCTGCCGCTGAGCGAGGTGGAGTCCCATATCGCGCGGTGGTCCGGACTGATCGAGGTCGCCGCCCTCAACAGCCCGGCGTCCGTGGTCGTGGCCGGTGACCCGAAGGCCCTGGACGAACTGATCGCCGAGTGCGAGGCGGACGGTGTGCGCGCCCGCCGCGTGCCGGTCGACTACGCGTCCCATACCTCTCACGTGGAGCGCATCGAGTCCAAGCTGGCCGAGGTGCTGGCCGGTGTCAGCCCGCGGTCGTCGAGCGTCCCGTTCTACTCCACCGTCGACAACGCCTGGGCCGACACGACGGCCCTGGACGCCTCCTACTGGTACCGGAACCTGCGGCAGACCGTCCGCTTCGAGTCCGCTGTCGGGGTGTTGGCCAACGAGGGCTACGGGGCGTTCGTCGAGGTGAGTTCGCACCCGGTGCTCACGATGAGCGTCGAGGAGATCCTCGACGAGCGGCCCCCTGTCGTCACCGGCACCCTGCGCCGCGACGAGGGCGGTCTCGACCGCTTCCTGACCTCCCTCGCGACCGCGCACGTCCAAGGCGTCCCGGTCGACTGGGCCCGCGCCTTCGAGGGCACCGGAGCCTCCCGCGTCGACCTCCCGACCTATGCCTTCCAGCGCCGCCGCTACTGGCTGGAAGCCCCGGCCGACAGCGGTGCCGCCGCGCCGGCCGACGAGGTGGAGGCGGAGTTCTGGGCAGCCGTCGAACGCGGGGACCTGGAGTCGCTGGCCTCGAAGCTCGACCTGTCCGCCGAGCAGCCCCTCAGCGAGGTACTCCCCGCCCTCTCCTCCTGGCGGCGGCAGCAGCGCGAGCAGTCGCGCCTGGACGCGTGGCGCTACCGGATCGGCTGGAAGCCGGTGGCCGCCGACTCCTCCGCCGCCCTGACCGGGACCTGGCTCCTCGCCGTGCCCTCCGGTCTCACCGACGACCCGCAGGTCACACTGACCGCCCGGGCCCTGGAGACCAGGGGCGCCCGTACTCTCCGCCTCGAACTGGACGCCGGCGCCGGCCGGGAGCAGTGGGCGCGGTCCGTGGCCGGGGCGGTGGAGGACGCCGCGCCGCTCGGCGGCGTGGTGTCGTTCCTCGCGCAGCGCGAGGGCGCGCACCCCGGCTCCGACGGGGTCGGCGCCGGGCTCGCCGGGACCCTGGTGCTGGTACAGGCGCTGGGTGACGCCGGCGTCGGGGCACCGCTGTGGTGTGTGACGCGCGGCGCGGTCGCCGTCGACGACACCGAGCTGCTCTCCCACCCCGTGCAGGCCGAGGTGTGGGGCCTGGGCCGGGTCGTGGCCCTGGAGCACCCCGAGCGCTGGGGCGGTCTCGTCGACCTTCCCGAGGTGCTGGACGAGCGCGGTGCGGACCGGCTGTGCGCGGTGTTCGCGGACGCCGGCGGTGAGGACCAGCTCGCCGTACGCCCCGCCGGGGTGTTCGGCCGCCGTCTGCTGCGCGCCGGTGCCGGAGGCGCCGACGGGCAGGGGTGGCAGCCGGGTGGAGCCGTGCTCGTCACCGGCGGTACGGGTGCGCTCGGCGGCCATGTGGCGCGCTGGCTGGCCCGCGGCGGCGCCGAGTACATCCTGTTGGCCGGCCGTCGCGGCCCGGCCGCGCCGGGCGCGGCCGAGCTGGTCGCGGAGCTGGCCGAGCTGGGTGCCGTGGCACGCGTCGTGGCGTGCGACGTGTCCGACCGGGACGCGGTGGCCGGACTGCTGGCCTCGGTCCCCGCGGAACACCCGCTGACCGCCGTGGTGCACACGGCCGGGGTGCTGGACGACGGTGTCATCGACGCCCTGACGCCGGCCCGCCTCGCGGGAGTCCTGGCCCCCAAGGCCGACGCGGCCGTCCACCTGGACGAGCTGACCCGGGACCTGGGCCTCTCGGCGTTCGTCGTCTTCTCCTCGATGGCCGGCACGGTCGGCGGCGCGGGGCAGGGCAACTACGCCGCCGCGAACGCCTTCCTCGACGCGCTGGTCCAGCGCCGCCGCGCCCAGGGCCTGCCCGGCACCTCGGTGGCCTGGGGCGCCTGGGCCGACGGCGGCCTGGCCACCGAAGGTGTCGGCGAGGAACGGCTGCAGCGCGGCGGTGTGGTGCCGATGGGCCCGGACGACGCGATCGCCGCCCTGGCACGCGCCATGGACCGGGGCGAGGCCGTCGCGGCCATCGCCGACGTCGACTGGGCGCGCTTCGCCCCCGGGCTCGCCACCGGCCGCCCCGCCCCGCTCATCGACCAGATCCCCGAAGCCCGGCAGGCTCTGGAGGCCACCGGCGGCCGGACCGGCGAGGAGACCGGCGATCCGGCCACCGCGGCCACGACACTGCGCGCGGAACTGGCCGGGCTCTCCGCGGCCGAGCAGAGCTGGAAGCTGCTCGACCTGGTCCGTACCCAGGTCGCGGCGGTGCTGGCCCACCCCGACACCGACACGATCACCGCCGACAGGGCCTTCAAGGAGCTCGGTTTCGACTCCCTCGCGGCCGTCGAACTCCGCAAGCGCCTGAGCGCCGCCACCGGCCTGCGGCTGCCCGCCAGCATGGCCTTCGACCACCCGACACCCCAGGCCCTCGCCGACCATCTGCGGGGCGAGCTGGACGAGAACGGCCCCAAGCGCTTCGGCGCGATCCTCGGGGACCTCGAAAAACTGGAATCCGACATCGCCCGGATCGTGTCCGAAGAGGACGCCCGCGGTGAGATAACACTCCGCCTGAAGGCGCTGCTCCAACTGTGCGACGAGGCCACGGAACCCACAGGTGAATCCGATGCCGCCGAGAAGTTCGACTCGGCCTCCGACGACGAAGTCTTCGACTTCATCAGCAAAGAGCTCGGCATTTCCTGACAGCCGTACGCCCGGCGCAATTTCCCCATGCTTGAAGACTTTCTCAACCCCTGGAGTGGTACCGCGTGAAGAACAGCAGCGAGGACAAGCTTCGCTACTTCCTGAAGCGAGTGACAGGCGAGCTTCACGAAGCGCGGCAGCGCCTGCAGGAAGTGGAGTCGGGGGAGCACGAGCCGATCGCCATCATCGGCATGAGCTGCCGCTACCCCGGCGGCGTCAGCTCCCCCGAGGACCTGTGGGAGCTGCTCGCCTCGGGCCGCGACGCCTTCTCGGAGTTCCCCACGGACCGCGGATGGGACGTCGAGGGCCTGTACGACCCGGAGCTCTCCCGGCCCGGGACGTCGTACGTCCGCGAAGGCGGCTTCCTCGACGAGGTCGGCCGGTTCGACCCCGCCTTCTTCGGGATCTCACCGCGTGAGGCACTCGCCCTCGACCCGCAGCAGCGACTGCTCCTGGAGACCTCCTGGGAAGCCATCGAGCGCGCGGGCATCGACCCGTCGTCGCTCAAGGGCAGCCGCACCGGTGTCTTCGCCGGCACCAACGGGCAGGACTACGCGGCGCTCCTGCGGCGCGCCCCCAAGAAGTCCGACGGCTACCTGGCCACGGGCATCGCCGCCAGCGTCGTCTCCGGCCGGCTCTCCTACACCTTCGGCCTGGAGGGCCCGGCGGTGACGGTGGACACGGCGTGCTCGTCGTCCCTGGTCACCCTGCACCTGGCCGCGCAGGCCCTCCGGGCGGGCGAGTGCTCGCTCGCGCTCGCGGGCGGCGTCACCGTGATGTCCACCCCCGAGACGTTCGTGGAGTTCAGCCGCCAGGGCGCGCTGTCGCGCACCGGCCGGTGCCGCCCGTTCGCCGCTGCCGCCGACGGCACCGCCTGGGGCGAGGGCGCGGGCATGCTGCTCCTGGAGCGGCTCTCGGACGCGCGGAAGAACGGCCACCCGGTGCTCGCGGTGGTGCGCGGCAGCGCCGTGAACCAGGACGGTGCGAGCAACGGCCTCACCGCCCCGAACGGTCCCTCGCAGCAGCGGGTCATCCGGGCCGCGCTGGCGAGCGCCGGGCTGTCGTCGGCGCAGGTCGACGCGGTGGAGGCGCATGGCACGGGCACCACGCTGGGCGACCCGATCGAGGCGGACGCGCTCCTGGCGACCTACGGCCAGGGCCGCTCGGACGAACAACCGCTGTGGGTCGGTTCGCTGAAGTCCAACATCGGGCACACGGCCGCCGCGGCCGGTGTGGCCGGTGTGATGAAGATGGTGCTCGCCATGCAGCACGGTTCCCTGCCGGGGACGCTGCACGTGGACGAGCCGACGCACCAGGTGGACTGGACGTCGGGCGCGGTCTCGGTGCTCACGGAGCGGCGGGAGTGGCCGGAGGTCGGGGACCGGCCGCGGCGTGCGGGTGTGTCCTCGTTCGGTGTGAGCGGTACGAACGCGCACGTGATCCTGGAGCAGGCGCCGGAGGCGGAGCCCGCCGAGGCCGCTGCGGGGGCCGTGGAGCTTCCACTGGTTCCGTGGGTGCTCTCGGGCCGTGGGGCGGACGCGCTGAAGGGGCAGGCCGCGGGTCTGCTGTCGCACGTCGAGGGTGACGCCGGGCTGTCGCCGGTGGATGTGGGCTGGTCGTTGGCCTCGGGGCGTGCGGCGTTCGAGGACCGGGCGGTCGTCCTCGGTGCCTCAGGTGAGGATCTGGTGGCCGGTCTGGGCGCTTTGTCTCGTGGTGAGGCCGGGCCGGGTGTGGTTACGGGTACTGCTGCCGGTGTGGGTCGGTTGGCTGTGGTGTTCTCGGGTCAGGGCTCGCAGCGGGCTGGTATGGGCCGTG
>NZ_JAGGOL010000168.1 GCF_018614525.1 Streptomyces sp. ISL-11
GGGCACGGCCGGCGCGGCGGGCGCAGAGGCGGCGGGCGCGGACGCGGCGGGCGCCGCCGGGGCCGTCTGCCGCAGATCCCGCCCGCACGTCATGCAGAAGTGCGCGTCCGGTGGACACGCGGAGGCGCAGGCAGGGCAGTTCGGCGGCATAGGGGCACTCCGGGGCTCAGGCAGTGTCAGGCGCGGGAAACCTTGATCGTATCGATTCGGCGCGCCCTGGCCATGACAACAGCCCCCGGAGACCCGGTCAGTCGGAGAGCTTGGTGCCCCGGTGCAGTGCCACGACGCCGCCGGTCAGGTTGCGCCACGCGACCTTGCCCCAGCCCGCCTCCTGGAGCCGCGCGGCCAGCGCCGGCTGGTCCGGCCACTCGCGGACCGACTCGGCGAGGTAGACGTACGCGTCCGGGTTGCTGCACACGGTCCGCGCGATGGGCGGCAGGGCCCGCATCAGGTACTCGCTGTAGACCGTGCGGAACGGCGCCCACGTGGGGTGGCTGAACTCGCAGATCACCACGCGGCCGCCGGGCTTGGTCACCCGCAGCATCTCGCGCAGGGCGGCGTCGGTCTCCTGGACGTTGCGCAGGCCGAAGGAGATGGTGACGGCGTCGAAGACACCGTCCGCGAAGGGCAGCTTCGTCGCGTCACCGGCGGTCAGCGGCAGCCAGGGGTTGCGCTTCTTGCCCTCGCGCAGCATGCCGATGGAGAAGTCGCACGGCACGACGTAGGCGCCGGCGGCGGTGAACGGCATCGAGGAGGTGCCCGTACCGGCCGCGAGGTCCAGGACCTTCTCGCCGGGCCGGGCGTCGACGGCCTGCGCCACGGCCTTGCGCCACAGGCGGGCCTGCCCGAGCGAGATCACGTCGTTGGTCAGGTCATACTTCGCCGCCACGTCGTCGAACATCGCGGCGACTTCGTGCGGCTGCTTGTCCAGGGAGGCTCGGGTCACGGACCCATTCTTCACCACGGGTCCCGCGGGCCTTTGGACGGGGACGGCTCGCCCGGGAAGGACCGGTCGTCCCGCGGTGCCGACTGCGCTCGCTCCTGTGCGCCCCCACCCCGAGGACCGCCGGCCCCTTGCCCGCCGCCGCCCCCTCGGCAACACGGCTGATGCCGCTCTGACGTGCGAGGACGCGCTTCTTACGGATCACTTACGAGGTCAGGTCACAGCTCGACGAGACTCGCCAGGTCGATCGTGAGGGGGAATGGCCGGTCGGTCTCCAGCTTGCCGGCGTGCACAGGACGGTCGGGAGCCGAGACGTACTGCCCCGTCTCCCGGTGGAGCCAGTACTCATGCACCTCGGGGAGGCCGTCCTCGCCGCGTTCGACGCGCCAATAGTTCTTCACCCCTGCGGCCGCGTACATGGCGGGCTTACGGACGCGGTCGTCCTGGCGCGAGCCGGGAGACACCACCTCGACCATAAGGACGGCTTTGGTCACGGGGATAAATTTTTCTTTGAAGATGTCGAGATCCGTCTTGTCGAAGACGACGATGTCCGGGACTGGAGGGTTGTTCTCGTCGATGAAGACACACTGCTCCGAGTCGACCAAGTAAGGCTCGCACAGGGCATCTTCCAGGCACCTCACGAGCCTTCCCCGCACACGGTTGTGCCACCAGACCGTCCGCCCTCGAACCACGATCACTCCGTCCACAAGCTCCCAGTCGAACGGCAGCTCCAGGTCTTCCACCTGGTCCACCGTCCAGCCCTCCTCGGGCGGGAACATCCAGTTCTCAGGAGTGGCCTTCACAGGCACTTCCGTGGCCTTCTTCAGCCGTTCTGCGACCATTACTGCTCCCATGGGCATGAGTCTGGACGCGGGTGCGGATCGCGGTCCCATATACGACGGTAGCGTCACCCGAAGTAATGAACGGGCTTCCACGCCGCCTCACCGGCGCCGGTGGACCAGCCGTCCGCCCAGCACCGTGGCCACGCACGTCCCCGCGCCCGCCGTCGGCAGGGCCGCCTCGTCCGGCACGTCGAAGACGGCGAGGTCCGCCCGGCCGCCCACGGCCAGCGGCGCCCCGGCCGCGCCGGGAAGGTCGAACGCCTCGCGGAACGGGTCGAGGTCCGGCTCGCCGACCAGGATGCCGGGAGCGCGCAGCGCGGACACCACCCGCAGCCCCGAACGCGCGACCGCCGCCGAGACGACCGGATCGGTGAACGTGCCCGCGACCGCCGTCGTCCCGTGGCTCAGCATCTGCTGGAGCCCCCGCCGGACGCTGCCCGCCCGGCGGGTCTCGGTCATCACCAGGGCCGCCAGGCGCTCGCCGGTCAGCGGACGGTCGCCGAGCTCGTCGTACTCGCGCGGGTCCGGGTGGTAGGCGCGGGTCAGCAGCCACACCGCGTGCCACTGCCGCAGGCCCGGCGTGAGAACGCCCGGCCAGCGGCGCACGCGCGCGCCCGGGTGCGCGGCCGCCACTTCGTCGTACGGGCCGATGGCCGCGACGGTGTCACCCTCGACGGCCACCGCGCCGTCCGCGACGGGTGGCGCGCCCACCGGCAGGACGAGAGGCGCCGCGTGCAGCGTCAGCAAAGGGTCAGCTCGCCTGGACGATCTTCAGCTCGGGGTGTGCCGTGCCGCCCTCGATCGCCGTCGACGACAGGTGCGAGACCACGCGGTCGTCGACCGGGTCGTTCGCCGGGTCGTCGTGCACGAGCAGGTGCTCGTACGTCGTGGCGCGCTGCGCCGGCACCCGGCCCGCCTTGCGGATGAGGTCGATGATCTCCATCCGGTTGGAGCGGTGCCTGGCACCGGCCGAGGAGACCACGTTCTCCTCCAGCATGATCGAGCCGAGGTCGTCCGCGCCGTAGTGCAGCGACAGCTGGCCGACCTCCTTGCCCGTGGTCAGCCAGGAGCCCTGGATGTGGGCGACGTTGTCGAGGAAGAGCCGCGCGACGGCGATCAGGCGCAGGTACTCGAAGAGGGTCGCGTGGGTCCGGCCCTTGAGGGTGTTGTTCTCGGGCTGGTACGTGTACGGGATGAAGGCGCGGAAGCCGCCCGTGCGGTCCTGCACGTCGCGGATCATGCGCAGGTGCTCGATCCGCTCGGCGTTGGTCTCGCCGGTGCCCATCAGCATGGTGGAGGTCGACTCGACGCCCAGGTTGTGGGCGAGCTCCATGATCTCCAGCCAGCGCTCGCCGGACTCCTTCAGCGGCGCGATGGCCTTGCGCGGCCGCTCCGGCAGCAGCTCGGCGCCGGCGCCCGCGAAGGAGTCGAGACCGGCGGCGTGGATGCGGCGGATGGCCTCCTCCGCCGTGACGCCCGAGATGCGCGCCATGTGGTCGACCTCGGAGGCACCGAGGGAGTGGATGACGAGCTGCGGGAACTCCTTCTTGATGGCCGCGAAGTGCTCTTCGTAGTACTCCACGCCGTAGTCCGGGTGGTGGCCGCCCTGGAACATGATCTGCGTGCCGCCCAGCTCGACGGTCTCCGCGCAGCGGCGCAGGATGTCGTCCAGGGGCCGCGTCCAGACCTTGTCGCTCTTCGGCGGGGCGTAGAAGGCACAGAACTTGCACGCGGTGACGCAGGAGTTCGTGTAATTGATGTTGCGCTCGATGATGTACGTCGCGATGTGCTCGACGCCGGCGTAGCGCTTGCGGCGCGCGGCGTCGGCCGCCGCGCCGAGCGCGTGCAGCGGCGCGGAGCGGTAGAGCTCCAGCGCTTCTTCGGGGGTGATGCGGCCACCGGTGGCAGCGCGGTCGAGGACGGCTGCGACATTTACAGACGTAAGGTCGGCGTTCTCGGTCACCGGGGCATCCCTTCGGAGGGGGTTTGCACGACCGATCCAGCCTACGCCAGCCCTGTGACGGTCCCGATGGCGGCCGGTCAGCCGGACTTCCGGGTCAGGGCGGCGGTGGGCTTGCCGCCGCGCGCGTCGTCGGAGGTGTAGGTGAGCCTGCCCCCGTCGGCGAGGGTGAAGGTGATCCGCGCGGTGTCGCCCGTGCAGCCCGGCCCCGGGGAGCCTTCGCTGACCTCCTCCAGGGTGATCCGGGTGGCGGTGGCGTGGACCAGCTTGGCCTTGCTGCGGCACTCCAGCAGGTTCAGTACCGAGTACGTCGTACGGGCGACGTACGCGCCCTTGGCACCGCCCGTGATGGCCGCGGTCATCGTGCCGTTGGGCGCGCCGTCGGACTGGCGGATGTCGCCCGTCCACGTGCCGAGGAAGTCCTTCGGGACGGCGTCCGCCGAGCCGGTCTCCCGGGGCGAGGCGCTCCCCGGCCGCGCACCGGCGGGCCGGTCCGTGTCCCCGCCGCGCCCCGGCAGCAGGTCGAAGACGAAGGCCAGGGTGGTCGCGACGGCCAGTGCCGCCGCGACCGACAGCACCAGCGTGCAGCTCACCCGCCGGCGCCGGTCCCGGCCGGCGCCCGCGGCGGCCGACAGCGCGACCTGCCGCTCCACCGGTCCGGAAGCCGGCCCCGGCCCCGGCGGCACCTCGCCCGGTCCCGTCAGCGGCGGCACCGGCGGGGGCGCCGCGTCCGCGACCTGATGCACCCCGTTCATCCCGTTCCCGTACGACGGATCCGGCGGCCCGAAGGCCCCCGCTCCCTCGGCGGCGACGGGAACCGCTCCCGGAGTCGGAGCCTCCGCCTCCAGGTCCAGCAGCTCCACCGCCCGCCGGCTCACCTGTTCCAGCAGCGGCGCGGGCAGCCAGCCGGCCCGTACGAGCCCCCGCGCGCCCTCCGCCGGGGCCAGCCGGCGGGCCACCTCGGACGGCGCGGGCCGGTCCCGCGGCGCCTTGGCCAGGCAGTCCTCGACCAGGGACCGCAGCTCTCCGGTGAGGCCGGGACCGAGCACCGGCGGCTCGTGGACCACGCGGTAGAGCAGGGCGGCGGAGCTGTCCCCGGGGAAGGGCGGCTCGCCCGTGGCCGCGTAGGCGAGGACGGCACCGAGCGAGAAGACGTCCGCCGCCCCGGTCACGTCCTGGCCGAGGATCTGCTCGGGCGACATATAGCCGGGCGAGCCGATCGAGACGCCGGTCGCGGTGAGGGAGGCCGTGGCGTCCGTCGCGCGGGCGATCCCGAAGTCGATCAGCCGCGGCCCGTCCAGGGCGAGGAGCACGTTCGACGGCTTGACGTCCCGGTGCACCAGGCCCAGCCCGTGCACCGCCTCCAGCGCCTCCGCGAGCCCGGCGCCCAGGACCCGTACGGTCGGCTCCGGCTGGACGCCGGTGTCCACGACGGCCTCGGTGAGCGAGGGACCCGCCACATAGCCCGTCGCCACCCACGGCACGGCGGCGTCGGGATCCGCGTCCAGCACCGGCGCCGTCCACGCGCCGCCCACCCGCCGCGCGGCCTCCACCTCGCGCCGGAAGCGGGCCCGGAACTGCTCGTCGAGGGCGAAGTGCGGGTGGACGACCTTCACCGCCACCGTCCGCCCGCCGGCACTGCGCCCCAGGTACACCCGGCCCATGCCGCCCGCCCCGAGCCGCCCCAGCAACCGGTACGCGCCGATGACCTGCGGATCTTCCGACAGCAGTGGCCGCATCGGGACCTATGCCTCTCCCCCGGTGGGGCCTTGGCAGCCCCGATTTTCAGCCTATGACTCAATTCACGGAGTGTCCCAGGAACCCCGAGGCGGGATTTGCCCATCCACAAGGACGGAACAAACCGTCATGTCCTTCGGGGCAGCAGCATCATCCGGAGCGACGCGATGACGCATTCACCTCACGGGGCCTACCAGTCCCACGGCCGCCGCCGTGCCTCCCGAGCCAAAAAATGGACCATAGTCGTGGCCTCCATAGCCGTGCTCGGGCTGATAACCGCCGGCGTGCTCAACTACCTCAAGATCGGCCCGTTCTCCGAGAAGGGCAAGCCGGTCAGCTTCGGCCAGGACCAGGCCCAGGGCGGCCAGGCCGGCGGCACCGACGGCGCGCAGCCCGCGGACTCCAAGGTCCTCATGCCGACCGGGCCGACCGCGCAGTTCAAGAACTCCAGCGGAACCCTCGCCGACGGCACCCAGGTCGCCGTCACCACCCTGGACGGCAAGAAGTCCGGGTTCAAGGGCAAGGTGTGGGTCTGGGCGCCCAAGGAGTACAAGGACCCGAAGTTCGCCAAGAGCGGCTTCCCCGTCCTGATCGCCCTCCCCGGCGGCCCGGGCTTCCCGGCCAACTACTGGATGGACGACAACCTCGGCCTGGAGTCGTCGATCTCCAAGTGGTACACCGAGGGCAAGAGCAAGCCGTTCCTCCTGGCGATGCCCATCCTCAACCCCAAGCCGGACACCGGTGGCCTCTACTGGGACGGCAGTGACATCCCCGGCCAGCCGAAGATGGGCACCTGGCTGACCGAGGACGTCCCGGACCTGATGAAGGCCAACTTCCGCACGATCAAGTCGCGCGACGGCTGGGCGTTCATGGGCTCCTCCTCCGGCGGTTTCTCGGGCCTGAAGGCGGTGCTGAAGCACCCGGACAAGTTCAAGGCCGTGATCGCCTCCGGCCCGGACATCGTCCCGGACTCCCCGCTGTGGAAGGGCCACGAGAAGGAGAAGAACGAGAACAACCCCGAACTGCTGGCGAAGCAGCTGATCGCCGCCAACAAGCCGGGGTCGGACGTCTATCTCGCGTTCCAGTACGGGACGAAGGAGAAGAGCGTCATCCCGCACGTGGACAAGTTCATCGCCACGTACGGCAACAAGGGCCCCGTCCACACACGCCTCGAAGTGATCCAGGACGGCAGTCACAACGCCAAGACCTACGTCGAGGGCATGGGCAGGGGCAGCATCAAGTGGATCAGTGACCACATGGAGGGCCCGGTCCCCGCCCCCTGATCCACCCCGGTCGGCACCGACCCCGTGACCGCCGGACCCGTCCCTGTTCCCCGGGTCCCGGCAGGCCCCTCCCCGGAGAGGGCCCCAGCAGCATCAACTCGCTCCGAAGCCCTGGCCCCCTCCACGGGGGTCAGGGCTTCCGCGCTGTTCCTGGCAGAGGTCAGGACGACAGCAGCTCCACCCGTACGTCCGCCGGGAAGCCGGTGGTCGGCCCCGTACGGCGGGCGAACTCGGTGACGCCCGCGAGCTGGTCCGGACCGAAGCGGAAGTCCAGCGTCGTGAAGTAGCGCTCCAGCAGCTCGGCGTCGAACGACTCCCAGCGGGCCGCCTGCTCGGCCACCTTGCCGACCTCCTCCAGGGACACGTCCCGGGAGGCGAGGAACGCCTCGTGGACCTTGGCGACGATGTGCGGCTCCCGGGCGAGGTAGTCCCGGCGCACGGCCCACACCGCGAAGACGAACGGCAGCCCCGTCCAGTCCTTCCACATCTGCCCGAGGTCGTGGACCTCCAGCCCCAGCCGGGGCGCGTCGTGCAGCGAGGCCCGCAGGGCGGCGTCCCCGATCAGCACGGCGGCGTCCGCCTCCTGCATCATCAGGCTCAGGTCGGGCGGGCAGGTGTAGTAGTCCGGCTCGACGCCGAAGCGGTCGGCCAGCAGCAGCTGCGCCAGCCGTACGGACGTCCGCGAGGTGGAGCCGAGCGCCACCCGGGCACCGTCCAGCTTGTCCAGCGGCAGCTGAGAGACGATCACGCAGGACATCACGGGGCCGTCGCAGCCCACCGCGATGTCGGGCAGGGCGACCAGGTCCTCGGCGTTGCGCAGGTACTCGACCAGGGTGACCGGGCCGATGTCCAGATCGCCGGCGATCAGCTGCTCGCTGAGCTTCTCGGGGGTGTCCTTGGTGAGGTCCAGGTCGAGCAGCGTGCCGGTGCGGGCGAGCCCCCAGTAGAGGGGCAGGCAGTTGAGGAACTGGATGTGGCCGACGCGGGGGCGGGCTGAGGCTGAATTGTCCACATCTGGAGGCTAGCCCCGGACGTCTGTGACGGCTGGGGCGGGGTCGCGGCACCCGGCTGTACGACAGGGGCCCGACCGTCGATCTTTTCCGGCCGGAAGACCGGGAAAACCATCCGACAGCGTGATCTTCGACTCTTTCGCAGCAAGAACCTCGCGTGCTAGGCTCGCCGCAAGTTGCAGTTTGGTTTCCCTTGCAGTACAGAGCCTGCGGAGCATGTGACCCCGCAGGCTTTTGTAGTTTTCAGACTTCTCGCAGGTTCTGGAGCAGGGCAACCCTTTGGGCCCAAGGAGGGCTTTATGGCTACCGGAACCGTGAAGTGGTTCAACGCTGAAAAGGGCTTTGGCTTCATCGCCCAGGACGGCGGGGGCCCCGACGTCTTCGTCCACTACTCCGCGATCAACGCCGCTGGCTTCCGCTCCCTCGAGGAGAACCAGCAGGTCAACTTCGACGTCACGCAGGGCCCGAAGGGCCCGCAGGCGGAGAACGTCACCCCCGTCTAAGTCTTCGGATCCCTTCGATCCGGCGGCTCAGTCGTCCGACCGATCGCGGTCGTATACGCAGTACCCAAGGAGCCCTGCCCTCTTCCGCTTCGGCGGAGGGGCGGGGCTCCTGCCTTTCACTGGTTCAAGGGGTCGCGCAACGGAATTTGAGCGTTTGAGCATTTATCCGGACGCTTTTCTTTCGCTTCTGTTCATACGGCGTCTGTTTCGTGGATCGCTTGTTCATGGATCTTCTCTTCCCGTAGCGCTTCGTACAGATCATCGATCTCCCGCGCGTAGCGCCGGGCGATCGCCGCGCGCCGGAGTTTCAGCGTGGGCGTCAGCGCCCCGTCCGCCACCGTGAAGTCGCCGTCGAGCACGGCGAACCCGCGGATCCGGGCCGGCCTGGACACCTGCCGGTTCGCCGCGTCGACCGCCTCCTGGCACAGCGCCCGCACGGCCGGGTGCCGGCCCGGCCGGGTGCCGGGTTCCACGCCCTCACGCCGGGCCCAGCCGGCGATCTCCTCCGCGTCCAGCGTGAGCAGCGCGACCGGGTACGGGCGGCGGTCGCCGACCAACACCGCGCGCGATATCCAGCGGGACTGCTGGAGGGCGAACTCCACCGGTGACGGCGCGAGGTTCTTGCCGCCGGACGTGATGATCAGGTCCTTCTTGCGGCCGGTGAGGGCGAGGAAGCCGTCCGCGTCGAGCGAGCCCAGGTCTCCGGTGCGCAGCCAGCCGTCCGCCTCCAGCACCTCCGCCGTCGCGGCCGGGTCGGCGTGGTAGCCGGGAAAGACCCCCGGGCCGCGGACCAGCACCTCGCCGTCCTCCGCGATGCGCACCTCGCAGCCCACCGGCCTGCCCACCGTCCCGGGCCGCACGGCGCCGGGGTGGTTGAGGCTGATCACCCCGGTGGACTCGGTCATGCCGTAGCCCTCGAAGACCGCGATCCCGCACGCGCGCAGGAAGTCCAGGGTCTGCGGGGCGATCGGCGCGGCCCCGGTCAGCGCCAGCCGCAGCCGCCCGCCGAAGGCCGCCCGTACGAGGGAGAAGAGGTCCTCCTCCGCCTCCCGCCAGGCCGCGAGCAACTCGCCGCCGGGTTCCCCGCCCCGGTCGCGCAGCCCGGCCACCTCCAGCCCGGTCCGGATCGCCGCGTCGAAGCGCGCCCGCCCGTCCGGCCCGCGGGACTCGGCGAGGGCCAGCACCCCGGCGTGCACCTTCTCGAACAGGCGGGGCACGGACGGCAGATAGGTGGGCCGGACCTCGGCCAGCTCGGCGACGACGTTCTCGATCCGGCCGCCGAAGTAGCAGAGCCGGCCGCCCTGGACCAGCGTCGAGAGCTGGACGAGCTGCGCGAAGAGGTGGGCGAGCGGGAGGTAGAGGAAGCTGCTGTCGTCCGGACCGCCGCCGAGCAGGTCCGCGGTGGCGTCGTCCACGGCGCTGAAGTTGCCGTGGGTGAGCAGACAGCCCTTGGGCGGACCGGTGGTGCCGGAGGTGTAGACGATGGAACACACGTCGTCACCCGTACGGGCGTCGGCCCGCGCGAGCAGCTCCGCCAGCGGCGCCCGCCCGGGCAGCGCGTCCAGGACGAGCGCCCCGTCGCCGCCGCCCTCCATCAGCACCACGTGCCGCAGCTCCGGCAGCTTCGCGCGCACCGCCGCCACCCGATCGGACTGCCCCGCGTCCTCGCAGACGACCACGCGTGCCCCCGAGTCGCCGAGCACCCACAGCAGTTCGTCCTGGCCGGCCGTCGGGTAGACCGGCACCACGACCCCTCCGGCGGCGAGCACCGCGAGGTAGGCGCGCGTCCACTCCGGCCGGGTCTCCGCGAGGATCGCCACCCGGTCGCCCGGCCGCACCCCGAGCGCGAGCAGGCCGCGCCCGATGTCCCGTACGGACGCGCGCAGCGCCTCGTAACCGGTCTCCTCCCAGCCTCCGCCGGGGGACCGGAACCGCAGGGCCGTCGACGTGCCGTGCCGTTCGGCCGCCCACTCCGCGAGCACAGCGAGCGTGCGAGGTCGTTGCCGCATGACGCCTCCCAGGAACCAGCCGTCGCCCCCGGACGGACGCCGGGGGAAATCCCTGACGTTAAGGAACGCTTCCGGCATCGGGCATGACCGGAACCGTCAGCACCGCTGACCCCAACGCTCAACGCGGCTACCGTGCTGCCCATGAGCAGTGGCACGATCACCGTGCACTATGTGCGGGCCGCTCTCGGCGGCGCGCGGCGACTGGGCATCGACACCGTTCCCCTCCTGCAAGGCGCGCGCATTTCCCCGCTGCTCCTCGGCGACGACCGGGCCCGGGTGACGCCCGAGCAGTTCACCCGGCTCGTCACGGCCCTGCACCGGGCCACCGGCGACGAGTTCCTGGGGCTCGGCCCCCTGCCCAGCCGGCGCGGCACGTTCGCCATGATGTGCCACGTGTGCGTCGGCTGCCGGGACCTCGGCACGGCCCTGGAGCGGGGCACGCGCTTCTACGGGCTCTTCCCCGGCGGCCCCGAC
The DNA here is from genome assembly GCF_018614525.1 of Streptomyces sp. ISL-11. GTDB lineage: Bacteria > Actinomycetota > Actinomycetes > Streptomycetales > Streptomycetaceae > Streptomyces. The sequence goes on from NZ_JAGGOL010000168.1 coordinate 10,762, forward strand.
CTCGCGCTCGAACACCGGGGCCCGGAAGTGGTGTTCGCCGTCCGCAACGACCTGCGCGCCGTCGCCGAGGGCCGCTTCCTCGCCGAGTCCCTGACCGTCATCTGGCACCGGCTGGCGAGCTGGCTGATCGGCCGGCGGATCCCGCTGCGCTGGGCCGAGTTCGCCCACCCCGCGCCGTCCTACGCCGACGAGTACGGCCGGCTCTTCGGCTGCCCGGTCCGCTTCGGCGCCCGGCGCACCGGCGCCGGCTTCGACGCCCGCTGGCTGGCCGCGCCCGTCGTCCAGGACGAGGCGGACCTGGCGGAGCTGCTGCGGGGCGCCCCCGCCGGTCTGCTCGCCCGGCGGGAGTACGGCACGACGGTCGCCGAGCAGGTACGGCGTTCACTCGTACGGGCGTTGCGCGAGGGGCGGGCCGCCCGGCTGCCGGAGGTGACGCAGCTCGCGGACCGGCTGGCGGTGAGCCCGGCGACGCTGCGACGGCGGCTGCACGAGGAGGGCACCTCCTACCGACGGCTGCGGGACCAGGTGCGCCGGGAGGCCGCGGTCAGCAGCCTGATGGAGGGCCGGGAGCCGATAGCCGAGCTGGCGGCGCGGCTGGGGTTCTCCGAGGACACCGCCTTCCACCGGGCGTTCCGGCGCTGGACGGGCACCACGCCGGGGGCCTACCGCCTCTTGGCGGGCCATTACCGCACGCGGCCGGGTCAGCGAAGCTGAGCTTTCGGGTCAGCTCCTGACTCACCCGTCAGTCACTACGGTCACCTCAACTCACCTAGCACCACCGGACCGTGGGAGAACCGCATGCACCTGCGCACCACAGCCCTGGCCGCCGTCACCGCCCTGGCCGTCTCACTCGGCCTGGCGGGCGCGGGCGCGGGCACCGCAACCGCCGGACAGCGAGCCGCGTCACCGGGCGACGTCGTCAGCACCGCCCCCTCCTCCTTCCACCCCCTGCCCGGCCAGCCCACCAACACCAAGGCGTGGCGCATCACCTACCGCTCCACCACCGCCAAGGGCGCCCCGAACATCGTCTCCGGCACCGTGATCGTCCCGCAGGACGGCAGAACGGGCCCGCGCCCGCTCGTCACCTACGCCCTCGGGACCGTGGGCCTCGCCGACCGCTGCGCACCGTCGGCCGGCTTCCCGGACGGCACGACGATGGAGGCCAACCTCATCCAGCAGCTGACCCTGCGCGGCTGGGCGGTCGCCGTGACCGACTACGAGGGCCTGGGCACGCCCGGCGACCACACCTACGCCGTCGGGCGGGCCGAGGGGCACGCCGTCCTCGACGCGGCGCGCGCGGCACTGCGGCTGCCGGAGGCGGGGCTGGCCAAGAACTCGCCCGTCGGCATCATGGGCTACTCCCAGGGCGGGCAGGCCACCAGCTGGGCGGCGGAACTGCACGACGCGTACGCCCCCGAGCTCAACCTCAAGGGCACGGCCACCGGCGGCGTGCCCGCCGACCTCCTCAAGACCACCGACTACAACGACGGCGGCATCGGTGCCGGCCTCATCCTCATGGCGGCCGCCGGCCAGGACGCGGCCTTCCCCGAACTGGACCTCGACGCGTACCTCAACGACAAGGGCCGCTCCTACGTCCGCTTCCTGAAGAACAACTGCGTGTCCGCCAATGTCGTGGCCGGGCTCTTCAAGCGGATCTCCGACGTGACGGTCAGGAACCCGCTGTACGAAGCGGACTGGCAGCGGGTGCTGCGCTCCTCGAACCTCGGCACGCACGCACCCGACCGGCCCGTCTACCTCTACCACGGCGTCGTCGACGAGCTGATCCCGTACAGCGTCGGCAAGCGGCTGCGCGCCGACTGGTGCGCCAAGGGCGCCACGGTCCAGTGGAAGTCGCTGCCGCTCGGCGAGCACGCCCTGGGCGTGATCACCGAGTCGGTCCCGGCCGCGAACTGGCTCGCGGACCGCTTCGCGGGCAGGCCCACGTCCGGCAACTGCTGAACCCCCTATGAACGGGCGGCCACCCAGCCCCGCCCGTTCATCAGGTTCTCCAGCCCCGCCCACGCCAGGTTCATCAGCGTCTCCGCCGGATCCCGCTCCGGGGGCGCCTCGTCCGTACGGTCGTTGGACCACCCGGCGAGGGATTCGGCGGCGCCCACGAGCGCGTGGGCGAGCCCGGCTGCCTCACGGTCGGGCAGGGTCCGCCCGCAGCCGCCGCGGGCGGTGTCGGCGATCAGGTGCGTGACGACGTCGACGAGCTGCTGCCGCAGCGCCGCTATCTCCAGCGCGAACGGCTCCCCGTGCGTCCGCGCCTGGCAGTGCAATACCGCCCAGCTGTCGGGGTGCGCGGCGGTGTGCGCGAAGAAGGCGCGCAGCCCGTTCCACAGCCGCCGGTCGGCGGGCGCGGCCGGGTCGACCGCCGCCCGTACGGCCGTCATCAGCGCCTCGGCCTCACGCCGGATGCAGGTGCTGAAGAGCTCTTCCTTGGAGTTCAGATAGAGGTAGACCAGCGGTTTCGACGCCCCCGCGAGCTCGGCTATCTCGTCCATCGACGCCGCGCGGTAGCCACGGCGTGCGAAGACCTCCACCGCCGCGTCGAGCATCTGCCGCTCGCGCACCTCGCGCGGCATGCGTTTGACCCTCCCCTTGGGCTTCATCCCGGCCTCAGCAGCGTCGGTCTGTGCAGCGTTCACGACAAACGTCCCTCCGCCCCCGTCACGTTACCGGCAGGTAATGTTACGGGGAGGAGGGGCACTCTGGAGGAAAGTTCCGGCCGAAGCGGCCGGACCGACGATTTCAGGCCAGAAACGATCAGGCCGCCCGACGGCTACCGCCTCACGGACGCAGCGCGGGAGTGAGCCCCGGCCACTTCCGGATCGAGGCGATGGCCTCGACGGGCGCGCCGCTCCACACAGCTGCGCCCCCGCATCTCGACGAGACCGGGGGCGCATCCATGAGCCCTGCCTAGGCAGCGGCAACCACTACCTGCGGCTCGGCGTCGAGCTTCGAGCCGTCGGCCGTGTCGTACGCCTCGCGGTCCAGGATCCTCTCCCGGGCGGAGACCAGGATCGGGACGACCGATTGTCCGGCCACGTTCGCTGCCGTCCTATGGGTATGCATGTTCCCAGGACGGGTGATCTAGGGGGTAGTCGGTCATGGCCAAGCCGAAACGAGTCGGCATCTACGTACGGATCAGTAAAGACCGCAAGGGCCAGGAGCGGGGGTCCAGCGCCAGGAGAAGGCATGCCGCGAACTCTGCGACCGCATGGAGTGGACCGTGCTGAAGGTCTACCCGGAGAACGACACGTCGGCGTCGACGACGAGCAAGAGGCGACGCAAGGTCTACCTGGAGATGCTGCGCGACGCTCGGAGCGGTGTGATCGACGGCATCGTCGTCTACTCGATTGACCGCCTGACACGCCGCATCACAGAGCTCACACACTTCTTGGAGGAACAGAAGGAACTCGGTTTCGCATTCGCCGCGACGGAGGGCGAGGACACCGCGACAGCGAACGGCCGGATGATCTCGACGATCAAGGGTGCCGTGGCGCAGCAGGAGACCGAGCGCATGTCCGAGCGGATCAACAACTCACTGTTGCAACGCAGGGAGATGGGAAAGCCGCACAAGGGCGGTAGCCGCATGTTCGGGTTCGGTCCGAACAATGAGGGGCTGGACGACTGGGAAACCGAGCTCATCCAACGTGGCCACGACATGTTCATGGCCGCAGCAGGCCCCGCAACTCCGGGCGACGTGGGGCGGATGTGGGACTCGGCCGGGTCCCGCACCCCGGAAGCCGGCCGACCCTGGACGAACCACTCCGTCAAACGGGGTCTACCGGGCGGAGCGCACCGGCGGCATCGTCACGTACAAGGGGCAGGACATCGGGGACAGCATCTACCCGAGCCCGTTGACACGCACGGAGTGGCAGAACGTCAACGCCGTCCTCGACAGCTTTTCCACGCCCGCCCATAAGGACTCGGGCAAGAGGAAGCACCTGTACTCAGGGTTCTTGAAGTGCTGGAACTGCGGGTCGACCATGCGTGACACGGGTGACTCCGTCAGCGGATCGCCCTGCGGTGTAGCCAGCGGCCTCGCCGTCGACGCGCAGCCTGGGCGGCAGCCAACGTCGCCGCCAAGCCGTTCCGGCTGCGCAGGGTGTCGGGGTGGCCGGGCCCCAGAATGCGATGCACCGTACCTTCACAGCCTGCCTCCACACCGGCGGCGCGAAGGGACTCGGGCAGGCCAAGAAGTCCGTAGCGGTGCAAGCCCGCCAAAGCAGCTTCCACAACCACGACAGTTACTTGTTCACCCGTCGCGGCAGCCAACAGACCGGGAGTGACCAAAGACCGCGGGACTGGGGCCTGGGCCAGCAGAGACAGCATCCGCAACACCGGACGGGCCAGTGCATTCCCCTCAGTCGCAAGCTGGTTCAGGGACAATTCCCAGGTATGCCGCACCACCTTGCGGGCTGTCTCCGGATCGGAAGCGTCTGGATGTTTTGCGCCCACCAGCGTGGACAGCTCAGCACCCATAGCCTGGAGATAGTGAGTGAAGGTCTGATAGCGGCTGGTGGGGGTCGCCAGGTAGATGCCGACCGCTTGGAGAGCAAACGGCAGCCGACCTAGGACCTGTATCGAGTCGTGATCACTGAGTGGTTCGGGTGAGGTCCTTGATCCAGCTCATGGAGGCGCGGAGGTGGAGTGCGGCGAGGTAGCTTTCGGGGGTCTTGTCGTAGCGGGTGGTGATCCCGCGCCATGCCTTGAGCTTGTTGATCAGGCGCTCGACGGTGTTGCGCTCTTTGTAGAGCTCGGCGTCGTGGGTGACGGGCCGGCCGCCGCGTTGGCCCTTCTTCTTCCGGTTGGCGGCCTGGTCCTTCTTCTCCGGGATGACTGCCTTGATCCCGCGTTCGTGCAGGTGCGGTTGCCGCGAGAGGAGTATGTCTTGTCCGCGGCGACCGCGTCCGGTCGGGTGCGGGGGCGCCCGACGGGCCCGCGGACGCGCACTTTGGCGAGCACAGGGATGAACTGCGGGCTGTCCGCGGCCTGGCCAGCGGTCAGGATCAGAGCCAGGGGCCGGCAGCGACGGTCGGCAGCCAGGTGGATCTTGCTGGTCTGTCCGCCTCGCGAGCGCCCGAGCAGAGCGGCTTTCAAACGGAGCTTGCGCCGTCGCCGGACGCGCCGCCGTTCAGCCTGGCCGGGATCACAGACGTCACCCTGTCCGTCTTGTTCCTCCGCGCCGCCCCCTTTTGCCGGGCCGCCTCCGCCTCGACGGCGGCCTTCTCCAACGCGTCCAGGACGCCCTCCTCCAAGCACACCCCGGCCGCGTCGTGGTGGGCCCGGGCAGTCGTGAAGTCCACGCTGACCAGCGACAGGTCCACCCCGCCCCGCTCGGCCGCCTCGGCGACCACCCCTTCCAGCAGAGCCTCGAAGACCCCGGCGTCCCGCCACTGCCGAAACCGGTTGTGCACGGTGGACCAGGCACCGAACCGGCCCGGCATCTCCCGCCACTGCGCTCCCGAGCGAAACTTCCAGATCACGCCCTCGAACTGCTGCCGCAGCCGCTCGGGATACGGGCCGTACTCACCGACCGGCAGATACGGCTCGACGAACCCCCACTCCTCGTCCGTCAGTTGCGCACGCGTCATGTGCACTGGACTACCGGATCCGCCCGCGGAGCGAGGGCGGATCCGGCAAACTGATCACGACTCAATACAGACCCTAGCCAATGTTCACGGCCTGCTCCTGGCCCTGGCCCTGCTGCTGGCCCTGGATCTGGCCCTGGACCTGGAGCTGGGCCTGGAGCTGGGCCTGGAGCTGGGCCAGCAAGGTCAGCAGGGCCTGAATCGGGGTAGCCGGATTCTGATCCTGCTGCTGTTGCTGCTGCTGGGCGGGGCCCGGCGGCGGCTCATCGCCGCCGGATTGTGCATAAGAGGGCGTGGCGAGTGCGATGCCTCCCATGGTGAGAAGGGCATATGTAGTGACGGTGATGGCAACGCGGCGGGTACGGGTCATTCTGTGCCTCTCACGTGGGAATCGGGGGCGATGCCGACTGGGTCTGCGGGAAGCGTTCCCCTCCAAGAGACTGGGTTCACGCGCATTCACCCATGTAGGTAGAGGTGTGCGGATGTGAACTCCTCTGAGTACACGTACTCATGCGCCCGTACCTCCACTGAGCCTTTTTCAACCTGGCTGTGTGGTCGGGGTGTTGGCGGGTGAGGGCTGTACGGAACAGCGAAGCTCCTGGTAGACGGGTTCTCGACAGACGCCTGCCGGTCGGGCGTCTGGCATTGCTCGCCCTGGCCCACCTGCGGTGCGGCGACACCTACGCCCAGCTCGCCGCCGGCTTCCGTATCGGCACCGCGACCGCGTACCGCTACATACGCGAGGCCATCGACGTCCTGGCCGCCGGGGCCCCCACCCTGGACGAGGCGATGAAGACCGTACGGACGAAGGCGTTCGTGATCCTGGACGGCACCCTGCTGCCGATCGACCGGATCGCCGCCGACACCCCGTACTACTCCGAAGAACATAAACGCCACGGCATGAACGTCCAGGTCCTCACCGATCCATTCGGACGCCTCTTGTGGGCCTCACCCGCACTGCCCGGCTCCACCCACGATCTGACCGCCGCCCGCACACACGGCATCATCGACGCGCTCGCCGAGGCGGGCGTGAAGTGCTGGGCGGACAAGGCGTACCAGGGCGCCAGCCGACCAGTTCGCGTGCCGTTCCGGGGCCGCCGGCTCAAGCGGTGGAAGCGTCGGCACAACAGCAGCCACGCCAAGATCCGCTGTCTCGGCGAGCAGGCCATGGCCACCCTCAAGGGCTGGCGCCTGCTCCGCAAGCTCCGCTGCAGCACCAACCGGATCACCGACATCGTGAAAGCCGTCCTCGTCCTTCACCACGCCTCAACATGAGGTTGAAAAAGGCTCCGTGGCATGGTGCACCACGTTGCCC
>NZ_JAGGOL010000016.1 GCF_018614525.1 Streptomyces sp. ISL-11
CGCCTCCGTCCACAGGTCCTGCTCGGCGCGATCCGCCTGGATCTGGCGGTACACGAGGAGCCCGCCGATGGCGGCCAGTGCGACCAGGAGGAGCTTCTTCACCGCGCGACCTCGTCTTTCCTTGACGTAAGGGGACCTCTGGTGGCCGATGATACACACCGGCCGATACCGATCGGTGACCTGGCGGGCGCCCACTTCCCGCGCCTCCGCCCGCCCAACTCCCCGAAGAACTCCCCGAGGAGGAAAAACAGATCGGCCCGGATGGAGAATTCTCCATCCGGGCCGATCCGGCGGTGGGGCTAACAGGACTTGAACCTGTGGCCTCTTCCTTATCAGGGAAGCGCTCTAACCGTCTGAGCTATAGCCCCGCGCGACACCGAAAGATTAGCGCACTTGGGGCCCAGTCCCAAAATCGTCCGGGCCCCGGTGCCCGAGGACCGTTATTCGTCCTCGGCGAGCGTCAGCTCGACGCCGCCCACGAAGCCGGCGGAGAGGTTGTAGACGAAGGCCCCCAGCGTCGCCAGCGCGGTCGCCAGCACCACGTCGATCACCGCGATGATCGACGTGATCAGCAGGACGTTCGGCAGCGACAGGAACGACTCCAGGTCGAAGCCGCCGCCCTCGCTGGAACCCGTGGCGTCGCTGACCGTGCCGCCGACGGCCGAGAAGACGCCCATGGCGTCCATGACCGTCCACAGCACCGCGGCCGCCACGATCGTGCACACGCCGAGCGCGATGGACAGCAGGAAGCTGACCTTCATCACCGACCACGGATCGGCCTTGGCCACCCGCAGCCGCGCCTTGCGGGTCCGCGGTGCCGGGCGGGCCGCGGCGGGGGCCGACGGCGGCACCTGGCGCTCCTCGGACCGCCGGGCGGCCGGCAGGCCCGCCGTGGTGCCCTGAGGGGCCCCAGTGACCTCTGTGGCCGCCTTGGCGGGCTTGGTGACCATGCCGACCCGGGGATCCGCCGTCTTCGCGCTCCCGGCCTTACCGGCCTTCTCCGCCTTGGCGGCCTTCTCCGGCTTCTCGGCCTGCTCGCTCTTCCCGGCGGTCTCGGTCTTCTCTCCGGAAGCCTTCGGCGCCGCCTCGGCGGCCTTCGGGCTCTTGGATTCTGTGGAACCGGAACCCGAAGCGGAACCCTCCGCCGGCGGCACGTACGCCTGCGGCGGGTGGTAGGGCTTCGGGTCTCGGGTGTCCGTCACGGTCCCCCCCTGGGAGTCTGCGCCGTCGGCGGCAGAGCCACGGGTACCGGCCTTATCGGTGGCAGGGCCCGCGGTGCTGCGCCGCTTGGCACCCGCACCGCTTGCCGCGGCGCCCGTGGCTCGACTCACGACTTACTCCTCGGTGTCCTCGGCCGGGGGCGCTGCGCCCTCGGCCGCCTGAGACTCGTCTCCCGCTGCTGCGTCGGCCAACTCCTCGACCTCCTCAGCCTCGCGACCGGCCTCGGCATTCCTCGCGATGCCCACGACGGCATCGCGCTTGCCCAAGTTGATCAGCTGGACGCCCATGGTGTCACGGCCCGTCTCCCTGACCTCGTTGACCCGGGTACGGATCACTCCGCCGCCCAGCGTGATGGCGAGGATCTCATCCGTCTCCTCGACCACCAGCGCGCCGACCAGCGAGCCACGATCCTCCACGATCTTCGCCGCCTTGATACCGAGGCCGCCGCGACCCTGGACGCGGTACTCGGTGACGTTGGTGCGCTTGGCGTACCCGCCGTCGGTGGCGGTGAAGACGAACGTACCCTCCCGGACCACGTTCATCGAGAGCAGTTCGTCGCCCTCGCGGAAGCTCATGCCCTTGACGCCGGAGGTGGCGCGGCCCATGGGGCGCAGTGCCTCGTCCGTCGCGGTGAAGCGGATCGACTGCGCCTTCTTGCTGACCAGCAGCAGGTCATCCTCGGCGGAGACCAGCTCGGCGCCGATCAGCTCGTCCTCGGCGCCGCTCTCCGTCTCCCGGAGGTTGATCGCGATGACACCGCCGGAGCGCGGCGAGTCGTAATCCTTCAGCGAGGTCTTCTTCACCAGGCCCGACTTGGTGGCGAGCACCAGGTACGGCGCCGCTTCGTAGTCGCGGACGGCGAGGATCTGGGCGATCTTCTCGTCCGGCTGGAAGGCCAGCAGGTTGGCCACGTGCTGGCCGCGGGCGTCCCGGCCGGCGTCCGGCAGCTCGTACGCCTTGGCCCGGTAGACCCGGCCCTTGTTGGTGAAGAAGAGCAGCCAGTGGTGGGTGGTGGAGACGAAGAAGTGGTCGACGATGTCGTCCTGCTTGAGCTTCGTGCCCCGGACGCCCTTGCCGCCGCGCTTCTGCGAGCGGTAGTCCTCGGTCTTGGTGCGCTTGACGTAGCCACCGTTGGTGATGGTGACGACGATGTCCTCCTCGGCGATCAGGTCCTCGATGGACATGTCACCGTCGAAGGGGATCAGCTTGGAACGCCGGTCGTCGCCGAACTTCTCGACGATCGCGGTCAGTTCCTCGCTGATGATCATCCGCTGCCGCTCGGGCGAGGCGAGGATCGCGTTGTACTGGTTGATCTTCGCCTGGAGCTCGTCGTGCTCGGCGGTGATCTTCTGGTGCTCCAGGGCCGCCAGCCGGCGGAGCTGCATCTCCAGGATCGCGTTGGCCTGGATCTCGTCGATCTCCAGGAGGCCCATCAGGCCCTCGCGCGCGATCTCGACCGTGTCGCTGCGCCGGATCAGCGCGATGACCTCGTCGATGGCGTTGAGCGCCTTGAGCAGGCCGCGCAGAATGTGCGCGCGCTCCTCGGCCTTGCGCAGCCGGAAGCGGGTGCGCCGGACGATGACCTCGATCTGGTGGGTGACCCAGTTGCGGATGAAGGCGTCGATCGACAGGGTGCGCGGCACCCCGTCGACGAGCGCCAGCATGTTCGCGCCGAAGTTCGTCTGGAGGTCGGTGTGCTTGTAGAGGTTGTTGAGCACGACCTTGGCGACCGCGTCGCGCTTGAGCACGACGACCAGGCGCTGGCCCGTACGGGAGGAGGTCTCGTCGCGGACGTCGGCGATGCCGCCGACCTTGCCGTCCTTCACCAGGTCGGCGATCTTCTGCGCGAGGTTGTCCGGGTTGACCTGGTAGGGCAGCTCGGTGACCACCAGGCACTGGCGGCCCTGGATCTCCTCGACCTCGACCACGGCACGCATGGTGATCGAGCCACGGCCGGTGCGGTACGCCTCCTCGATGCCCTTGCGGCCCACCACGAGCGCGCCGGTCGGGAAGTCGGGGCCCTTGATCCGCTCGATGAGCGCCTCGAGCAGCTCCTCCGAGGTCGCCTCGGGGTTCGCCAGGAACCACTGGGCTCCCTCGGCAACCTCGCGCAGGTTGTGCGGCGGGATGTTGGTGGCCATGCCGACCGCGATGCCCGCCGAGCCGTTGATCAGCAGGTTCGGGAAGCGGGCCGGCAGGACCGTCGGCTCCTGGTTGCGGCCGTCGTAGTTGTCCTGGAAGTCGACGGTCTCCTCGTCGATGTCCCGGAGCATCTCCATCGACAGCGGCATCATCTTGCACTCGGTGTACCGCATGGCGGCGGCCGGGTCGTTGCCCGGGGAACCGAAGTTGCCGTTGGAGTCGACGAGCGGCATGCGCATCGACCAGTGCTGCGCGAGGCGCACCAGCGCGTCGTAGATCGAGGAGTCGCCGTGCGGGTGGTACGTACCCATGACGTCACCGACGACGCGGGCGCACTTGTAGAAGCCCTTCTCGGGCCGGTAGCCACCGTCGTACATCGCGTAGAGCACGCGGCGGTGCACGGGCTTGAGCCCGTCCCGCACGTCGGGCAGCGCGCGAGAGACGATGACGCTCATCGCGTAGTCGAGGTACGAGCGCTGCATCTCCGTCTCGAGCCCCACGGGCTCGACGCGCATGCCGACGCCCTCCAGGGGCGCGGGAGCGCCCTCGGGCGTCACCTCGGGGATCGGGGCGGTGGGAGTCTCGGGAGTCTCGTCGGCCATTGCTGTTCAAAGTCCTTTCGCGCTGCGGCTGTTTCTCGTGGGCCGACAGGCTCAGATGTCGAGGAAGCGGACGTCCTTGGCGTTGCGCTGGATGAAGGAGCGCCGTGCCTCGACGTCCTCGCCCATGAGCACCGAGAACAGGTCGTCCGCCTGCGCGGCGTCGTCCAGGGTGACCTGGCCGAGCACACGGTGGTCGACGTCCATGGTGGTGATGCGCAGCTCCTCGGCGTTCATCTCGCCGAGACCCTTGAAGCGCTGGACCGAGTCGTCCCTGGTCCGCTTGCCGTTCTCCCGGCCGAGGGTGATCAGCGCGTCGCGCTCGCGGTCGGAGTAGGCGTACTCGAAGTCGTCCCGGCCCCACTTGATCTTGTACAGCGGGGGGCGGGAGAGGTAGACGTGCCCGGCCTCGACCAGCGGCCGCATAAAGCGGAAGAGGAAGGTGAGCAGCAGGGTGTTGATGTGCTGGCCGTCAACGTCGGCGTCCGCCATCAGGATGATCTTGTGATAGCGGAGCTTCGCGATGTCGAAGTCCTCGTGCACACCGGTGCCGAAGGCGGAGATCAGCGCCTGGACCTCGGTGTTCTGCAGAATCTTGTCGATCCGCGCCTTCTCGACGTTGAGGATCTTGCCTCGGATCGGGAGGATCGCCTGGTACTGCGGGTTGCGGCCGGACTTGGCCGAGCCGCCGGCGGAGTCACCCTCGACGATGAAGATCTCGCACTTCGTCGGGTCGTTGGACTGGCAGTCGCTGAGCTTGCCCGGCAGCGACGCCGACTCCAGCAGGCCCTTGCGGCGGGTCAGGTCGCGGGCCTTGCGGGCCGCCACGCGGGCCGTCGCCGCCTGGATGGACTTGCGGATGATGTCCGCGGCCTCGTTGGGGTTGCGGTCCAGCCAGTCCGTGAGGTGCTCGTGGACCACCTTCTGGACGAAGGTCTTGGCCTCGGTGTTGCCGAGCTTGGTCTTCGTCTGGCCCTCGAACTGCGGCTCGCCGAGCTTGATCGAGATGATCGCGGTCAGACCCTCGCGGATGTCCTCACCCGCGAGGTTGTCGTCCTTCTCGCGGAGCAGCTTCTTGTCGCGGGCGTAACGGTTGATCAGACCGGTCAGCGCGGCGCGGAAGCCCTCTTCGTGCGTACCGCCCTCGTGGGTGTGGATGGTGTTCGCGAAGCTGTACACACCCTCGCTGTACTGGCTGTTCCACTGCATCGCGATCTCGACCGAGAGCATGCGCTCCTTGTCCTCGGCCTCGACGTCGATGACGGTCGGGTGGATCAGCTCGCCCTTGCGGGAGTTGAGGTACTTCACGAAGTCGACGATGCCGCCCTCGTAGTGGTACTCCACCGCCAGCGGCTTGCCCTCCTCGTCGACGTGGTCGGCGCGGAGGTCCGTCAGCGAGATGCGCAGGCCCTTGTTGAGGAAGGCCATCTCCTGGAAGCGCCGCGAGAGCGTCTCGAAGGAGTACTCGGTGGTCTCGAAGATGTCGCCGTCGGCCCAGAACGTGACGGAGGTGCCCGACTCGTCGGTCGCCTCGTTCTTCTGGAGCGGGGCGGTCGGGACACCGAGCTTGTAGTCCTGCGTCCAGCGGTAGCCGTCGGTCTTGACCTCGACGGCGACGCGCGTCGACAGGGCGTTGACGACGGAGACGCCGACGCCGTGCAGACCACCGGAGACCGCGTAGCCGCCGCCGCCGAACTTGCCGCCCGCGTGCAGCACGGTCAGCACGACCTCGACGGCCGGCTTCCCCTCGGAGGGGACGATGCCCACCGGGATGCCGCGGCCGTTGTCGATGACGCGGACGCCGCCGTCGGGGAGGATCGTCACGTCGATGGTGTCGGCGTGGCCGGCCATGGCCTCGTCGACGGAGTTGTCGACGACCTCTTGCACGAGGTGGTGCAGACCACGCTCACCGGTCGAGCCGATGTACATACCGGGCCGCTTGCGGACCGCGTCCAGCCCCTCCAGGACGGTGATCGCGTTGGCGTCGTACGACGTCTCACCTGCGGAGGAGCCGGTGGCGGTCACCTCCTTCTCGGAGGGGTCGTTCTTCTCGTTGGGGTTGCCGGAATCGGCCACGAAGCGCCCTTTCTGGCACAGCACAGGCCCTCCCCTGCCTACGGCGGGGAGACCCCACCCGGGGCAGGCAGGAGCGGCTGCGTCGTTCTGCGTTGGTCGGCGTGTCCCGCAAGCCGGCGGGATTGTCACCAGTCTACCGGTAGCACTGACATGAATGGGGGTTTGCCGGTGCCTGAGTCCCCACGTGCCGCCCTGAACCGGCATCAGCCGACTCCCTATATGTGGACCCGGGCTCCAGGAGGCTCACAGCGGCACTCAGCGCTTCTGGCTGTCAACGGCCCGCTACCGCGAGCGGACTACCGCGCCGGTGACGTCACCGTCCCGCGCACGCCCCGGGCGCGCCGCCCCGGCGCGCGTGCTTCCCCGAGGGGCGCCGGCGCCCCTCGGCCGGTCCGCCGGGTGGGGTGATCCGCTCACCGGTCCCTCACGGATTCTTCGCGTCCGTTACGAGACCTTCGCGACCTTTGCAGGGGTACGGTGCGGCCCGCTCGGGGCGCCGCGTCACCCGTACGTGTCGCCGGGGCCCGTGCTGCCGGGGGCGCGCAGCGGCCCGTACCGCCGGGCGGGCCCGCCGGGGCCCAGCACCTTGATCAGCTTGACCGTGCCCTGGCCGAGGTCGGCGTTCAGCCGGGCCACCAGCTGGGGTGCCAGCAGCCGCAGCTGCGTCGCCCAGGCCGTCGAGTCGCACTGCACGGTCAGCACGCGCGCGTCCTCGTCGTACTTCTGCGGCTCGCAGTGCAGGGCGACCTCCGGACCCACCATCTGCGGCCAGCGGCCCATCACGCCGCCCACCGCCGCGGGCGTCTCCCAGCCGCGCTCGGTGATCAGCCGGTTGATCGCGGCGCCCAGCGGCAGGGGGTCGCGCCCGTCCGCCCGCGCGCCGGAGCGCAGGCCGCCGCGGCGCGCCTGCTTCTTCTGCTGCGCGGCGTTGCCCCGCGCCCGCGCCTGCTCCTTCGCGGCGCGCAGCGCCACCCTCGCCAGGTCCACTCCGGAGGGCTCCGGCGCCGCGGGCTTCTCGGGTACGTCGCTCATACGCGTTCCACCACGCCTTCCGAGACCGCGTACCGCGTTCCGGCCAGCACGCCCGGCACATCGTCGTCGACCGCGGCCGTCACCAGCACCTGCTCGCCCGGCGCGACCAGCTCCGCCAGCCGCTCCCGGCGCCGGGTGTCCAGCTCGGCGAAGACGTCGTCGAGCACGAGGACCGGCTCATTGCCCTCCGAGCGCAGCAGGTCGTAGGAGGCCAGGCGCAGCGCCAGGGCATACGACCAGGACTCGCCGTGACTCGCGTAGCCCTTGGCGGGCAGCCGGCCGAGCTTCAGCAGCAGCTCGTCGCGGTGCGGGCCGACCAGGGTCACACCGCGCTCGATCTCCTGCTTGCGCGCCTCCGCGAGCGCCGTGAGCAGCGCCTCGTACAGCTCTTCCCTGGTGTGGGCGCCCTCGATGGCGTCCGGGCCGCGGTAGTCGAACGCGATCGGGCCGCCGCCGGGTGCCAGCTGCTCGTACGCCTTGTCGGCCAGCGGCAGCAGGACGGCTATCAGGTCGAGGCGCTGTGCCAGCAGCTCCGCGCCGGCGCGGGCCAGGTGCTGGTCCCAGATGTCGAGGGTGGACAGATCCAGGCCGCGGCCGCCGTGGCGGCGGGCCATGGCCGCGCTCTTGAGGAGGGTGTTGCGCTGCTTGAGCACCCGGTCGTAGTCGGAGCGCACGCCCGCCATGCGCGGCGAGCGCGCGGTGATCAGCTCGTCCAGGAAGCGGCGGCGCTCGCCGGGGTCACCCTTGACCAGGGCGAGGTCCTCGGGCGCGAACAGGACCGTACGGACGATGCCGAGCACGTCACGCGGTCTGACCTGCGAGGAACGGTTGATGCGGGCGCGATTGGCCTTGCCGGGGTTGAGCTCCAGCTCTATCAGCTGCCGGCGCTCGCCCTGGACGACGGACGCCCGGATGATCGCCCGGTCCGCGCCCATGCGCACCAGCGGGGCGTCGGAGGAGACCCGGTGGCTGCCGAGCGTCGCCAGATAGCCGACCGCCTCGACGAGGTTGGTCTTGCCCTGGCCGTTGGGTCCGACGAAGGCCGTGACGCCCGGGTCGAGCGGAACCTCGACCCGGGCGTACGAGCGGAAGTCGGCCAGCGACAGATGCGATACGTGCATGGGGGCGCGCCGACCTCTCCCGGCTGATGACTACGGGTGGTTACTTCTTGTTCTCGACCGCGTGGCCGCCGAACTGGTTGCGCAGCGCGGCGATCATCTTCATCTGCGGCGAGTCCTCCTGGCGGGAGGCGAAGCGGGCGAAGAGCGACGCGGTGATCGCGGGCAGCGGCACGGCGTTGTCGATCGCGGCCTCGACGGTCCAGCGGCCCTCGCCGGAGTCGGCCGCGTAGCCGCGCAGCTTGTCGAGGTGCTCGTCGTCGTCCAGGGCGTTGACGGCCAGGTCCAGCAGCCAGGAACGGATGACCGTGCCCTCCTGCCAGCTGCGGAAGACCTCGCGCACGTCGGTGACGGAGTCGACCTTCTCCAGGAGCTCCCAGCCCTCGGCGTACGCCTGCATCATGGCGTACTCGATGCCGTTGTGGACCATCTTGGCGAAGTGGCCCGCGCCGACCTTGCCCGCGTGGACGGAGCCGAAGTCGCCCTCGGGCTTGAGCGCGTCGAAGACCGGCTGGACCTTCGCGACGTTCTCGGCCGCGCCGCCGTACATCAGGGCGTAGCCGTTCTCCAGGCCCCAGACGCCGCCGGAGACACCGCAGTCGACGAAGCCGATGCCCTTGGCCGCCAGCTCCTCGGCGTGCTTCTCGTCGTCCGTCCAGCGGGAGTTTCCGCCGTCGACGACGACATCGCCGGGGGAGAGCAGCTCGCCGAGCTCGTCGATCGTGGACTGGGTGGCGGCGCCGGCCGGGACCATGACCCAGACGACGCGCGGACCCTCAAGGGAATCCACAAGCTCCTGGAGGCTGTGGACATCCGCGAGGTCCGCATTGCGGTCGTATCCGATGACGGTGTGGCCTGCGCGGCGGATGCGCTCGCGCATGTTGCCGCCCATCTTGCCGAGACCGACGAGACCGAGCTCCATGGGTGATCCTCTATGCCTTGATTGCGTTCATGCCTGGGTCCGAGCCTACGCCCGGAGGGCCGCGCACAGCTGTGGGCTCAGCCGCTCACAGGTGAAGGGGCCGGCTGTGGACAGCCGGCCCATTTCACGGTGGTCCCGTCGGCGTCAGCCGGAAAGCCGCACCGGCATGCTGCGGCTTTGCGAGGGGCGACCCTCGCGCTCCCGGCCGGTGAGCCGCCCAGGGGACAGCTTCACCGGAACGTCAGCCGGAAAGCCGCACCGGCATGCTGCGGCTTTGCGAGGGGCGACCCTCGCGCTCCCGGCCGGTGAGCCGCCCAGGGGACAGCTTCACCGGAACGTCAGCCGGAAAGCCGCACCGGCATGATCAGGTACTTGTACGCGTCGTCCGCCTCCGCGTCCACGGCCGGCTTGCCGCTGAGCAGCGCCGGCTTGGTGGACGTGGTGAAGGACAGCTGCGCGACCGGCGAGTCGATCGCGGAGAGGCCCTCCAGCAGGAAGCCCGGGTTGAACGCGATGGAGATGTCGTCGCCGTCCAGCTGGGCGTCGACCCTTTCCACAGCCTGTGCGTCGTCGCTGGAGCCGGCCTCCAGGATCAGCACGCCCTGCTCGAAGCTGAGCCGCACCGGGGTGTTCCGCTCGGCGACGAGCGCGACGCGCTTGACGGCCTCGACGAACGGGGCGGTCTCGATCACGGCGATGGAGTTGAACTCGGTCGGGAAGAGCGTGCGGTACTTCGGCAGGTCGCCTTCGAGCAGCCGCGTGGTCGTCCGGCGGCCGGCGCCCTCGAAGCCGATGAGGCCCTCGCCCGCTCCGGAGCCGGAGAGCGCGATCGAGACCGTGTCGCCGCCGCTGAGGGACTTGGCGGTGTCCAGCAGGGTCTTGGCGGGCACCAGGGCGACCGCGGAGATGTCCGGGGTCTCGGGCTTCCACATGAACTCGCGGACCGCGAAGCGGTAGCGGTCGGTGGAGGCCAGGGTGACGGTGTCGCCCTCGATCTCGATGCGGACACCCGTGAGCACCGGCAGCGTGTCGTCGCGGCCGGCGGCGATGGCGACCTGGGCGGCGGCAGCGGCGAAGACCTCACCGGGGACGGTGCCCGTGGCGGTCGGCATCTGCGGCAGCGCCGGGTACTCCTCCACAGGAAGGGTGTGGAGTGTGAATCGCGAGGAGCCGCAGACGACGGTGACCCGCACTCCGTCCGTGGAGATCTCCACAGGTCGGTTGGGAAGCGCGCGGCAGATGTCGGCGAGGAGCCGGCCGGAGACGAGGACGGTGCCGTCCTCCTCGACGTCCGCCTCGACCGAGACCCGGGCCGAGACCTCGTAGTCGAAGCCGGAGAGGCTCAGGGAGCCGTCCTCCGCCTTCAGCAGCAGGCCCGCGAGGACGGGCACCGGCGGACGGGCCGGGAGGCTGCGGGCCGCCCAGGCCACTGCCTCCGCGAGTACATCGCGCTCCACCCGGATCTTCACCGGAACCGCCTCCTGCTTGTTGCTGGCTCGCCCTGCTGGCTACGTCGTCGGCTGAGTTGCCGGAGACCAGTCTGACGCACGCCGCTGACAGTCGGTGCGTCTCGGGGTCAAGTCGGGTCGGAGGGCGTGGCGCGGTCCGCGGCCGAGTTGTGCACAGGCCCCACTTCGAAGCGAGTTTCCCGCTACATCTCTGTGGTCGTAGTAGTAGGGCCTGTGGAAACGGTGGAAAACCGTCTTTGCCCAGGTCAGCCCGGTTTTTTTGTCCACCGGGCCTGTGGGCGGCGGCGGTGGAAAAGCGGGGGGTTCTGTGGACCGAGGAAAGTTCTGCACACCCGGTGCACAGGCAGGGCGCACTTCTCCCCAGCGCTGTCCCCAGTTTTACCCAGGTTCCCCACAGCCCAACCCGGCAACCTTGTGTGACGCCTTTCACTCGGGGCGGTGAGAGGGGGCGTTTCGTTACCGAACAGTGGACAGGGATGTGGAAACACTGTGCACAACATCCACTTCCCTGTGGGCGGTCGGTGGACAACATCGACTCGTCCTTGTGGGTGATCCCTTCGTCCACAGGCTGTGGACTTCCGTCGACCACAAATCCACACCCCGTTGACCTCCCTTGATGGCGTATCAACAGCCTCGGCTGTGGACAGGATCTGGACAACTTCGCGGTCCCCAGGGTGTGGACAGCCGGGCGGCCGGAAATCTGTGGAGAACCGGTGGCGGGGCGCCCGTATTCGAACAGAGCAGCTCTTCGACCGGCGGTCGGCCGGCGTCGGGGGATGCCTTCGACGGGCCTCGGGAGCCCTCAAGAGCCTCCCCCGACCGTCTCGGGAGCCGTCCGGGAGCCGGTCTGGTTCCTCCACGACGACGTCCACGGAACGACGTCCACGGAACCTCTCCGGACGGCGAAGGGCGCCTCGGGAAGCTCCCGAAGCGCCCTGGCGGTGCTTCCGCGGCCGGTCTCAGCCGTTCTTGATGCGGTTGGTCAGCTCGGTCACCTGGTTGTAGATGGAGCGCCGCTCGGCCATCAGCGCGCGGATCTTGCGGTCCGCGTGCATCACCGTCGTGTGGTCCCGGCCGCCGAACTGCGCGCCGATCTTCGGCAGCGACAGGTCCGTCAGCTCGCGGCAGAGGTACATCGCGATCTGCCGCGCCGTCACCAGCACGCGGCTGCGCGAGGCACCGCACAGGTCCTCGACCGTGTGGCCGAAGTAGTCGGCGGTCGCGGCCATGATGGCCGGCGCGGTGATCTCCGGCGAGGCGTCCTCGCCACCGGGGATCAGGTCCTTGAGGACGATCTCGGTGAGCCCGAGGTCGACCGGCTGCCGGTTGAGGCTCGCGAAGGCCGTGACCCGGATCAGCGCGCCCTCCAGCTCACGGATGTTGCGCGAGATCCGCGAGGCGATGAACTCCAGGACCTCCGGCGGCGCGTTGAGCTGCTCCTGGACCGCCTTCTTGCGCAGGATCGCGATGCGCGTCTCCAGCTCCGGCGGCTGGACGTCCGTGATCAGGCCCCACTCGAAGCGGTTGCGCAGCCGGTCCTCCAGGGTCACCAGCTGCTTGGGCGGCCGGTCCGAGGACAGCACGATCTGCTTGTTGGCGTTGTGGAGCGTGTTGAAGGTGTGGAAGAACTCCTCCTGCGTCGACTCCTTGCTCGCCAGGAACTGGATGTCGTCGACCAACAGGATGTCCATGTCGCGGTAGCGCTTGCGGAACGCGTCCGCCTTGCCGTCGCGGATGGAGTTGATGAACTCGTTGGTGAACTCCTCGGAGCTCACGTAGCGCACGCGCGTGCCCGGGTAGAGGCTGCGCGCGTAGTGCCCGATGGCGTGCAGCAGGTGGGTCTTGCCCAGCCCCGACTCGCCGTAGATGAAGAGGGGGTTGTACGCCTTGGCCGGCGCCTCGGCCACGGCCACCGCGGCCGCGTGCGCGAAGCGGTTGGACGCGCCGATGACGAAGGTGTCGAAGAGGTACTTGGGGTTCAGACGGGCCGTCGGCTCGCCGGGGCCCGTCGCCGGCGCGGGCTGCGCGGCCAGCGGCCCGGGGGCGCCGCTGGACTTGGGCAGGCCGCCCTGTCCGCCGCGGGAATGGCTGTCGGGCAGCTCACGGCGCTGCTGCTGCTCGTAGGGCAGGCGCTCGGGCGGCTGGGAGCGGTAGTCCGGCTGCGTCGGCTCGTACGGCTGCTGCTCGTAGGAAGAGGAGCCGTGCTGCTGGCCGTGCTGCGTGGCGTACGGGTCGCGCTCGGCGTCCTGGAAGCCGCCGAGGCGCGGCTGCTGCCAGCCGTAGTCGCCCCGGTCGCCCCGATCGCCCCGATCGGGCGCGGGCGGGCCGGAGTGGCGCGGCCAGGCGCCCGGCTCGGGGCGGGGCTGCTGGTAGTCCGGGTAGGCGGGCCGTACGGACGGCAGGTCGTCGGCCGGGGCCTGGCGGCCGTAGTTCTCCCGGCCGTCGTAGCCGCCGTGGCCGTCGTAGCTCTCGTAGGTGTCGCGTGCGTCACGCTGGTCGTACGTGTCGCGGCCCTGGCCTCCCGCGTGGGGGCCGGGCGCGTCCTCGTAGCGGGACTGCCGGTCGGCTTGGGGCCGCTCGGCGGGCGGCTCGCCGGCGGAGTCGTCGACGGTGATCGCGATCCGGATCGGGCGGCCGCACTCCCGGCTGAGCGTCTCGCTGACGATGGGGGCCAGCCGGCCCTCCAGGACGCCCTTGGCGAATTCATTGGGCACGGCGAGCAGCGCGGTGTCGGCCACCAGCGCGAGCGGCTGGCACCGCTTGATCCAGTGCTCGTCCTTGCTCTCGACGCCCGGGCCGCCCTGTCCTCGGCCCTCGCCCAGGAGCTGCTCGAGCACGCGCGGCCACACTGCGGCAAGATCGGCAGGCAGGTCAGCCACAGGGCACGCTCTCTCAGTCACTGGGGGGAGCCCCGTGAGTCCCACGAATGTGTGGTTCTCGGGACGGGCGGGAAGGATTCGGAGTTCAGCCACGGTAGTCAGGCCGAGGTGCGTGGTTCAAGTCGTTGTCCACAGGGTGTGTACAAATGTGCCATGAGGCGGGGGGTGTCGGCCCACCGGCCCGCAGGACGCTACGGTGTACCCCTGGTGCACTGCCGGTTTGACCGAATGGCGTAGCCGCGCGTACCGTGACCAGGTCGAGTTGTCGATGGCTGCTGCCGCCTGCCTCCGATGGGCAACGGCCCCGTCCCCTTCAAGGGACGAGGTCATGAAGCGGTGCACTCGGGCGTATTGCGAGCTTCTCGTGGGCGCACGGTGACAGCCAGGCGATGTCCCGCCATCACACGATTCATTTCTGGAGCCCCCGAGTGAGCAAGCGCACCTTCCAGCCGAACAACCGCCGTCGCGCGAAGACCCACGGCTTCCGCCTGCGCATGCGCACCCGTGCCGGCCGCGCGATCCTCGCGTCCCGCCGTGGCAAGGGTCGCGCAAGCCTGTCGGCCTGACCAGCCCTGACGTCAAGGCCCTGACGTGCTGCCTTCCAAGTCTCGACTGAGGCGGCGCGAGGACTTTGCGACTGCGGTTCGCCGAGGACGCCGGGCCGGCCGCCCGCTCCTCGTCGTCCACCTACGCACCGGTACAACGGACCCGCACACGCCGGGGGAGACTGCTCCCCCGGCGCGTGCGGGTTTCGTCGTGAGCAAGGCCGTCGGCGTCGCCGTGGTCCGCAATCTGGTGAAGCGACGACTGCGCCACCTCATGCGTGACCGGCTGGATCAGCTGCCCGCCGGTAGCCTGGTGGTGGTACGGGCCCTGCCCGGCGCCGGCGAGGCGGACCACGATCAGCTGGCCCGTGATCTCGACACCGCACTGCAGCGGCTGCTGGGAGGGGCGCCGCGCTGTTCCGGTCCCCCGGGGGACGCCCCCCGGAACCCCGGCCGAGGCCCGGGAGGGAGCGCACAGTGAAGTACCCGCTGCTGTGGTTGATCAAGCTCTACCAGTGGACCATCAGCCCGCTCCTGGGCCCGGTCTGCAAGTACTACCCGTCGTGCTCGCACTACGGCTATACGGCCATTGATGTGCACGGCGCGGTCAAAGGAACAGCGCTGACGGCCTGGCGCATCCTGCGCTGCAACCCGTGGTCGCTCGGTGGCGTCGACCACGTCCCTCCCCGGAAGCGTCCGGTCTGGCACCAGCGGCTGAGGAGCCGACTGGGTGGGCATCCCGCCGTAGGGTCCCCCGCACAGCCCGAGACTCAGCCCAACGCCCAAGGAGCCTGATTCGTGGACACGATCCTCGGTCCTCTCTATTACGCAGTTTCCTGGATCATCGTCCAGTTCCACTCGCTGTACAGCCTTGTCTTCGACGAGAACAGCGGCTGGGCGTGGGGTCTGTCCATCGTCTCGCTGGTGGTCCTGATCCGTATCTGCCTGATCCCGCTCTTCGTGAAGCAGATCAAGGCGACACGGAACATGCAGGCGCTCCAGCCGAAGATGAAGGCGATCCAGGAGCGCTACAAGAGCGACAAGCAGCGCCAGTCCGAAGAGATGATGAAGCTCTACAAGGAGACGGGCACCAACCCGCTCTCGAGCTGTCTCCCGATCCTGGCCCAGTCGCCCTTCTTCATCTCGCTGTACCAGGTCCTGAACCACATCGCGCAGGGCAAGACGGTCGGCGTCATCAACAAGGACCTGCTGGACAGCGCCCGGCAGGCGCACGTCTTCGGTGCGCCGCTGTCGGTGAAGTTCATGGACTCCGCGGCCAAGGTCGAGAAGCTGGGCGCCACGCTGACCGATGTCCGCGTCGTCACGGTCATCATGATCGTCCTGATGTCGCTGTCGCAGTTCTACACGCAGCGCCAGCTGATGACGAAGAACGTCGACCTCACGGTGAAGACGCCGTTCATGCAGCAGCAGAAGATGCTGATGTATGTCTTCCCGATCATGTTCGCCGTCTTCGGCATCAACTTCCCCGTCGGTGTCCTCGTCTACTGGCTGACCACCAACGTGTGGACCCTGGGTCAGCAGATGTTCGTCATCCGCCGCAACCCGACCCCCGGCAGCATCGCCTTCACCCAGCGCCAGGAGCGGCTGCGGGCCAAGGGCAAGCTCAAGGAGGACCCGGCGGAGGTCGAGGCGAAGAAGGCGGTCGAGGCCGCTCGCGCCCGGCGCCAGCAGCCCAAGCGCCAGCCCAAGGCCAAGCGCCAGCTCGCGGGCACGGCTCAGCAGCCGGACGCCGGTGGTGAGAAGACCTCGCTGGAGAAGCAGCAGCCCGAGGACACCGAGCCCAAGCCCAAGCAGGCCGGTGGCGGCTCTTCCCGCAACGCCAAGTCCGGGCAGCGCAAGGGCGGCCCCCAGCGGCCCAAGCACCCGACCAAGAAGTAATGAAGGAGTCCACCGTGACGGACACGCAGCGTCAGACCGGTGCCGCCGCCGAGGGCACCGACACCCTGTCCCGCCTGGAGCAGGAAGGCGAGATCGCGGCCGACTACCTCGAGGGTCTGCTGGACATCGCCGACCTCGACGGTGACATCGACATGGATGTCGAGGCCGACCGCGCCGCGGTGTCGATCATCAGCGACTCGACCAGCCGTGACCTGCAGAAGCTCGTCGGCCGTGACGGTGAGGTGCTGGAGGCGCTCCAGGAGCTCACCCGGCTCGCCGTGAACCGCGAGACCGGTGACCGCAGCCGCCTGATGCTGGACATCGCGGGCTTCCGTGCCCGTAGGCGCGAGGAGCTGGCGCAGGTCGGTGCCAAGGCCGCCGAGGAGGCCAAGAGCACCGGCGAGGCGGTCAGGCTGGACCCGATGACCCCCTTCGAGCGCAAGGTCGTCCACGACGCGGTGGCCGCCGCCGGTCTGCGCAGCGAGTCCGAGGGCGAGGAGCCGCAGCGCCGCGTGGTCGTACTTCCGGCCTGATCGCTGCCTTCCCGATCCCACTTCTAGGTGTGTCCGGCCCCGTCTGCTCGCAGGCGGGGCCGATCCTTGTCAGCCTGATATTCAGACTCTGACCTTCAGAGAGAACGTCGTACGGAAGGACGGTTCCCCGTGGATGAGGCAGCGGAGCTCCCCCCGGCGCCACCGGAGGCGCAGGCGGTATTCGGCGACCGCTTGCCAGAGGCCGTCCGGTACGCGGAACTGCTCGCGGACGCGGGCGTACGCCGCGGCCTGATCGGTCCCCGTGAGGTGCCGCGGCTGTGGGAGCGGCACCTGCTGAACTGCGCGGTGCTCTCCGAGGCCGTGCCGGACGGCGTCTCGGTGTGCGATGTGGGCTCCGGGGCCGGGCTGCCCGGTATCCCGCTGGCCCTGGTGCGGCCCGACCTCCAGATCACGCTGCTGGAGCCGCTGCTCCGCCGCACGACCTTCCTGCAGGAGGTCGTCGAGCTGCTGGGCCTGGACCATGTCACCGTGGTCCGCGGCCGCGCCGAGGAGATGCTCGGCAAGGTGGAGCCGGTGCACGTGGTGACGGCACGGGCGGTCGCCCCGCTGGACCGCCTGGCCGGCTGGGGAGTGCCGCTGCTGCGCCCGTACGGGGAGATGCTGGCGCTCAAGGGCGACACGGCCGAAGAGGAGCTCAAGAGCGCTCGCGCGGCGCTGAGCAAGCTCGGCGTCGTACGGACGTCGGTGCTCCACGTCGGCGAGGGCATCGTCGACCCGATGTCCACCGTGGTGCGTGTCGAGGTCGGGGAGAGCCCCGGCGGTGTGCGCTTCGCGGCCAAGCGGGCGAAGGCCGCCGGCCGGTCGCGCCGTCGGCGCTGATCACTTCCTGAGTCTCACCCCTGGGGAAGGGGCGGCTGCTCTTCAGGTCTTCGGGTCGTCGAAGAGCCAGTCGCCCACAACCGGACAATGCTCCATACAAGCTGTCAAACCTATGCATAACGGAGTGTCGTGGCCGAGTAGCGGAGCGTCCGGTGCATCGTGTTTCACGTGAAACGTCGCTCCTTGCTCAAGGGAATCATCGGCCGCGGTCGCCTGGATGCCGGTCCCCGCGACCGTCGCATGGCCCGGGACCCGCGTTCATCCACAGGCGAGGTGGATTCATCCACAGGAGAACATGCCTCGCTGGTTCACGACCCCGAAAGCATGGCAGGCTCTGTCCACTGCGAGCCTGATGTCGAGGAGAGTGAATCCTTGCGGTCCGACGCCAATATCGCGGGGCCGATGGCCGACCCGGTCCCCGGTCCCCGTCCCGCCGACCCCGAGCTGGGTGCCGAACACGGTTCCCTGGCTGCCGGGGACCTCGTTTCACGTGAAACGCCGTCCACTCCGATGCCCAGGCCCGACCAGACCCGCGTGATGGTGGTCGCCAACCAGAAGGGTGGTGTGGGCAAGACCACGACCACCGTGAATCTGGCGGCGTCGCTGGCCCTGCACGGCAACCGCGTGCTGGTCATCGACCTGGATCCGCAGGGCAACGCCTCCACGGCTCTGGGCATTGATCACCACGCCGATGTGCCATCGATCTATGACGTCCTCGTGGACAGCAGGCAGCTCTCCGACGTCGTTCAGCCAGTACGGGACGTGGAGGGGCTCTTCTGCGCCCCGGCCACCATCGATCTGGCAGGTGCCGAGATCGAGCTTGTCTCGCTCGTGGCCCGCGAGAGCCGGCTGGACCGTGCGATCAAGGCGTACGAGCAGCCCCTGGACTACATCCTCATCGACTGCCCGCCCTCGCTCGGCCTGCTGACCGTCAACGCCCTGGTCGCCGGCGCCGAGGTGCTGATCCCCATCCAGTGCGAGTACTACGCGCTGGAGGGGCTGGGTCAGCTGCTGCGCAATGTGGAGCTGGTGCGGGGCCACCTGAACCCCACGCTCCATGTGTCGACGATTCTGCTGACGATGTACGACGGGCGGACCCGGCTGGCCTCGCAGGTGGCCGACGAGGTCCGGACCCACTTCGGCCATGAGGTGCTGAGGACCAGCATCCCCCGGTCGGTGCGTATCTCGGAGGCGCCCAGCTACGGGCAGACCGTTCTTACCTACGACCCAGGCTCCAGCGGCGCACTGTCCTACCTGGAGGCCGCCCGGGAGATCGCGCTGCGGGGGATCGGCGTGCATTACGACGGCAGTAACGCCCACACGTTGGGCCATCAACAACAGCAAGACCAGCACAGCATGTCGGAGGGGCTGCAGTGAGCGAGCGACGTAGAGGACTGGGCCGTGGGCTCGGTGCGCTGATTCCGGCGGCACCCAAGACATCGGACAACGCGGGACCCGCCATGGGCCCTGGTGCGACGTCTCCCACGGCGGTCCCGGTGCTCACCGTGGAGCGTGGCGTGGCCGCGGCCAAGGTCGCCACTCTCACCGTGAACGAGGTCCCCGTTTCACGTGAAACAGAGACCGTGCCGTCCGCGGCACCGGAGCCGGACGACCTGGACGCGGTGGCGGGAGCGCACTTCGCCGAGCTGCCGCTGGACTCCATCACCCCCAACCCTCGCCAGCCTCGCGAGGTGTTCGACGAGGACGCGCTCGCCGAACTGGTGACCTCGATCCGTGAGGTCGGCCTGCTGCAACCGGTCGTCGTTCGGCAGCTGGCCCCGGAGCGCTACGAGCTCATCATGGGCGAGCGGCGCTGGCGCGCCTGCCGTGAGGCCGGCCTGGAGAAGATTCCGTCCATCATCAGGGCGACCGACGACGAGAAGTTGCTCCTCGACGCGCTGCTGGAGAACCTGCACCGGGCCGAGCTGAACCCCCTTGAGGAAGCCGCTGCCTACGACCAGCTGCTCAAGGACTTCAACTGCACGCACGAAGAGCTGGCGGACCGCATCGGCCGGTCGCGGCCGCAGATCTCCAACACGCTCCGGCTGCTGAAGCTTTCACCTGAAGTGCAGCGGCGGGTGGCGTCGGGTGTGCTGTCCGCCGGGCACGCCCGGGCGCTGCTCTCGGTCGACGACTCCGAGGAGCAGGATGCGCTTGCCAAGCGCATCGTGGCCGAGGGGCTGTCGGTGCGGACGGTGGAAGAGATCGTCAAGGTGATGGGCCGGGGACAGCGCGGCTCGGCGAAGACCAAGGGGCCGCGTGCCGGGGCGCGGGTCTCGCCTGCGCTCAACCACCTCGCCACGCGCCTGTCGGACCGCTTCGAGACCCGGGTGAAGGTGGACCTGGGCCAGAAGAAGGGCAAGATCGTCGTCGAGTTCGCCTCGATGGAGGATCTGGAGAGGATCCTCGGCACGCTGGCCCCGGGCGAGGGGCGCGTGCTGGAGCAGAAGCTCGCGAGTGACGGCGAGGCCGACGCGGAGTAGAGCCTGGCCTGCACCGACCGCTGAGGGCGGGTTGTGTTTCACGTGGAACACAACCCGCCCTTTGCCTTACTCCGCTTTCCGCTCAATGGGCGCCCGGATACGATGCGTTGAGGTATGGCGCATCCACGTTGGACTCAGTTCGCGGAGGGGGCGGGGCCATGCGAGCGGTGAGCCGGACCGGATTGGTGGCGACAGGCTTTGGCCTGGGAGCGGTCGGCGGATTCGTCGGCAGTCTCCTCAGGGAGCGGAGCGCGCTGAGCGCCGCCCGGGGTGAGACACGCGACGGAAGTGAGGAATGGGCTCGATGGGGCGTCGGCTTGTACCGCTCACGCTGGACAACCTCCCGGATCTTCCCCAGCGCTGCCGTTCCTGCGTCTTCTGGGAGCTCGACCCCGTCAGCGGAGAGGCCGCGCTGAAGGCAGGTCGTCCGGAGCTGGAGAAGGAGGCCTGGATCTCGGCCGTTCTCCTGGAATGGGGATCGTGTGGCCGGGTCGTCTATGTGGACGAGATCCCGGTGGGCTTCGTGCTGTACGCCCCGCCGGCCTATGTGCCGCGTTCGGCCGCGTTCTCCACGAGCCCTGTGGCGGCGGACGCCGTGCAGCTGATGACGGCCTGGCTGGCCCCCGGTTACCAGGGACAGGGACTGGGGCGGACGATGGTGCAGACCGTCGCCAAGGACGTCCTTCGCCGCGGGTTCAAGGCGATCGAGGCATTCGGTGACGCACGCTGGAAGGAGCCCGCGTGTGTCCTGCCGGCCGATTATCTCCTGGCGGTGGGCTTCAAGACCGTGCGGCCGCACCCTCGCTTTCCGCGGCTGCGGCTGGAGCTTCGGACGGCGCTGTCCTGGAAAGAGGACGTCGAGCTTGCCCTGGACCGCCTGCTGGGCGCCGTGCAGAAGGAGCCGGTTCTCAGACCGCTGTAGCCGGCGGGGACGCACCGCCCTGGAACGAGAACAGGCCCACCCGGTCCGGGTGGGCCTGTTTCACGTGAAACAGCGATGGGCTGTCTCCGTCTGTGCGTCTCGCTCTACTTCGCGCTCAGGAAGGGATCCAGGTCGCGCTCGAGGGCGGCCTTGGGCTTCGCACCGACGATCGTCTGGACGACCTCACCGCCCTGGTAGACGTTCAGGGTCGGGATCGACATGACGCCGTACTTCGCGGCAGTAGCCGGGTTCTGGTCGATGTTCAGCTTGACGATCTCGATCTTGTCGCCGTGCTCGGCGGCGATCGCCTCCAGGGAGGGTGCGATCTGGCGGCACGGACCGCACCACTCGGCCCAGAAGTCCACCAGGACGGGCTTGTCGCTCTTCAGGACGTCCTCGTCGAAGGAAGCGTCGGTCACGGTCTTGAGAGCCACGGAGGTCTCCTTAAGTCTTCTCTGCGTGGGGGTGGGGGGTGGGGTGGATCAGGGGGTCTGCTCGGGCTCGCGCACGTGCTCGCTGTGGGAGAGGGAAGCGAGGAAGCGCTCGGCGTCGAGGGCGGCGGAGCAGCCCGTACCGGCGGCGGTGATTGCCTGGCGGTAGGTGTGGTCCACCACATCACCGGCGGCGAACACGCCGGTCAGGTTGGTGCGCGTCGAGGGGGCGTCGACCTTGAGGTAGCCCTCGTCGTCGAGGTTCAGCTGGCCCTTGAACAGCTCGGTGCGCGGGTCATGGCCGATCGCGATGAACAGGCCGGTCACCGGGAGCTCGGAGGTCTCGTCGGTCTTGAGGTTGCGCAGCGTCAGCCCGGACAGCTTGTTCTCGCCGTGGATCTCGGCGATCTCGCTGTCCCAGACGAAGGAGATCTTCGGGTCGGCGAAGGCACGCTCCTGCATCGCCTTGCTGGCGCGCAGGGTGTCGCGACGGTGGACGACGGTGACGGACTTGGCGAAGCGGGAGAGGAAGGTGGCTTCCTCCATCGCCGTGTCGCCGCCGCCGATGACGGCGATGTCCTGGTCCTTGAAGAAGAACCCGTCACAGGTGGCGCACCAGGAGACACCGCGGCCGGAGAGCTCGTCCTCGCGGGGCAGGCCCAGCTTGCGGTGCTGGGAACCGGTGGTGACGATCACGGCCTTGGCACGGTGAACGGTGCCGGCGGAGTCCGTGACGGTCTTGATCTCCTCGCTGAGGTCCACCGCGATGACATCGTCGGGGATCAGCTCGGCGCCGAAGCGCTCGGCCTGCGCCCGCATGTTGTCCATCAGGTCCGGACCCATGATCCCTTCGCGGAAACCGGGGAAGTTCTCCACGTCGGTGGTGTTCATCAACGCGCCACCGGCGGTCACGGCACCCTCGAAGACCAGCGGCTTCAGCGAAGCGCGGGCGGTGTAGAGAGCGGCCGTGTAGCCAGCGGGCCCGGAACCGATGATGATCACGTTGCGGACGTCGCTCACGGGAGTCTTCCTTGTCTGCCGACTGCTGTCTCGGGACCTTGCGGGGTGTTCATCCCACCCAACGGATCCTACGGGGCGCGCATTCCCGAAGGGCGACAGCTCGGGCCGACAGACTCAGGACCGTGGCAGCGTCTGCTTGACCAGGACCTTCCCCGGAGACGAGGGAGAAGCGGTGACACAGCTCGACGCGACGACGTAGGCGTCGACCAATGTGGTGTCACCGTGATGAGGGAGTACGACTAGGTAGACGTCCTGGCCCTGGTAGGTGTCCGGCTCCGCCACCAGGGTGGACGACACGTCCGACAGGCCGATGCCTTCCTGCACGCACGACGGGGCCGTCGCGACGCCGGAGCCGCTCAGTGTCTTGTTCGTGTGAGGCGAGGAGTTCTCCGAGGGCTTGCCCTGCTTCCCCGTGTACGTGAGCGAGTTCCCCAGCAGGCTGTGCACCCGTGTATCCAGCGAGCCGGATCCCAGCATGACCGAGGCCGACTGGTTGTCCCGGCTCTTGTCGGGCCCTGCCTGGTTCACGTCTCCGGTCTGAAGGAGGAAGCTGCCCATCCCGATCACTGCGGCAGCGCAGGCCGCGCCCAGGAGCGCCCTGGGCCAGCGGCGGACGCGAGCTGTCCTGCTCTTGCTCCTGCCCGGGCCGGGTGTCTGCCGGCCGGGCCCACCGGAGCCCCGCGAGTGTCCGGCGGGGCGATCGGCTGTTTCACGTGAAACGGGCACGGCGGTGATCGATACCGTTTCACGTGGAACCTGTTCGGCCGCCGGGTCCACCGTCGGCTCCACGGTTTCACGTGAAACGGGAACGGAGTCGTCGGCGTCAGGCGCGGGGGTGGTCGAGTCGAGGAGCGCCTCGGCGGCGAGTGCGGCTTCGATGCGGCCGGCGACGTCCGCCGGCATCCGGGGCGGGCCGGGAAGCGTGCCCAGGAGTCCTCGGATCTCGTCCAGCGAGCTCCGCACGTCCTCGCACAGCTCACAGGCGGACAGGTGCTGCCGTACATCCGCGGTGCGTGACGGGGAGAGCACGCCTTCGGTGAGCGCGGAGATCTCCGCGACCTCCGGGTGCTCATCCGTGCCGGTCGTAGAAGTCACGCTCGCCCACCTCCACCCTTCACTGGATCTGCGTCGCTCTGTCCTGCCGGTGGTGGGACGGACGCCCCTTGCGACCGGTTCCTTCCCCCACCGAGCCCCGGGCTACCCCCGCCATCTGGGCGCAGATGGGTGAGCATGGGAAGGAGCCGTGCCCGTCCTCGCGCACATCTGCTTTTCACCGTGCCGACGGGGATGCCCAGAACCTTGGCCGCTTCGGCGACGGGGTAGCCCTGCATGTCGACGAGGACGAGGGCGGCGCGCTGGTCCACCGGCAGGGTGGCCAGTGCCTGAAGCAGCTCCCGGTGGAGATCTCCGCGCTCGGCGGGTGCGGCGGCGGATTCGTGGGGTTCGAGGAGCTGTTCCAGCCGCTCGGTCTCGGCGAGCGGCGCGGTGCGCCGGGAGGCGGCTTTGCGCGCGCGGTCCAGGCAGGCGTTGACGGTGATGCGGTGCAGCCAGGTGGTGACGGCGGACTGTCCTCGGAAGGTGTGGGCGGCGCGGTAGGCGGAGACCAGTGCGTCCTGCACGGCGTCCGCGGCCTCTTCCCGGTCGCCGAGCGTACGGAGTGCCACCGCCCAGAGCCGGTCGCGGTGGCGCCGCACTATCTCGCCGAAGGCGTCGGGATCGCCGTCGACATGCCTCGCGAGGAGGTCGGCGTCGCTCACGTCGCCACGGGTGACGTCGTCCAACGTTCGGGTCCCCTCCCCCTTGAGCAACCCTGACGACTAGCTGGTCACCTTGATCTCGATGACCCTGCCACGGTACTCACCCTCCACCTGCGGCAACTTCGTCAGCCACACGAGAACGTACCGCGCCTTCACGTCCTTCTTGGGCCGGAGAGAGACATCTTCGCCGGCCCCTGAGGCGACCGACTTGAAATCGTCCAAGGACGTGGGCATTTCCGAGGAGTCGGTCGAGGCAGCCCTCAACTGCACAGAGGTCTTGCCGCGGAAGGTCACCTGCACTTGGCCGAAGTGCTGCTTCTTGCCGAGGTCCAGGATGAGACCGACGCCGCCCTTCAGGCTCCCGAAGTTGGCATTGGTGTAGGAGTCGGTCTGCCAGTGCGTACTGGAGTCGTTGTCGATGGCCTTGCCGACCAGTGCGGGCTTCTCCTGGCCGTCGCCGTTCGGATCGAAGTCCTTGATGCCCTGGACCGCGATCGGCACATTCTTCTTCGAAGAGCCGTCGTTCGTCGATTCGGAGCGCGGAGGGTGGTCAGGCTCCCCGTCCTTCAGCAGTGTGTCCGCCAGCTGCCAGCTGCCCAGCCCCAGGGCGGCGATCAGCAGCGCCGACACGCTCCACTTCAGTGCCCTGCCCGTGCGGCTCTGGAGCGGCGGAGGCGGTGGCACCGGCGCCGGCTGGACCGGCACTCCGTTGCGCGACGGCGGCTGCCCGTACACGCCCTGCTGGTAGGTCGTGCGCTGGTAGCCGCCGGGCGGAGTGGCGAAGGACGACTCCGGTGGCCGGATCCTCGGCATCGCGGCGACAGCCTTCGCCAGCTCCTCCGGAGTGGCGCACGGCTGTTCCTGCCGGGAGGCGGTCGCCCCGTCGTTGACGAGCGCGCGCATCGCCAGTTCCGACAGGCCCCGGTGGACCCCGGCCCGTACCTGGTCGGGGGCGATCAGGCCCACTCCCTTGGGCAGGCCGGGGAGCCCGTAGGCGTTGTTCTCGTACGGCCAGCGCTGCGTCAGCGCGGCGTACAGGAGGGCGCCGATGGCCTCGGTGTCGGTGCGCTGGGGGTGCTCGGAGGTCATGCCGCGCAGCGCGGCCATGACGGCGAGTCCGCGGATGCGGTACTGGCCGGACGAGGTGCGCAGCACCGAGCCGGGGGTGAGGCGGAGGTGCGCGAGGCCCTCGCGGTGGGCGGCTGCCATGGCCTGGGACACCTGGCTGACGAGCTGAAAGGCGTCGTGCGGCTCCATGGGGCCGGCGGAGAGGACGGAGCTCAGTTCGGTGGCGTCGGGCAGCCATTCGTGGACGACATAGACGAGCTCGTTCTCCTCGACGGCGTCGAGGACCTGGACGAAGCGGGGGTCGCCGAGCAGGGCGGCCGAGCGGGCCGCGGCGAGCACCGGGCGGGCGCGCGGGTGGTCCGCGGGCAGCAGGTGGACGCCCACGGCGCGGCGGAGCTTCTCGTCGACCGCGCGCCAGCTGCTGAATCCCTCCAGACGGGTGACGCACTCCTCCAGGCGGTACCGCCTGGCGAGCTTGTGGCCGCTGTGGAGTTCGGGAGTTTGTGCGTCGCGCGCGGTGCTCTCGCTCTCCGCGCGCTCGGTGTCCTTGTGCGTGCCGGCCTTGATCGCGGCCTCCGCCCCGTCGGCCGTGGCCTTGCCCGCCTTGGCGGTCAGCGGCTTTCCGCCGCTGTTGCCTGCCACGTCGACGGCAGCTGTGCTCCGTTCCGCCACCGTCGTTCCTGCCTCCCCATCCGTTGCACGCTGTCCACAGCCAAGACAATTGTGCCCACAGTCAGTCGCTATGCACGACACACGGCAGCGGGCGATGGTTGTGCTCCCATCAGCGTCCGAGCCGTCCGCGGACCATACCGACCATGGCGGTCAGCTCCTCGACGCGCATCCGCTTCGCGGCGATGTAGAAGACGGCGATCAGGATCAGACCACCACTGATCAAAGCGGCGAGTGATCCGACCACACCATGGCCAAGAACCTGACCGATCCCGTACGAGACGGCTCCGCCGATCAGTGCGGCGGGGATGCACGCGCCGGCGAGGCGGGCGTAGGTACGGATGACGTGCGAGCCGTCCAGGTCGCCGCCCAGGCGGGTACGCAGGCGGCGCCACGCGACGCCGACGCCGACGGCGTAGGCCAGCCCGTAGGAGGCGGCCATGCCGGCCACGGCGTATCGCGCGGGCAGGACGACGAAGCTGAGGGCGGAGCCGGCGGCGTTCACACCGGCGACGATCACCGTGTTGTAGAAGGGGGTGCGGGTGTCCTCGTACGCGTAGAAGCCGCGCAGGATGACGTACTGCGCCGAGTACGGGATCAGGCCGAGGCCGAAGGCCATCAGGATGACGCCGATGTTCACGGCGCTGCTGTCGCCGGCGCTGGAGAACATCAGCGTGGCCATCGGAATGCCGAGCGCGAGGAAGGCGAAGGCGCAGGGCACGATCGCGACGGCCGAGGTGCGCAGTCCGTGGGAGAGGTCGTCGCGCACGGCCGAGACGTCTCCGTCGTGGGCGGCACGGGAGATCCGGGGGAGGACCGCGGTCATCACCGAGACGGTGATGATGGCCTGCGGCATCTGCCAGAGCTGGAGCGCGAAGTTGTAGGCGGTGATGCCGGTGCCGGAGTGGTGCGCCTTCTCGGCGATCGCGCCCGCCCGGGTGGCGAGCTGGGTGACGACGACCATGCCGAGCTGGTTGGCGAGGACGAAGAACAGGGTCCACTTGGCCAGACCCGCCGCCTTGCCGAGCCCGTGGCCACGCCAGTCGAACCGCAGGCGGAGCCGGAAGCCGGTCTCGCGGAGGTACGGGAGCATCGCGAGCGCCTGGACCGTGAGGCCGAGCAGGGTGCCGATGCCGAGCAGCCGGATGCCCTCGGGGGTGATGGTCGCGGGGGTGATGCCGCTGGCGGTGAAGCCGCCGAAGACCCAGATGAAGGCGCCGAAGGTGGCGATGATGATGATGTTGTTGAGGACCGGGGTCCACATCATCGCGCCGAACTTCCCGCGCGCGTTGAGGATCTGTCCGAGCACGACGTGCACGCCCATGAAGAACATGGTGGGCAGGCAGTAGCGGGCGAACGCCACGGCGACGTCCATCTGGGCCGGGTCCGAGGCGTTGTCCGGCATCATCATCCGGACCAGGAGCGGGGCTCCCAGGACACAGGCGGTCGTGACGCCGGCCATCAGGACGACGACCAGGGTGAGGAGCCGGTTGGCGTACGCCTCACCGCCGTCCTCGTCGTTCTTCATCGCGCGGACGAGCTGCGGGATGAAGACGGCGTTGAGCGCGCCGCCGCCGACCAGGATGTAGATCATCGTCGGCAGGGTGTTGGCGACCTGGTAGCCGTCGTTGAGCGTGCCGACGCCGATCGCCGCCGCCATGATCAGGTTGCGGCCGAAGCCCAGGATGCGGGAGACGAAGCTGCCCGCGGCCATGACCGCGCTCGACTTGAGTAGGCTCGCCGCCTTGCCGCCCTTCGCCGCCGCGGGGGCCTCAGGGACGACGGCGGGTTCCGGTTCGGGTCCGGGCTCGGCCGAGGAGCCCTGCGGGGGCTGGGCGGCGTACTGGCCCGGGGAGGGGATCGGCTGGCCGGCCGGGCGCTGCGGCTCGTACGGCTGCTGCTGGTCCCGGTAGAGGTGCGCGAAGGCGTCCCGCTCGGGCCGCTCCTGCGACGCCTGACCGACCGGACCGCCCACTCCGGCGAACTGCGTCGTCGGCTCGTCACCGAAGGGGTGTGCGGGCACCTCGGGCTGCTGGTTCGGCGCCCACAGCCGGGGATCGGGCCCCTGCTGGGGCCCGGACGGCTGCTGGTGCAGCGGATAAGTGTTCTGGTACGTGCCGGCCGGCGGCGGGGGATGGGCGGCGCGGTCGTACAGCGCGT
The DNA here is from genome assembly GCF_018614525.1 of Streptomyces sp. ISL-11. GTDB lineage: Bacteria > Actinomycetota > Actinomycetes > Streptomycetales > Streptomycetaceae > Streptomyces. The sequence goes on from NZ_JAGGOL010000016.1 coordinate 27,786, forward strand.
CGCTCACCGGGTCCTGCGCGGCCGGGTCGTGCCCGGGGTACGGCTCGGAGGCGTACGCGTCCCGGAGGTAGGGGTCCTGGGCGTACGGGCCCGGCCGGGACTCCTGGCCGGGCGGGGGCGGCGGGTAGTGACCTCGCTGCTCACCGCCCGTGCCCTGCCCGCGGTCACCCTCGTACGGCGCGTTCATCGCTACCCCACCTCATCGTCCGCGGCCGGCCGGCCCCACTACGCGTCAACGTTCCACTTTCTCACCTGAGCCGGACGGGCCGGCGCTTTCCGATCCGGTGTCCGGGGCGGGGTCACTCGGCCGCTCGGGCCTGTCGTCATCGGGGCCGCTGTCGCCCGAGTCTCCCCCGTTCTCGTCCGGCTGCCCGCCATCCGACGTCCCACGGGCGGCGGAGCGCTTGCGCTGGATGTAGATGCGGAGCCCGGCGAGGATCAGAAGGAGTACGCCACCGGCGATGACCAGCAGCACCATAGGGGTGATCGACGTGACATGCACAGTGAAGGTCATCGGCTCGCCGTACGGCTGGCCGTCGTCCGTGTAGAGCTGGGCCGTCACCTGGACGGGACCGTTGGCGTTGGCCCGCGTCTCGAACTTCACCGACTGACTGTGCCCGCCGTCGACCTTCACGGGCTGGGAGGCGTCGACCTTGAGGCGGTTCGGCTGGCTGGACTCCAGGACCAGCCGGAGGCCGTCGATCTCCTGCAGCAGGCTGTTCTGCACCGTCACGGGGATCGTCGCGCTGCGTCCGGAGAGCGTGGCGTCGGACTTCTTGATCAGCTGCACCTGGCGGGTGAGCTTGAACAGGTACGACTGCACGGCCTCGCGGAATTCCGCGGCACCGCGGCGGTCGCCGCGCCAGGACGTGGACATCTCCCGCATGATCGCGCTGCCGAACGGGGTGACCACCCGGTCCTGGGAGGTCAGGATGACCTTGAAGCCGTCCAGCGTGCCCTGCGTCTTCTGGATCTCCTCGAACGCCTCGGTGGTCAGTTCCCGCTCACGCAGCGAGGAGGGATACGAGCCGCTGCCCGGCACCTGCTGGTTGGCGTTCGCGTCCGGCTTGGCCTTGGCGGCGTCGCCCAGGTCGAGGGGCTGGGTCCAGCGGCCGTCCGACAGCCCGTTGATCGCCGCCGCCATGGCCTGCGCCTGGCTGGTGGTGGGCATCCGCTGGGGCGCCACGACGATGCTGCGCTCGTCGTCCGGGGCCTGCCGGTTCACCAGGAGGCTCTGGGCGAGGAAGCGCTGCACGGCGAGCGAGGAGTCGCCCGCGCGGATCAGGTCGCCCTGGAAGGTGGTGGACATCCGGGCGTCCGCGACGACCGCGGTGTTGCCGCCGCCGATCTGACGCGCCGCGGTGGGGGTGTACGAGGCGCGCGGCTCGCGGAGGCTGTCGCTGCGGGCGATGACGTTGTGGGCGCCCGCGGACGTGGCGACGTCGATGATCGAGGAGTCGACCGCCCCGTCGACCGGCCAGGCGAAGTCCGTGCGCGGCTTCACACCGAGGATGGTGTCGACGGTGGTCGAGGCGAGCTCCGTCGCGGACTGGACGTGGCTCAGGGCACCGGAGACGTCCTTGCCGCGGTGGGCGAGCGAGGCGAGGTCGGGATCGCCGAAGGGCAGGGCCACCACCTGGTGGCCGCCGACGGCGTTCTGGAGCTGGCTGAGCCACTGCTTCGCGACCGCCTGGCCCTTGCCCGGGACGCTCTTCCCGTCGGGCCCGTCGATCCGGTAGCTCTTCGTCATGGCCTCGACCGTGGCGAGCAGGTCGGGATCGATCACCCAGGTGATCTTCAGGTTCTTGCCCAGGACCACGAGCTGGTTCAGCCGTCCGCCGGGCGCCAGCTCGGCGGCCAGGTCGTCATTGGGGAAGATCGGCGTCTGCTGCTGGTCGGACTCGGTGCGGGCGGTCAGGTGGGTGGCGGAGATCAGCGGCCACAGGAACGTCAGCTGCGTCTTCTTGCCCTCCACAGCGGACGGCTGCCAGGGCAGCAGCGTGCGCTGTATGCCCAGCACCTGCTCGTACGGCTGATCGGCGGACTGCCCGGAGAGGGAGACGCCGAGCTGGTAGACACCGTCGTGGCCGAGGTCGAGGTCCTTCGCCGGAAGGGAGAGGCTGAAGTCCCGGCTGACGCCCGGAGGCAGCTTGTCGATCTTCTGGGTGTGCTTGCCGACCTCGGATCCGTCGGTGCCCGGCGAGAAGCCGGTCCGCTGGCCGATGTCGTCGATGTCGCTGCGGCCGCTGACCTGCGGGCCCACCCGCAGCCCCACGTGGGCGCCGGTGACCGTCGAGCCGCCGTTGTTGGTCACGGTTCCCGAGACGGTGATCGTGTCGTTCTGCGTCGGCGCGACGGGCGTCAGCGAGTCGATCGAGACGTCGACCGTGCGGGAGCCGCGGGACTCGGCGTGCGCGGCGGGCGCCGCCGGCAGCTGCGTCAGGCCCGCCAGTAGCAGCACCCCGAGGAGCAGCACCACGGTGTGCCGGGCCCACCGGCAGGCAGGAGCGGAGGTCGTCCCCTGGAACTCTGCCGCCTCGGCCACGCGCTCGCCCGTCCCTCGTCGTCGTCAGTGGTCGTCGGATGTGCGTCCACGAATGGTAACGAGGCCCGCTGCGGCGAAGTGCCGCGGACCGTTCCGCAAGATCACCGCAGTGGCTCGTTGTCCGGGCTGCGCCCGCTTTGTGTGGGCTGTCGCTATGCACCCATAACGAGGAGGCCGCCGGGCGTGCGGCCACGTACCCTCTTCTGTTGTGCCGAATGCCAACAATGACAGCCTCACCCAGTCGTCGACGAACGAGCTCAGCACCGTGCAGCGCCGTGCTGTGAGCGAGCTTTTGAGGGTCTCCCCCGTCGCCGACGATCTTGCCCGCCGCTTTCAGGAGGCCGGGTTCACGCTTGCCCTGGTCGGCGGGTCGGTGCGGGATGCGCTGCTCGGCCGGCTCGGTAACGATCTGGACTTCACGACGGACGCCCGCCCCGAGGACGTACTGAAGATCGTGCGGCCGTGGGCCGACGCCGTCTGGGAGGTCGGCATCGCCTTCGGGACCGTGGGCTGCCGCAAGTCCGACTTCGACATCGAGGTCACCACGTATCGGTCGGAAGCGTACGACCGGACCTCGCGCAAGCCGGAGGTCTCCTACGGCGAGTCCATCGAGGACGACCTGGTCCGCCGGGACTTCACCGTCAACGCGATGGCCGTCGCGCTGCCGGAGAAGGAGTTCATCGACCCGCACAACGGCCTGGAGGACCTGGCCGCACGGGTCCTGCGCACCCCCGGCACCCCGGAGGAATCCTTCTCCGACGACCCGCTGCGCATGATGCGGGCCGCGCGCTTCGCCGCGCAGCTGGACTTCGAGGTCGCTCCCGAGGTCGTCACCGCGATGACGGAGATGTCCGGCCGGCTGGAGATCGTCTCGGCCGAGCGGGTGCGGGACGAGCTCAACAAGCTGATCCTCTCCGACCACCCCCGCGAGGGCCTGAGGCTCCTGGTCGACACCGGGCTCGCCGATCTCGTCCTGCCCGAGCTCCCGGCCCTGCGCCTGGAGCGCGACGAGCACCACCGGCACAAGGACGTCTACGAGCACACGCTCATCGTCCTGGAGCAGGCCATCGACCTCGAAGAGAACGGCCCCGACCTGGTGCTGCGCCTGGCGGCGCTGCTGCACGACATCGGCAAGCCGAAGACCCGCCGCTTCGAGAAGGACGGCCGGGTCTCCTTCCACCACCACGAGGTGGTGGGCGCCAAGATGACCAAGGCGCGGATGGCCAAGCTCAAGTACTCCAACGAGCTGGTGAAGGACGTCTCGAAGCTGGTCGAGCTCCACCTGCGCTTCCACGGGTACGGCACGGGCGAGTGGACCGACTCGGCCGTACGCCGGTACGTACGTGACGCCGGCCCGCTGCTGGAGCGGCTGCACAAGCTGACGCGGTCCGACTGCACAACGCGGAACAAGCGCAAGGCGAACGCGCTCTCCCGGGCTTACGACGGCCTGGAGGAGCGCATCGCCCGGCTCCAGGAGCAGGAGGAGCTGGACTCGATCCGGCCCGACCTGGACGGCAACGAGATCATGGAGATCCTCGGCGTCGGCCCCGGCCCGCAGATCGGCAAGGCGTACAAGCACATGCTGGAGCTGCGGCTGGAGAACGGTCCGATGGAGCGCGACGCCGCCATCGCCGCGCTCAAGGAGTGGTGGGCGACGCAGGGCTGATGCGCCGTGCCGGTGCTTCCCGTGGTTTCACGTGAAACATCAGCGCATGGGTAGCCGAGGGGCGGTGTTTCACGTGAAACACCGCCCCTCGGCATCTCTGGGGGCACGTCGCCCGGCCGCTCACCGGCGGCGGAACCCGGCGAGGGCGGCAGCGGTCGCCGCGTAGATCATGGCGACGGTCACCACCAGGAGGGCCGACCGGCCGTCGGGCGGCACCATCACGGCGGCCACGGCGGCCGCGCCCACGAAGGCCGCATTGAACAGGACGTCGTAGAGGGAGAAGATCCGGCCGCGGAAGGCGTCATCGACCGCCGACTGGACGACCGTGTCCGTGGTGATCTTGGCGCCCTGGGTGACGAGGCCCAGAACGAAGGCGGCGATCAGCATGGGCACGCGGGCGAAGGGCAGGCCGAGCGCGGGTTCCAGTACCGCCGCCAGTGCGGCACAGACCATCATCCAGCCCCGCCGCCCCAGCCGGGCGACCGCCCACGGCGAGACCACCGCCGCCGCGAAGAAGCCGGCCCCCGAGACAGCGACGGCGAGCCCGAGCAGAGCGAGCCCGTCGGACTCCGTGGTGGTCCAGGCGTACCGGCAGAGCATCAGCAGGGTGATGGTCAGCGCGCCGTAGCAGAAGCGCATCAGGGTCATGGCGGCCAGGGCGCGGGCGGCGACGCGGCGCTGGGCGAGATGGCGCAGCCCGGCGACCAAGCCGCTCACGGTGGCGGCGAGCGTGGCGGGCAGGGGCGCCCTGGCGACGGAGACGTCGGGGCCCAGGAGGCCGGCGGGCATCGTCAGTGAGGAGATGGCGGCGCAGAGGTAGAGGACCGCTCCCAGCAGGACGACCAGGGCGTCGGCGCCGCCACCTGTGGGAATGACGACGCGGACGGCAAAGGCGAGACCGCCGCCCGCCGTGGCCGCGAGGGTGCCCGCTGTCGGGGAGAGGGAATTCGCCATGACCAGACGCTCACGGGAATCGACCACCCTGGGCAGAGAGGCGGAGAGGCCGGCGAGCACGAAGCGGTTGATCGCGGTGACGGACAGGGCGGAGACGTAGAAGAGCCAGTCCGGGACGCGGGCGAGGATGAGCAGAGCGGTGACGGTGGCCAGTGCCGTACGCAGCAGATTGCCGTGGAGCAGCACCTGGCGGCGGCGCCAGCGGTCCAGGAACACGCCGGCGAACGGGCCCAGCAGCGAGTACGGCAGCAGCAGGACGGCCATGGCGGAGGCGATGGCCGCGGGGGAAGCCTGTTTCTCGGGGGAGAAGACCACATACGCGGCGAGCGCGACCTGGTAGACGCCGTCGGCCGCCTGGGAGAGCAGACGGACGGCGAGCAGGCGGCGGAAATCGCGCAGCCGGAGCAGGATGCGGAGATCGCGCACGACGGGCATGCGGATCAGCCTCACACAACGCGAGGGCCCCCGGGCGGACAACCCGGGGGCCCAAGGTCAAGCCGTTGTCAGCGCGCTCAGCGCTCGACCTCGCCCTTGATGAACTTCTCGACGTTCTCACGGGCCTCGTCGTCGAAGTACTGCACCGGCGGCGACTTCATGAAGTACGAGGAAGCGGAGAGGATCGGGCCACCGATGCCGCGGTCCTTCGCGATCTTCGCGGCGCGCACGGCGTCGATGATGACACCGGCGGAGTTCGGGGAGTCCCACACCTCGAGCTTGTACTCCAGGTTCAGCGGGACGTCACCGAAGGCGCGGCCCTCGAGGCGCACGTAGGCCCACTTGCGGTCGTCCAGCCAGGCCACGTAGTCCGACGGGCCGATGTGGACGTTGTCCTCGCCCAGCTCGCGGTCGCGGATCTGGGAGGTGACGGCCTGCGTCTTGGAGATCTTCTTGGACTCCAGGCGCTCACGCTCGAGCATGTTCTTGAAGTCCATGTTGCCGCCGACGTTCAGCTGCATCGTGCGGTCCAGGATGACGCCGCGGTCCTCGAACAGCTTGGCCATCACGCGGTGCGTGATCGTGGCGCCGACCTGCGACTTGATGTCGTCGCCGACGATCGGCACGCCCGCCTCGGTGAACTTGTCCGCCCACTCCTTGGTACCGGCGATGAAGACCGGCAGAGCGTTGACGAACGCGACCTTGGCGTCGATGGCGCACTGCGCGTAGAACTTCGCGGCGGCCTCGGAGCCCACGGGCAGGTAGCAGACCAGGACGTCGACCTGCTTGTCCTTGAGGGTCTGGACGATGTCGACCGGAGCCTCGGCGGACTCCTCGATGGTCTGGCGGTAGTACTTGCCCAGGCCGTCGAGGGTGTGGCCGCGCTGGACGGTGACGCCCGACGACGGCACGTCGCAGATCTTGATGGTGTTGTTCTCGCTGGCGCCGATGGCGTCGGCCAGGTCGAGACCGACCTTCTTGGCGTCGACGTCGAAGGCGGCAACGAACTCCACATCACGCACGTGGTAGTCGCCGAACTGCACGTGCATCAGACCCGGCACGCGGCCGTTCGGGTCGGCGTCCTTGTAGAACTCGACGCCCTGCACCAGCGAGGCGGCGCAGTTGCCCACGCCGACGATGGCTACGCGAACCGAACCCATTCCGGTTGCTCCCTGTTTGTACTCGAAGAAGCCCTGCGGAGTGCAGAGCTCACTTGGCGGTGTCGTCGGACGGATCCGTCCGGGAACTACCCCGGTCCCGGGGTGTGCCGCCCGTTTCTCCTGATGTGTCCTGCGGTGCGGAGGCGTTGCGCATGTCGCGCCCGGTCCGCTCGCTCTCGATCAGCTCGTTCAGCCAGCGGACCTCGCGCTCCACCGACTCCATGCCATGGCGCTGCAGCTCGAGCGTGTAGTCGTCCAGCCGCTCGCGGGTACGGGCCAGGGAGGCACGCATCTTCTCCAGACGCTCCTCCAGCCGGCTGCGGCGGCCTTCCAGCACCCGCATCCGTACGTCCCGCGAGGTCTGCCCGAAGAACGCGAAGCGGGCGGCGAAGTGCTCGTCCTCCCACGCGTCCGGGCCGGTGTGGGCGAGCAGCTCCTCGAAGTGCTCCTTGCCTTCCGCGGTCAGGCGGTAGACGATCTTCGCCCGTCGCCCGGCCAGGGATGCCGCGCGGGCATCCTCCGGAGCGCTGCCGGGTTCCTCGATCAACCATCCGCTGGCGACCAGGGTCTTCAGGCAGGGGTAGAGGGTGCCATAGCTGAACGCGCGGAACACCCCGAGTGAGGTGTTGAGGCGTTTCCGCAGCTCATAGCCGTGCATCGGGGACTCGCGGAGCAGGCCGAGGACAGCGAACTCGAGGATGCCGGAGCGTCTGCTCATGTCTCGCCTCCTTGGTCCTTTAGGTCCCTTATGCCGAGCTGATGTATCGACTCGATACATCCAGACGATAGAACGGCGGCCCGGATGCGACAAGAGGGGGCACGGTGAACGAGGTCACATCACCGATTCGTGGGACACAACCTGCCTGAATTGGAGTGAAGATCCCCAGTGGTCGCGATTTGGCCGTGCGTAGTCTGTGCGCCATGCAGACCACCGGGAACCGTGTGACGTCGTCAGACGTCCTCGTCCTGGATGCAGTGCGCCCGGTTGCTCAGGGGGCCGGCCGGACAGCGCATCGGGGGGAACGCAAGCCACTCTGCCGCTTCCAGGCGATAGCGCCTGCCCGAGGAGTAGTCGTTCGATGAGCGAGCACCGCCGCAAGCCTCCGCAGCCCGAGGGCAGCGGACGCGCCGCGGCCAGGCGCGCGGCACAGCAGCCGACGCCCGGCCGCCGTGCGGCATCAGCCAGCAGTTCCGCCACGCCGGATTCCGGCCGGGGCGGTCAGTACGGAAGCCGGTCCGACGCCCGGCGCTCCACGCAGCACGGCCCGGCCGGCGGGCGCAGACGCCCGGGTGAGCCGGGCTCCGGAGGAGGGCGGGGGCGTCGTGACGGCGGGCGCCCGGCGAAGAAGCGGTTCATCGACTACCCCCGCGCGGGCAAGGACGGCGTCAAGCGCTGGCTGCCCTCGTGGAAGCTGGTCCTCGGAGCGTGCTTCACCTTCATAGGACTGATCCTCGGCACCGTGGGCGTCGCGCTGGCCGTGGTGCAGGTGCCGGACGAGCAGAAGGCCGCCGCGGTCCAGAAGAACGTCTATTACTGGTCCGACGGCAAGCAGATGGTCGTCGCCGGTGGTGGCTCACTCAACCGGCAGATCGTGCCGATCGCCAAGATCCCCATGTCGATGCAGCAAGCGGTGATCTCGGCCGAGAACGCCAGCTTCTACGACGACTGGGGCGTGGACCCGATGGGTATCGCGCGCGCCGTCGTGAAAATGGCGCAGGGCGGTGAGACCCAGAGTGGTTCGACCATCACCCAGCAGTTCGTGAAGAACACCTACCTCAGCCAGGAGCAGACGCTCAAGCGCAAGGCGACCGAGCTGCTCATCTCCATAAAGGTCGGTGCCACCAAGGACAAGGACGAGATCCTCGCGGGTTATCTGAACACCGCCTATTACGGGCGTGGGGCGTACGGCATCCAGGCGGCCGCGCGGGCGTACTACGACAAGGACTGCACACAGCTGACGGCCAGTGAGAGTGCTTACCTGGCCGCCACGTTGAACGGTCCCAATCTCTACGATCCCTATGGCGGGCAGGGCCCGGCGGCCACTCCGGAGAAGAACCTGAAGCGGTCCATGGACCGCTGGAAGTGGACCCTGGACCGAGAGGTCGAGGTCGGCCACCTGCCGGCGGCGGAGCGCGACAAGTGGGTCTCCAAGGGCTTCCCGAAGCCACAGAAGCCCAAGCCGGCGACCAATCGCGCGGGTCAGATCGGCTATCTCACCGACCTCGCCGACAACTACATCGTCGCCCATTCCACGATCGGCAAGAGCCAGCTGGACCGCGGCGGATATCAGATCCACACGACATTCGACCGCGACAAGGTCAACGCCCTTTCGAAGGCGGTCGAGGACGTTCGCAAGGCGAACATCAAGCCGGACGTGCGCGAACGCGACAAGTTCGTGCAGTTCGGCGGGGCCTCCGTGGAGCCGAAGTCAGGAAAGATCGTCGCCATTTACGGCGGTGAGAACGCCCTGGAGCACTACACCAACAACGCCGACTACACCGGTGTGCAGGTGGGCTCGACCTTCAAGCCGTTCGTTCTCGCGGCCGCCATGACGCACGGCAAGCGCGACCCCTCCCTCGGCAGGTCCCAGGGCGACAGCCAGCGCACGCTCGTCTCGCCGGAGAGCATCTACGACGGCAACAACAAGCTGACGCTGCGGGAGTACAACGGGTCCGTCTGGCACGACCAGAACGGCGGCGAGTGGCACCAGGCGAACGACGGTGACGAGGAGAGGGGTCCCATCACCCTCCGTACCGCCATGCAGTTCTCGGTGAACACTCCCTACATCCAGCTCGGCATGGACGTGGGCACCGACCTGGTCAAGGAGGCGGCGCTGAAGGCGGGTCTGGACAAGGACCAGCTCGCGTCGATCACCCCCACCTTCTCCCTCGGCACCTCGGCCCCCAGCGCGATCCGCCTGGCGGGCTCGTACGCGACCTTCGCGGCCTCCGGCAAGCAGATCGACCCGTACTCGGTCGAGAAGGTGGAGAAGGACGGCAAGCCGGCCTACAGCCACGAGCTGGAGAGCAAGCTGGCCTTCTCCCCGAAGGTCGCCAACAACGTCACCGACGTGCTGAAGACCGTGGTCGAGGCGGGTACGGGCACGCACGCCAAGCTCGGCGACCGCCCGGTGGCGGGCAAGACCGGTACGACGGACGGCAACCGTTCGGCCTGGTTCGCGGGCTACACCCCGCAGCTGTCGACCGCGATCGGGATGTACCGCGTCGACCCCAACGCCAAGAAGCAGGAGTTCCTCTCCCTGCGCGGCGTCGGCGGCCAGGCGACCATTCACGGTGCCTCGTACCCGTCCGACATCTTCGCCGACTACATGGGCGCGGCGCTCAAGGGCCAGCCGGTGGAGCAGTTCGACCCGGCGGAGCCGCTCGGCGAGAAGGTCTACGGAGGCGGCGCGAGTCCCTCCCCCAGCGCGGTGCCCTCCACGACGCCGTCGGCGACCCCCTCCACGACGCCGTCGGCGACCCCGTCCAAGCCCGCCTCGCCGAGCCCCTCGGCGAGCAGGTCCTGCCACCCGCTGGACCGCCGGTGCCAGCAGCAAGGGGCCGGTGGGACCACGAACGGCGGCGGCACGGGCGGACCGGGCGGTATCGGAGGCACGGGTGACCCGGGCACGTCCCCGTCGCCCGATCCGAGCCGGGGGCGCCCCGGCGGCGGCGGGCTGTTCGGCGGGCCGAGCGGCTGACCTGCTGAGACAACCGGCCGGGCCATCAGCCTGAGCCATTCGATCCGAGGGCCGTCCCGCGTTCGCGTGAGGCGGCCCTCGAGGTTATCCACAGGCCCCGACGGCGCACAGGCCAGTACGGCAGGATGGGCGCCATGAGGAGCGCGCGGGACGAACAGGTTGTACGGCCCACCGTCGAGGACGAGGTGGCCGCCGCCGGCAGCGAGCTCATCGGCGGGCCGGCGGGACGGCGTGCGCTGCCCGCCCGTGGTTGGTGGACGCCCGTGCGGGTGATCGCGCTCGTCGCGATCGGGATGTTCGCGCTCGGGATGGTGCAGAAGCTCCCCTGCTACAACTACGGCTGGTTCTTCGGCGCCACCACCCAGTACACGCACGCCTGCTACTCCGACATCCCACACCTCTACAGCGGGCGCGGGTTCGACGCGGGCCTGATCCCGTACTTCGACCGGATCCCGCAGTCGCTGTCGGGCGGCATGGACTATCTGGAGTACCCGGTCCTCACGGGCCTGTTCATGGAGATCGCCGCCCGGCTCACGCTGGGCGGCGGGACGCTCCAGCATCGCGAGCAGCTCAACTGGCTGGTCAACGCGGGGATGCTGATGGCCTGCGCCGCGGTCATCGCGGTCTGCGCGGCGCGTACGCACCGTCGCCGCCCGTGGGACGGCCTGCTGGTCGCCCTGGCCCCCGCCTTCGCCCTGACGGCCACCGTCAACTGGGACCTGTTCGCGGTCGCCCTGACCGCTGCCGCGATGCTCATGTGGTCGCGCGGCCGCCCCGTGCCGGCGGGTGCCCTGATCGGGCTCGCGGCCGCCGCGAAGCTCTATCCCGTGCTGTTGCTGGGGCCGTTGCTCATCCTGTGCTGGCGGGCCGGTCGCCTGCGGGCGTTCGGCAGCGCCGCCGTGGCGGCCACCGTGGCCTGGCTGGTGGTGAATCTGCCGGTCATGATCAAGCACGACGGCTCGGGATTCCACATCCGCGAGGGCTGGGCGAAGTTCTACACCTTCAGCCAGGAGCGCCCGATCGACTTCGGGTCGGTATGGCTGCTGATCTCCCAGCGCACGGGCAGTCCCCTGGGGAACGCCAATACGTATGTGACGGTGCTGATGATCGTCGGCTGCCTGGCCATAGGGGCCCTCGGCCTGTACGCGCCCAGGCGACCGCGCTTCGCCCAGCTGGCCTTCCTGGTGGTGGCGCTGTTCATCCTCACCAACAAGGTCTACTCACCGCAGTACGTGCTGTGGCTCGTCCCGCTCGCGGTGCTGGCCCGGCCGAAGTGGCGCGACTTCCTCATCTGGCAGGCGGGCGAGGTGCTGTACTTCCTCGGCATCTGGTCCTACCTGGCCTACACCGGCAGCGGCGACAAGCACCAGGGGCTGCCCACGGAGGGCTATCAGCTGGCGATCGTGCTGCATCTGCTGGGGACGTTGTATCTCTGCGCGGTCGTCGTCCGCGACATCCTCATGTCCGAGCGGGACATCGTCCGCCGGGACGGCTCGGACGACCCCTCAGGCGGCGTCCTGGACGGGGCTCCGGACATATTCGCCCTCGGCTCCGCGCGCCCGGTGCGGCACGCGGAGCAGACCGACGGTCCGAGTGTCCGATGGGGGACCGAGAGCCGCCCGCTGTCGTAGCGGCTCTCCGGCCCCGTACTCAAGGGGGTGGGTCAGTGGTCGAGAAGACGGTCGAACTGGGTGGTGGTGTTGCGCAGGTGCGCCACCAGCTCGTCGCCGACCTGGGGCGGCGCGACGTCGCCCGGGATGAAGAGGATCGAGACCTGCATGTGCGGGGGCTCCGCGAACCAGCGCTGCTTGCCGGCCCAGACGAACGGCGAGAGGTTGCGGTTCATGGTCGCCAGGCCCGCGCGGGCCACGCCCTTGGCGCGCGGCATCATGCCGTGCAGCGCCTTGGGCGCCTCCAGGCCGACGCCGTGCGAGGTGCCGCCGGCCACCACGACGAGGTAGCCGTCACCGGCGGTCTTCTGCTGGCGGTAGCCGAAGCGGTCGCCCTTGGCGACCTGGGTGACGTCCAGGACCGCGCCGCGGTACTGGGTGGCGTCGGGGTCGCCGAGCCACAGCCGCGTGCCGATGCGGGCGCGGAAGTGGGTGTGCGGGTACTGCTGCTGGAGGCGGGCGAGTTCGTCCGACCGCAGGTGGCTGACGAACATGGTGTGCAGCGGCAGGTGGGCGTTGCACAGCCGCTCCATCCAGGCGCCGACCTCCTGGACGGCGTCGGAGCCGTCGGTGCGGTCCAGCGGGAGGTGGATCGCGAAGCCCTCCAGGCGCACGTCCTCGATGGCGGCGTGCAGCTTGGGCAGGTCCTCCTCGCTGATGCCGTGCCGCTTCATGCTGCTCATGACCTCGACCACGACGCGGGCGCCGACCAGGCCGCGCACGCCCTCGATCGAGGAGACGGACCGGATGGCCCGGTCGGGCAGCGGCACCGGCTCCTCGCCCAGCCGGAAGGGGGTGAGGACCAGCAGGTCGCCGCTGAAGAAGTCCTTGATCCGGGCCGCTTCGTAGGTCGTGCCGACGGCGAGGATGTCCGAGCCGAAGCGCGCAGCCTCGTCGGACAGCCGCTCGTGGCCGAAGCCGTAGCCGTTGCCCTTGCAGACCGGGACTATGCCCGGGAACTGCTGGAGGATGTTCTGCTGGTGTGCCCGCCAACGCGCGGTGTCGACGTACAGCGTGAGCGCCATGGCCGGTCCCGGAACCTTTCCCTGTGCCTGCTGGGTGATGTGGTCGTCTGCCTGACGGCAGTGGAGCGTGGGTGTACCGAAGCGCTAGCGGCGCGACATGTACATGTCCAGGGCCTTGTGGAGCAGCTTGTTGAGCGGGAAGTCCCACTCACCGAGGTACTCCGCCGCCTGCCCGCCCGTGCCGACCTTGAACTGGATGAGGCCGAAGAGGTGGTCGCTCTCGTCGAGGGAGTCGCCGATGCCGCGCAGGTCGTAGACGCTGGCGCCCAGGGCGTAGGCGTCGCGCAGCATCCGCCACTGCATCGCGTTCGACGGGCGGACCTCGCGCTTGTGGTTGGCGGAGGCACCGTAGGAGTACCAGACGTGCCCGCCGACGATCAGCATGGTCGCGGCGGCGACGGCCTCGCCCTCGTGCACGGCGAAGTACAGCCGCATGCGGTTGGGGTCCTCGGTGTTGAGGGCCGACCACATGCGCTGGAAGTAGCTCAGCGGGCGCGGGCGGAACTTGTCGCGCTCGGCGGTGATCTCGTAGAGGTGCTGCCAGGTGGGCAGGTCCTCGTAGCCGCCCTGGACGACCTCGACGCCGGCCTTCTCGGCCTTCTTGATGTTGCGGCGCCAGAGCTGGTTGAAGCCCTTGTGGACGTCCTCCAGGGAGCGGTTCGACAGCGGCACCTGGAAGACGTAGCGCGGCTGGACGTCACCGAAGCCGGCACCGCCGTCCTCGCCCTGCTGCCAGCCCATCCGGCGCAGCTGGTCGGCGACCTCGAAGGCGCGCGGCTCGATGTGGGTGGCCTCGATGTCGCGCAGCCGCTTGACGTCCGGATCGGCGATGCCGCCCTTGATGGCGTTGGCGTCCCAGCGCCGGATCACCACGGGCGGGCCCATCTTCACGGAGAAGGCGCCCTGCTGCTTGAGATGGGCCAGCATGGGCCGCATCCAGTCGTCGAGGTTCGGCGAGAACCAGTTGATGACCGGGCCCTCGGGCAGGTAGGCCAGGTAGCGCTTGATCTTGGGCAGCTGGCGGTAGAGCACCAGGCCCGCGCCGACGAGCTGGCCGTTCTTGTCGAACCAGCCCAAATTCTCCGAGCGCCACTCGGCCTTCACATCCGCCCACGCCGGCACCTGCATGTGACTGGCCGCGGGCAGGCTCTGGATGTACGCCAGATGCTGCTCTCGGCTGATTGTCCTCAGGGTCAGGGTCATGCGGGGCGCTCCTCGGCAGGTGTGTCCCCAGGGTCGGGGCTCCGGCTCTCGCGCCGAAGCCTAATGCCAAGGGGGAGCGGCCCGACTGGGCGTACTGCCGTACGGCCTCGCGCGGCCGGGTCGAAACCCGGCCGGGAGGTCCGGCGGAGTGCGCCGGTGAGCACCGGCGCGGACCGATGGCGGCGCGGGGAAGGCGGCCCTGGGGCTATCCGACCAGCCCCCCGAAGAGTCCGCCGTGCGCCATGCCGAGGAAGAAACCCAGGGCCGAGGCGCCGAGCCCGATGATCAGAAGGAACCGCTCGCCCGTCGTGGCCGAGATGAACTGGCCCCAGGCCCCGGTGAGGATCCCCACCAGGCCGCTCCAGGAGCTGAGCAGGTGGAGGCCGGTCCAGAGCGAGGAGATGGCGGCGAGCGCGCCCAGGACGACCGTGAGGACGACGAGGGTGTTTTCGACGGGATGGGCCTTGCCGTCGCTGTTGAGCACCGCGTCGACGAGCGCGCGCGGTCCGTGGGGCTGTGCGGGCCGTCCCTGGGGCCGGCGGACTGCCTGTGTCATGGGGCTACCTCCTGAAGGCAGGTGGCGCACTGTAGCGCCGGTCACACTCCATCGGTCCAGACTGAGTGCCCGGACCGCTGGATTTCAACCGGAAGCCCGAGTGCGGGTACTGTGTACGGTCTGCACCGGTGTCTGCCCAGACCAGCTTCGGTCCTCAGGGGCAACCCAGGGACTTTCCGCTGATTGTCAGTGTCGGCCGATACCGTTGTTCACGCATCACGACCCTCCTGCCACGGAACGACCGTGGCCGCTGAGTCCAAAGGAGGTGGGTTCCACATGCGTCACTACGAGGTGATGGTCATCCTCGACCCCGATCTCGAGGAGCGCGCTGTCTCCCCGTTGATCGAGAACTTCCTCTCCGTCGTCCGTGAGGGCAACGGAAAGGTTGAGAAGGTCGACACCTGGGGCCGTCGTCGTCTCTCGTACGAGATCAAGAAGAAGCCCGAGGGCATCTACTCGGTCATCGACCTGCAGGCCACGCCTGCGGTCGTCAAGGAGCTCGACCGACAGATGAACCTGAACGAGTCGGTCCTCCGGACCAAGGTCCTCCGTCCCGAGAACCACTGAACCCCAGCGGTTCAGAGGTAATCGGGCTGCATCGCAACGAGTAGCAAGCAGCCAGCAGCACACCCGCCGAGAGGTTCACCCATGGCAGGCGAGACCGTCATCACGGTCGTCGGCAATCTCGTCGACGACCCCGAGCTGCGCTTCACCCCGTCCGGTGCGGCGGTCGCGAAGTTCCGCGTCGCGTCCACTCCCCGCACCTTCGACCGCCAGACCAACGAGTGGAAGGACGGCGAAAGCCTCTTCCTCACGTGCTCGGTGTGGCGGCAGGCGGCGGAGAACGTCGCCGAGTCGCTTCAGCGCGGCATGCGCGTCATCGTGCAGGGCCGGCTCAAGCAGCGGTCCTACGAGGACCGCGAGGGCGTCAAGCGCACGGTCTACGAGCTCGACGTCGAAGAGGTCGGCGCCAGCCTGAAGAACGCCACGGCGAAGGTCACCAAGACCGCGGGTCGCGGTGGCCAGGGTGGCTACGGCGGCGGCAGCGGTGGCGCCCCGCAGCAGGGCGGCGGCTGGGGCAATGCCCCCGCCGGCGGCCAGCAGGGTGGCGGCGGGGCTCCCGCCGACGACCCGTGGGCGACCAGCGCTCCGTCCGGCGGCCAGCAGGGCGGCGGCGGCGGTGGCTGGGGCGGCGGCTCCGGCAACTCCGGCGGCGGCTACTCGGACGAGCCGCCCTTCTAGGCCCTTCGCGGGCCCGGGCCCCACAAGGCCCGAGGGCGAAGCACCAAAAACTTCTTGATCACACAGGAGAGAGACAATGGCGAAGCCGCCTCCGCGCAAGCCTAAGAAGAAGGTCTGCGCGTTCTGCAAGGACAAGACCGCTTACGTGGACTACAAGGACACGAACATGCTGCGGAAGTTCATTTCCGACCGCGGCAAGATCCGTGCCCGTCGCGTGACCGGCAACTGCACTCAGCACCAGCGTGACGTCGCCACGGCCGTGAAGAACAGCCGTGAGATGGCGCTGCTGCCCTACACCTCGTCCGCGCGATAAGGGAAGGGTGACCGAAAAATGAAGATCATCCTCACCCACGAGGTCTCTGGCCTCGGCACCGCCGGTGACGTCGTCGACGTCAAGGACGGCTACGCCCGCAACTACCTGGTCCCGCGTGGTTTCGCGATCCGCTGGACCAAGGGTGGCGAGCAGGACGTGGCGCAGATCCGCCGCGGCCGCAAGATCCGCGAGATCGCCACGATCGAGCAGGCCAACGAGGTCAAGGGCAAGCTCGAGGGCACCAAGGTGCGCCTGAGCACCCGTGCCGGCGACGCCGGCCGCCTCTTCGGCTCCGTCACCCCCGCCGACATCGCTTCGGCGATCGAGGCTTCGGGTGGCCCGAAGGTCGACAAGCGTCGCGTCGAGGTGGGTTCGCCCATCAAGACCCTGGGCTCGCACCAGGTCAGCGTGCGCCTGCACGCCGAGGTCGTTGCCAAGCTCGGCATCGAGGTCGTCGCTGCCTGATCGCCCAGCGATCGGTGAGCGTGTGAAGGGCCGCACCCCTGTGGGGGTGCGGCCCTTCCGCCGTTCCGGGGGTGCGCCGGGGGCGTACTGCCTCGGACCTGTACTGCCTCGGACCTGTACTGCCTCAGACTTGCACTGCCTGAGGCCCGTACTGCCTCTACCTCAGGCCCTTACAGCCCCCGTGACAATCCAGCGACCCGAGCGGGTCCGGAGCCACAGGGTGACCATTCGTACCGCCATCATCAGCGTCATCGCCCACCACAGGGCCGTGAGCCCGCCTCCGAAGGTGGGGACGAGCAGCGCGACGGGGGCGAAGACGGCGAGGACCAGCAGCATGGCCCAGGCGAGGTAGGGGCCGTCGCCCGCGCCCATCAGCACGCCGTCCAGGATGAAGACGACGCCGGCGACGGGCTGGGACAGTGCCACGACCAGGAGGGCGGGCAGCAGGGTGTCCCGTACGGCCGCGTCGGACGTGAACAGCGGGATGAACAGTGGCCGGGCGGCCACGACCAGCACGCCCAGCACCACGCCGGAGACGATGCCCCACTGGACCATGCGGCGGCAGGCGGCGCGGGCGCCGGCGGCGTCGTCCGCGCCCAGGTAGCGGCCGATGATCGCCTGGCCGGCGATGGCGATGGCGTCCAGGGCGAAGGCGAGCAGACTCCACAGGGAGAGAACGACCTGGTGGGCGGCGATGGCGGTGTCGCCCAGCCGGGCCGCGACCGCCGTGGCGATCATGAGTACGGCGCGCAGCGAGAGCGTACGGACGAGCAGCGGCACCCCGGCGTGGGCGCAGGCACGGATCCCGGCGGCGTCGGGCCGCAGCGAGGCGCCGTGCCGTCCGGCCCCCCGGACGACGACGGTGAGGTAGACGGCGGCCATGGCGCACTGGGCGATGACGGTGCCCCAGGCGGAGCCCGCGATGCCGAGGCCGGCGCCGTAGACGAGAGCGGCGTTGAGGCCGGCGTTGAGGGCGAAGCCGCCGACGGCGACGTAGAGCGGGGTCCGGGTGTCCTGGAGGCCGCGCAGCACGCCCGTGGCGGCGAGGACGACGAGCATGGCGGGGATGCCGAGCGTGCTGACGCGCAGGTAGGTGACGGCGTACGGCGCGGCGGTGGGGGAGGCGCCGAAGAGTTCGACGAGCGCGGGCGCGGTGGGCAGGACGGCGGCTATGACGGCGGCGCCGATGAGGGCGGCCAGCCAGATGCCGTCCATGCCCTGGCGGATGGCGGCCGAGAGGTCGCCCGCGCCGACGCGGCGGGCGACGGCGGCGGTGGTGGCGTAGGCGAGGAAGACGAAGACGCCGACGGCGGTCGTCAGCAGGGCGGCGGCGACGCCGAGGCCGGCGAGCTGCGGGGTGCCGAGGTGGCCGACGATGGCGCTGTCGGCCATCAGGAAGAGGGGTTCCGCGACGAGCGCGCCGAAGGCCGGGAGGGCGAGCGAGATGATCTCGCGGTCGTGTCGGCGGGCGCTGTGCGGGTCTCGCGCGGGGGCCTGGGTCATACGCTCAACCTAATCTTCCACAGGTAACTGTCGCAACTGATCTACGACCCTTACATCCGGCAGGCGTGCGAGATCTTCTCTGCGACGTTTGTCGCGATCTTCGGCTGACCGGGAAAGTTTTTCTCCTCAACAGCCGGTGGACTGTGTTCTTGCACGTCAGAGGCTTGTGGTGGGAGTGATTGTGTGTTTGTCCACAGCGCTTTCCCCCGCCCCGTGCACAGGTTCCCCGGACTTCTCCACAGGATGCGGCCCTTCGTCCACACGCCCTGTGGATAACCAGATTGGCTGACGGTGCCCGCGGGCCTACCGTGGACCGGCGCCCGCCGCCTGTTCCGGCCTCGAAGACCTTACGAGATCGACACGAACTCAACGCGTCGGAACCGGAGTCGGGCGTCCTAATTGTCAGAGCCGTGCCGTAAGAAAGAACAGCACGGCGAGGTCCGCGTCGCGGACGGGAGGAGGTGGCGGGATGAGCATCCCCGAGCCCATGGACGACCCCTGGGCGGATGCCGGTCCCAGCGATCGACTCCCCGTCTCCCGCCCTCGCCGGGGCGACGGCTCCTCCCGCGGCGAGCGGCACGACCGCGGTGGCGACGACGGCGGTTCCTGGTCCCAGGGAGGCTCGGGCGCGCAGGGTCCGGCCGGCGGCTTCGAGCGCGTACCGCCGCAGGACGTCGACGCCGAGCAGTCCGTCCTCGGCGGCATGCTGCTGTCCAAGGACGCCATCGCCGACGTCGTCGAGGTCATCAAGGGCAACGACTTCTACCGCCCGGCGCACGAGACGATCTTCCAGGCCATCCTCGACCTCTACGCCAAGGGCGAGCCGGCCGACCCGATCACGGTCGCGGCGGAGCTGACCAAGCGTGGTGAGATCACGCGGGTCGGCGGTGCGCCGTATCTGCACACCCTCGTCCAGACCGTCCCCACCGCGGCCAACGCCGAGTACTACGCAGAGATCGTCCACGAGCGCGCCGTGCTGCGCCGCCTGGTCGAGGCCGGTACGCGGATCACGCAGATGGGATACGCGGCCGACGGCGATGTCGACGACATCGTGAACAAGGCCCAGGCCGAGGTCTACGCCGTCACCGAGCAGCGCACCAGCGAGGACTTCCTCCCGCTCGGCGACATCATGGAGGGCGCGCTCGACGAGATCGAGGCCATCGGCTCGCGCAGCGGCCAGATGTCCGGCGTCCCCACCGGTTTCACCGACCTCGACTCGCTGACGAACGGCCTCCACCCCGGCCAGATGATCGTCATCGCGGCCCGTCCCGCCATGGGTAAGTCGACCCTCGCGCTGGACTTCGCCCGCGCGTGCTCGATCAAGCACAACCTGCCGAGCGTGATCTTCTCGCTCGAAATGGGCCGTAACGAGATCGCGATGCGCCTGCTCTCCGCGGAGGCCCGCGTCGCCCTGCACCACATGCGTTCCGGCTCCATGACGGACGAGGACTGGACGCGCCTCGCCCGGCGCATGCCGGACGTCTCGGCCGCGCCGCTCTACATCGACGACTCCCCCAACCTGTCGATGATGGAGATCCGCGCCAAGTGCCGCCGCCTCAAGCAGCGCGCCGACATCAAGCTCGTGATCATCGACTATCTGCAGCTGATGCAGGCCGGCGGTTCCAAGCGGGCCGAGAGCCGTCAGCAGGAGGTCTCGGACATGTCCCGAAACCTCAAGCTGCTGGCGAAGGAGCTGGAACTGCCGGTCATCGCGCTGTCCCAGCTGAACCGTGGTCCCGAGCAGCGCACGGACAAGAAGCCGATGGTCTCCGACCTCCGTGAGTCCGGCTCCATCGAGCAGGACGCGGACATGGTCATCCTCCTGCACCGCGAGGACGCCTACGAGAAGGAGTCGCCCCGCGCGGGCGAGGCCGACATCATCGTCGGCAAGCACCGAAACGGCCCGACGGCCACGATCACGGTCGCCTTCCAGGGCCACTACTCCCGCTTCGTGGACATGGCGGGGGCCTGACGCCCGGCTCCGAGCCGGCTGTCTATCCGCGATCCGGACTTGGTGTGGCAGTGCCGCCCGAGGTCGTTTCGGGTTTCGTGTAGAGGACCTCGCGGGCCTGCTCCGCGGCGCGGACGATGCTCTCGCCGACGAAGTCGACGAAGCGGGCGATGTTCTCCAGGCGAGTGGCGGCCGGAGTGTCGGGGCCGAGGACGTTGACGCCCTGCCGTGCGGTCTCGGCGAGCTGGACGTGGGTCCGGGCGCTGGCGATCATCCCCTGGTACCAGACGTCGTTGTCGACGACGTAGCGCTCGCGGCGGCGTTCGTCGCGTTCCCGGCGGATGAGGCCGTGGCCTTCGAGGGACGTGATCGCTTTGGAGATGGACGCCGGGCTGACCTGGAGGCGCTGGACGAGTTCGGACGCGGTGAGGCTGCCCTCGTCGGTGGTGTAGAGGGAGGCCAGCACCCGGGACGTCATCTTGGGCAGGCCCGATTGCATGAAGACGGTGGCGAACGTCTCCTCGTACTCGCGCACGGCCTCGGCGTCGCGTCCGTGGGCCTGCGGGGGCGCCCCCGCAGGCCGGGGCGCGGCCTGCCTGCGCCGGTGGGCGCGGCGTTCGGTGGCGCGGTGGGCCAGGTCGGCGCGGTAGGCGGTGGGGCCGCCGTTGCGCATCACCTCGCGCGTGATCGTCGAGGTGGGGCGGTCGAGGCGTCTGGCGATCTCCGCGTAGGCGAGGCCGTCGGCCAGTCCCAGCCCGATCTGTTGGCGTTCCTGCTGGGTGAGTCTGCCTCCCGGCATCGCGGTCTCCTTCGTGGTCCTTGGTCTCTCCAGCATAGCGTTCACTTCCCATCCATTGCAACGAACAGGTGGCTGTTGTTGCATTAGAATCACAGCTATTGCAACGACTTCCTAGCTCACACCTGCACTGATGCGGATTTAGCGCAACGATTCTGTTGCCGGATCTGTGAATGCAACGTAGCTTTTCCCAAGTCAGAAACAACACGGCGCAGGAGAGCATGATGCTGAAGTTCGACACCCCCACCCCGATTTCCGCCGTCCTCGACATCCCCGCAGGACGCATCCGGTTCATCGCCGCCGACCGGGCCGACACCACGGTCGAGGTCCTGCCCGCGGACGCCTCGAAGGGCCGCGACGTGAAGGCGGCGGAGCAGACCACGGTCGAATACGGCGACGGCGTCCTGCGGATCGGGGCCTCACCGGCGAAGAACCGGATCCTCGGCAGCTCCGGATCCGTCGAGGTGACCATCCAGCTGCCCGTCGGCTCCCGCGTCGAGGCGACGGCGGCCAGCGCCGAGTTCCGGGGCGTCGGACGGCTCGGCGACGTCGTCTTCGAGGGCGCGCAGGGCTCGGTCAAGCTCGACGAGGCCGCGAGCGCCCGCCTCGTCCTCCTCGCCGGTGACGTCTCCGTCGGCCGCCTGGGCGGCCCCGCGGTGATCAGCACCCAAAAGGGCCACATCCGGATCGCCGAGGCCGTGCGCGGCACGGTCGAACTGCGCACCGAGGCCGGCGACGTGTCGGTCGGCGCCGCCCGCGGAGTCTCCGCCTCCCTGGACGCCGGCACCAGCTACGGCCGGATTCACAACGCGCTCAAGAACACCGAAGGCGCCGCCGCCGGCCTGAACATCCACGCGACCACCGCCTACGGCGACATCACCGCCCGCAGCCTCTGAGGAGCACCCCCATGACCAACTTGGCCATCGCGGCGAACGGGCTGCGCAAGTCCTACGGCGACAAGGTCGTGCTCGACGGCGTCGACCTGGCCGTACCCGAAGGAACGATCTTCTCCCTGCTCGGCCCGAACGGCGCCGGCAAGACCACCGCCGTGAAGATCCTCTCCACCCTCGTCTCCGCCGACCCGGGCAGCGGCGACATCCGCATCGGCGGCCACAACCTGGCCACCCACCCCCAGGCGGTACGCGCGGCGATCGGTGTCACCGGCCAGTTCTCCGCCGTCGACGGCCTGATCACCGGCGAGGAGAACCTGCTCCTCATGGCGGACCTGCACCACCTGTCCAAGCACGAGGGACGGCGGGTCACCGCCGAGCTGCTGGAGCGGTTCGACCTGGTCGCGGCCGCGAAGAAGCCCGCCTCCACCTACTCCGGCGGCATGAAGCGCCGCCTGGACATCGCCATGACACTCGTCGGCAACCCGCGGATCATCTTCCTCGACGAGCCGACCACCGGCCTCGACCCACGCTCCCGGCACACCATGTGGCAGATCATCCGCGAGCTGGTCTCCGACGGCGTCACCGTCTTCCTCACCACCCAGTACCTGGACGAGGCCGACGAACTCGCCGACCGCATCGCCGTGCTCAACGACGGCAAGATCGCCGCCCAGGGCACCGCCGAGGAGCTGAAGCGGCTGATTCCCGGCGGACACGTGCGGCTGCGCTTCGCCGACCCGGCCGCGTACCGGAGCGCCGCCCTCGCCCTGCGCGAGGTCAGCAGGGATGACGAGGCACTGGCGCTGCAGCTCCCCAGTGACGGCAGCCAGCGCGAGCTGCGCTCCATCCTCGACCGGCTGGACTCGGCCGGCATCGAGGCGGACGAACTGACCGTGCACACCCCCGACCTCGACGACGTGTTCTTCGCCCTGACCGGGGGCACCGACGTGCCCAACCAGCCCAAGGAGGCAGTCCGATGAGCTCCCTCTCCCTCGCCGTACGCGACTCGAAGACGATGCTGCGCCGCAACCTCCTGCACGCGCGGCGCTATCCGTCCCTCACCCTGAACCTGCTGCTCACCCCGATCATGCTGCTGTTGCTCTTCGTCTACATCTTCGGCGACGCGATGAGCTCGGGCATCGGCGGCGGCGCTCCGGACCGCTCCGCATACATCGCGTATGTCGTCCCGGGCCTGCTGCTGATGACGATCGGCAGCACCGTGGTCGGAACCGCGGTGTCCGTCTCCAACGACATGACCGAGGGCATCATCGCCCGCTTCCGCACGATGGCGATCCACCGCTCTTCGGTGCTCGTCGGGCACGTCGTCGGCAGCGTGTTGCAGGCGATCACGAGCGTGGTCCTCGTGGGCGCCGTCGCCGTGGCCATCGGCTTCCGGTCCACGAACGCAACCGCCCTGGAGTGGCTGGCGGCGTTCGGGCTGCTCGTGCTCTTCGCCACGGCGCTCACCTGGATCGCGGTCGGCATGGGCCTGGTCAGCCCGAACGCCGAGGCCGCCGGCAACAACGCGATGCCGCTGATCCTGCTGCCGCTCCTCTCCAGCGCCTTCACCCCGGTCGGCTCCATGCCCGGCTGGTTCCAGCCGATCGCCGAGTACCAGCCGTTCACGCCCGCCATCGAAACCCTGCGGGGCCTGCTGCTCGGCAGCGAGATCGGCGACAACGGGTGGCTCGCGGTCGTCTGGTGCCTGGGGCTCGCGGTGCTCGGCTACTTCTGGTCGACCTCGAAGTTCGACCGCGACCCGAAGTAACCGCCATGACGGCGCGGGCCGCTTCCCCATCCTTGCGAAGGGGAGCCCACAGCGCTCACCTCGCCGGGGGCGTGGGTTGTGCGCGGGGGCGTCTCGGTTGGATACAGGTGTGATTGCGCCACCGTCACGATTGCGACGGAGGCAAGATATGTCGATCTTTTGGCCGGTACAGGACATAAGTTGGGGCCCCCTCGTACGACGTTTCCGCGAGCGCACTGATGGAGTAACCACTGAAGCGTGACCACCGATGTGTGGTCGCCGGTGAGTGAACCGAGGCGCGGGAAGGCGTCGTTCACCGCTCCAGAGAAAGTCCTGTTCCATGCGCCGCAGCACCGTCCGCCGTACCGCCGTCGCCGCGTCGGCGATCTCCCTGGCCCTCCTCGTGAGCGCCTGTGGCTCGGAAGAGCCCGCCGCGAAGGACGAGCCGAAGGACAAGCCTTCGTCGGGCGCCCCCGCCGCCCCGGGTGGGAACACGAAGGCCCTCTCGCAGGCCGAGCTGGAGAAGCTCGTGCTGACCGAGAGCGACCTCAAGGACCACAAGATCGAGAAGCCGAGCGCGGTGGACGTCGCCGCGGCCAAGACCGTCAGCGGTGACAAGGCCGAGTGCAAGCCGTTGGTCGACATCATGGCGCTGCGTGCCCCCGGCGGCGCCGGTGCGTCCGTCTCGCGCAAGATCGCTGCGATAGCCAAGCCGCTGCCCGCGGACGCCTCGGCCGAGGACAAGATGAAGGCCGGAATGGGTGCCCTCGGCGTGACCGTCACGGTCGACACACTGGCCTCGTACGAGGGCAAGGGCGCGGCGGACGCCGTGGCGGCGCTGAAGAAGGCGGGCGCGGACTGCGCCGGCGGCTTCACGCTGAACGCCGGTGACGACAAGACGAAGATCACCAAGGTCGAGGGCGCCTCGTACACGGCGGGCGACGAGTCGGTCGCCTTCACCATCACCGTCGACATGGAGGGCATGCCCGGCACGGGGCACCTGGTGTCGGTCCGCAAGGGCTCCACGGTCGCCACGTTCTACTCCCAGAGCCTGACGGGGAAGGCGGAGCAGCCGAAGGCCGTCATCGAGGCGCAGGTGAAGAAGCTCGGCTGACGTCCGGCGCGGCACCCAGGGGCGCTGCCCCTGGGTGGACCTCCGCACCGCCCCTCCGCGCGTCCCCGAAGACAACTTGATCGAGTCGCAGGGGTTCTGACGGTGCCTCAGGCAGCGGCCGGGCCGGCAGAGTGGCGGTATGGATTACCTCCCTCACTTTCAGCGCGAGGTGTCGGCTTTCGAGGCCGTGGCGCGGCAGGTGGCCGGTGACGGCGCGGCAGCGCCCATGGTGCCGTCCTGTCCCGAGTGGTCGGTGACCGATCTCGTCGGGCACCTCGGGTGGGTGCAGCGGTTCGTCGCGCATATCGTCCGGGAGCGCCTCGCGGCGCCCCCGGATCGCGCGGACACCACCTATCTGGGTCTTCCCGCGGATCTCCGGGGCTGGCCGTCTCCCGAGCGTTCGCCGCATCATGGGCCGGTGCCCGCAGGGCTGGTCGACTGGTTCGCGGAGGGAGCCCGCGCGCTGGAGGCGGTGTTCAGGGAGCACGATCCGGCCGAGCCGGTGTGGACCTGGTCGGAGGAGCGGACCACCGGCTTCTGGTTGCGGATGCAGACCATCGAGGCGGCCGTGCACCGCTGGGACGCCGAGAACGCCCGCGGGGTTCCGCAGCCGGTCGATGCCGAGCTCGCGGCGGCCGCCATCGGCCATGACTTCGCGGTCATGGCGCCGACCCGGCGGGCACGTGGTGAGGCCCGGCCCGGTTCGGGCGAGAGCTTCCGGTTCCGGCGGACCGACGGCGCGGGCCGGTGGACGGTCCGCTTCGAGGGCGGCGGCATGCGGGCCGGCGATAGGGGTGACGAGGCGGCTGCGGGACCTTGCGATGTCGAGATCGCCGGTACGGCCTCCGACCTGATGCTGTTCCTCTGGCACCGGCTCCCCGCCGGCCGGCTCGGCGAGGTGAAGGGTGACCCGGAGGTACTCGACCGGTGGTTCGTGCTCGTCCCTCCGCTGTGAGCGGCGCGAGCCGGGTCGAGGTGTTCAGCGGGGTGCGATCCAGGGGAGTTCGCCGGCGAGGTCCTGGCGGAGGCGGCGTTCGGGGCGGGCGCCGACCACGGCCTTGACCGGCTCGCCGGCCCGGAAGAGGACGAGCGTGGGCATGGAGAGGACGCCGTAGGCCGCCTGGGTTTCCGGGTTGTCGTCCACGTCCAGCTGAACGACCTTCAGCCGGCCGGCTTCCGCACGCGCCACCTCCGCGAGTACGGGCGCGATGGCGCGGCAGGGCGGGCACCACGTGGCGGTGAAGTCGACGAGTACGGGCAGGTCCGAGGCCAGTACCTCGGCCGCGAAGGTGGCGTCCGTGACGTGCGCGACGGTGGGGAGGGCGTGGCTGCTGTGCTCGTGGTCATGGTGTGTGGGTCTCCTGGTCGAGAGCGGTGTCGTGGCCGGTGCCCGTCTCCGGCGGGGTGAAGGCGCAGCGCGGGGGCGGCCCGCCGGGCACGTCGGCGGTGGCCTCCAGTTCGGCGCGGGCGAGTTGGGCGCCCACGACCGCCCGTACGTGCTGGAGGCGCTCGATGCAGTCGTCGAGCTCCGCCAGCTTGCGGCGGTAGACCTCCAGGGAGGCCGGGCACGCGTCGCCGGCCGGGTGGCCCGCCCGTAGGCAGTCCACGAACGGGCGGGTCTCCTCCAGGACGAAGCCGAAGTCCTGGAGCGTGCGGATCTGGCGGAGCAGCCGCACGTCCTCCTCGTCGTAGGTGCGGTAGCCGTTGCCGGCCCGGCGGGCGGGCAGGAGCCCGAGGGCCTCGTAGTGCCGCAGGGTGCGGGTGGTGGTGCCCGCCGCTTGGGCCAGTTCCCCGATGCGCATGCCACGACGGTAGACCTTGACGTCGACGTCAAAGCCAGCCGTGACGCCGGGCCGGGCGCCCCCCCCACAAAGCCGGAGGCGACACCGGCGTGTGGTGGCTAGGGTGCGGAACATGATCGATGCCTACAAAGCGACTGAAGCGACTGAAGCAGCCGAAGCAGCCGAAGCAGCCGAAGCGGCCCAGGAAGAGGAGCGGGAGGAGCGGTTCACGCAGCTCCTGCCCGACACCCGCCGCGCTCTGCTGCGCAGGCTCGCCCTCGGCCAGTCGGGCGGCCGTACCCCCTCCATGGTGGGAGCGGTGATACGCGAGGGGCGCATGGTCTGGTCCGCCGGGCGGGGCGCGGTGGACGGCGAGGCCGTCGGCTCCGACACGCAGTACCGCATCGGTTCGATCACCAAGACCTTCGTCGCCGTCCTGATCATGCGGCTGCGGGACGAGGGGCTGCTCGACCTCGACGCGCCGCTCCGTACGTACCTCGACACCCCGGAGGCCGGTGACGCGACCATCGCGCAGCTGCTGGCACACCGTTCGGGGCTCGCGGCGGAGGCGCGCGGCCCGTGGTGGGAGCGCACGGAGGGCGAACTGCGCCCGGCGCTCGCCGATATCTTCGGGGAGCCCGCCCAGCCGCACAGCGCGGGACGCGTGCACCACTACTCCAACCCGGGTTACGCGCTGCTCGGCGCCGTCGTGGAGCGGCTGCGCGGGGAGCCGTGGGACGCGGTGCTGCACCGTGAGGTGCTGACGCCGCTGGGTATGGACCGTACGACGCTCCTGCCGCAGGCGCCGCACGCCGAGGGCTGGGCCGTCCACCCTTGGGCCGACGTCCTGCTGCCCGAACCCGCCGTCGACACCGGGGTGATGGCGCCGGCCGGTCAGCTCTGGTCCACGGCCGCCGATCTGTGCCGCTTCGCGGCGTTCCTGCTGAACGGTGACGAGCGGGTGCTCGGTGCCGCCTCGGTGGCCGAGATGCGGGTGCCGGAGGCGGCGCCGGAGGCCGACTGGACGTCCGGGTACGGACTCGGCGTCCAGCTGGCGCGCCGCGACGGCCGGACCTTCGCGGGCCACTCCGGCTCGATGCCGGGCTTCGTGGCCGCGCTGTGGATGAGCCCGGCGGACGCGCTGGCCGGTGTCGTCCTGGCCAACTGCACGTCCTGCCCCGAGGCCACGCCCACCGCGCTGGGCCTGGTGACCACGGTCGCTTCGCGCGAGCCCCGGATCCCGGCGCCCTGGCGCCCGCTCGGTGACGCGGATCCCGCACTGCTGGAGCTGACCGGGCCCTGGTACTGGGGCGCGGTCGCCTTCGGGCTGCGGCTGCGGGCCGGCCGGGAGCTGGATCTGGCGCCGATCGAGGGCGCCGCGGGCCGCGGCTCGCGCTTCCGCCCGGAGGACGACGGCACCTGGACCGGGCTCGACGGCTACTACACGGGGGAGGTGCTGAAGGTCGTACGGACGGACGAGGGCGCGGTGAGCCACCTGGATCTCGGCACCTTCGTCTTCACCCGCGAGCCGTACGGGCCGGGCGGCGCGGTGCCGGGCGGGGTGGACGCGGACGGCTGGCGGTAGCGCGGTCCCCAGGGCGAGCGCGGTCCCTCACGGCGATCGGGCCCCACGGCGATCGGGGCCCCGGCGCGAGCGCGGTTCTCCCGGCGCGAGACGGGGCGAGAGGGGGCATGAGGAAGCGGATGGGGTCGCGTCGGCGGACGTAGGGTCGGGGAGAGATTGGCGGGCGCCGGTACGCGGCGCGATACCACCCTGGAAGGCCACCGTGACTGCGAAGACCGCACCGGTCCTGCTCGACCTCACGCCGCTCGGCGCCGCGCACTTCGCGCGGATCGAGGACAAGGTCGCCGCGCTGATGCGCACGCGCGAGAGCGTCGTCGCGATGCAGGGCGAGGCCCTGCTGCCCCTGGAGGCGTGCATCCGCTCGGCCGTGCGCCCCGGCAGCACCGCGCTCAACATCATCACCGGCCCGTACGGCGAGACGTTCGGCGGCTGGCTGCGCTCCTGCGGCGCCGAGGTGGTCACGGTGACGGCGCCGTTCAACGGCGCGGTCGGCCCCGAGCAGGTCGCGGACGCGCTGCGCGCGCACCCGGAGATCGACTTCGTGAGCCTGGTGCACGCCGAGGCGGCCACCGGCAACACCAACCCGGTCGCCGAGATCGGTGCCGTCGTCCGCGAGCACGGCGCGCTGCTGATGCTCGACGCGGTCGCGTCCGTGGCGGCGGAACCGCTGCTCATCGACGCGTGGGGCGTCGACCTGTGCGTGATCGGCGGGCAGAAGGCGATGGCCGGGCCCGCGGGGGTGTCGGCCGTGTCGGTCAGCGCCCGCGCGTGGGAGCGTATCGCGGCCAATGAGCAGGCGCCGCGCCGCTCGTACCTCTCCCTCCTGGACTGGAAGGAGCGCTGGATCGACGGCGGCCGCGTCGCTCTGCCGCACGCCCCCGCGCAGCTGGAGATGCTCGCCCTGGAGCAGGCCGCCGACCGGATCGACGCGGTCGGCCTGGACGCCGTCATCGCACGTCACCGCCGTGCGGCCGCGGCCACACGCGCAGGAGTACGGGCACTGGGCGCCCTCACTCCGTACGTCGTCCGGGACGAGGACGCCGCCCCCGTCGCGACGACCCTGCGTGCCCCTGACGGCGTGGACGCCCGCGAGGTCGTGGCGGCGGCGCTGGCGGCGGACGCCACCGTGCCCGTACAGGCGGCGGGCGGGGAGCTCGCCAAGGAGATGATCCGCGTCAACCACTACGGGCTCGCCGCCGACCGCGATGTCGTGCTGGCGTCGCTCGCGGCGCTCGGCGCGGGGCTGCGGGCGCTCGGGGTGCCGGTCCCGGACGGCGACGAGGTGTCCTCGGCGGCGGGCGCGGCGTGGGACGCGGTGATCACGGGCTGAGCTTCTTCGGCCTTCGGTTCGGGCCGTCGTCGGTGCTTCACGCACCGACGGCGGCCTTTTTGCTGCCCTTTTCGTATCTTCGCCATTTCTGTGCCTTATGTCGCCCAGCACATCTCGTTCACACTCGCGGATAAAATCGGAGCGCCCGCCCCGCTTCGTTCTCACGCCCCACGGAGGTCCAGCGCATGCCGCAGCGAAGGAAGACGGCACCGCTGTCACCTGCCTCCGCGTCGCTGCGAGCCGATGCGCGGCGTAACAGGGCGCTGGTGCTGGAAGCGGCCCGATCGGCCTTCGCCGAGGGCGGATTGGCCGTGCCGCTCGGCGAGATCGCACGGCGTGCCGGGGTCGGGCCCGGCACCGTCTACCGCCATTTCCCTTCCAAAGAAGCCCTGTTCAGGGCGACAGTGGTGGACAGGGTCCGGCTTTTCACCGATACGGCAAGGGAGTTGGCGGGCGCCGAGGACCCGGGTGCGGTGTTCTTCCGCTACCTGAACGCCGTCGTGCGGCTGTCGGCGCGCAACAAGGGCCTGCGGGACGCCCTGGAGGCGAGCGGCGAGGGCGCTTTCCAGCCCTCACCGGGCGTCGAGAGCGCCTTCCGCGAGGCCCTGGCCGTACTGCTGACGCGAGCTCAGGAGGCGGGCGCGGTAAGGAAGGACGTGGGCATCGAGGATGTGATGTCGCTGCTCATCGGCTGTCTGTCGATGGAACGCCGGCGGGGCCCCGACGAGGCGCCCGGCCGGATGACGGCCCTGATGTGCGACAGCCTCCGCCCGGGGCGGCATGTGACGAAACTGCCCCCTGCCCGACCGGCTCCGCGTAACGAAACAGGATGCGCGGTCTGTGGCGGACGTGTGCCGTCCGCCCATACGGGCCGGCCCGCGCGGTACTGCGGTGGTGCCTGTCGGCAGAAGGCCCACCGCGAGCGGGCTCGGGCGCGTAACGCGTAAGGCGCGTAGCGCGGTGGGGCTGGGCCGTCAGCGCGGAGTCCCGGAGCGACGCGACCCGGTTACGCCGCCGGAGCGAGTGACTCCACCGCCGCGACCAGCGGCGCCAGCTCCGGGCGCTTCGACGCCTCCTGAAGGGCCTCGCGCAGCGCGGCGTCGTTCGTCGGCCGTGCCTGCTCCAGGAGGGCCAGGCCCGCTTCCGTCACGTCGGTGTAGATGCCGCGGCGGTCGGTGAGGCAGAGGTAGCGGGTCAGCAGGCCGCGGTCCTCCAGGCGGTTGACCAGGCGCGTCGTCGCGCTCTGGCTGAGGAGGACGGAGTCGGCGACCTGGTTCATGCGCAGGTGGCCGCCCTCGCCGCTGTGCTGGCGGCTGAGCACGTCGAGGACCGAGAACTCGCGCACGCTCAGGTCGTGGCGCGACTGGAGCGCGCGCTCGATGTGGACCTCGATCCGGCCGTGCAGCGCGGAGAGCGCGCACCAGCCCTGGGCGAGGCCGAGCAGTGCGGGGTCCGGGGCGCAAGACATGGGGCCCTCCTTCGTTCGTGACCGTACGGACAGGATAACGCTTCGCTGCAATAGCCCGCGCTTGCAAGTAACCCGCGTCTGCAACTATTGTGGACGCACATAAGGCCCGCTCGCAATGAATCTGTGAGTGCGTCCGTCCCGCCCCCTCCCTCGCTGAAGGACCCCGTCATGCCCCTCGCACTGCTGGCGCTCGCCATCGGCGCCTTCGGGATCGGCACCACCGAATTCGTGACCTCGGGACTGCTCCCCGAGGTGGCGGAGGAGTTCGGCGTCTCCATCCCCACCGCCGGCCTCCTGACCACCGGCTACGCCCTCGGCGTCGTCGTGGGGGCCCCAATGCTCGCCATCGTCGGCAGCCGCGTGCCGCGCAAGCGGATGCTGATGGCCCTCATGGGGCTGTTCGTCGCGGGCAACGCGCTCTCCGCCGTCGCCCCCATCTTCGGTGTGATGCTCGCCGGGCGGATCGTCGCCTCGCTCGCGCACGGCGCGTTCTTCGGCATCGGCGCGATCGTCGCCGCCGGGCTCGTCGCCCCGCACAAGAAGGCGGGCGCCATAGCCATGATGTTCACCGGCCTGACCGTGGCCAATGTGGTCGGTGTCCCGCTGGGCACTCTGGTCGGCCAGAACCTCGGCTGGCGCGTCACCTTCTTCATCATCGCCGGCCTCGGCGTCCTCGCCATCCTCGGCATCACCGCCCTCGTGCCCCCGCAGCCCCTCCCCGAGCGCTCCCCGATCCGTGGTGAGCTGGCCGCCTTCCGCAACCCCCAGGTGCTGCTCGCCATGGGGATGACGGTCCTCGGCTTCGGCGGTGTCTTCACCATGAGCACCTACGTGACGCCGATGATGACCGAGGTCACCGGCTTCGCGCCGTCCTCCGTCACCTGGCTGCTCGTCCTCTTCGGCCTCGGCATGGTGGCCGGCAACCTCGTCGGCGGCCGGTACGCGGACCGCGCGCTCATGCCCATGCTCTACGTCTCCCTGAGCGCCCTCGCCATCGTTCTGGCCCTGCTGCCGCTCACCGCGCACAACAAGATCGCGGCGGCCGTCACGATTCCCCTCATCGGCGCCTTCGGCTTCGCGTCCGTCCCGCCGCTCCAGAAGCGCGTCCTGGACCAGACCGCCGACGCGCCGACCCTCGCCTCCGCCGTCAACATCGGCGCCTTCAACCTCGGCAACGCCATGGCCGCCTGGCTCGGCGGCCTCGTCATCTCCGCCGGCTTCAGCTACACCGCCCCCAACTGGGTCGGCGCCCTGATGGCGGCCTCCGCCCTCGTCCTGGCCCTGGTGTCCGCGTCGCTGGAGCGGCGTACGAACCGTGACGGCGGGCGGATCGTCGCCGGCTCGCCGGCGGCGGCGATGACGGCGACCGCGTCCGCGAGTCGCTGAGAGCCGCCCCTTTCCCTTCCGAGATCTCCCACACCGCGAAACCTCAGTCAGGAGCCCCACCGTCATGACCTCCACCACCGGAACTGCCGTCCTCCCGCTCACCACGCTCGAAGCGGAGGCCCTCGTCGCCGCCGCCCGTCGCGCCGCGGAGGAGCAGGGCGTACGAGCCGCCGTCAGCGTCCTCGACGCGGGCGGGCACCTGCTGGCCTTCCGCCGGGACGACCGCGCCGTCCTGATCGCGGGGGAGACCAGCACCCGCAAGGCGTCCACCGCGCTCCAGCTGGACACGCCGACGGCGGACGTGGTCGACGCCGTCCAGCCGGGCGGGCTCTTCCACACCCTGCCCACGGCGCTCGACCGGCCGCTGCTCTTCATCGCCGGTGGTGTTCCCCTGCACCGCGACGGGCGGCTGATCGGGGCGATCGGGGTGGGCGGCGGCGCGCCGGAGCAGGACCACGCGATCGCCGGCGTGGCGATCACCGAGGTGCTGGGCGGCTGACGGAGGGGACGTCCTCGTCCTCGAACTTTCTCGACCGCCGGACGGGCTCGATCGTGTGGCCCGTCCGGCGGTCGAGGACGTCCGGCGTGTCCGCGCGCGGCGGCCGCGAGCCGTCAGCCCCCACGGTTTGAGGACCGAGATCACCGTCATGAAGACATACAGGCTCAGCGACACGCTCGGTGCGGCCACCAGGCTCTGCGCCGGTGCGCCGACCTCATGGCCGGCCGCCACGGCGGCGGCCGCGGCGTCGAGCGAGGACCGCAGGGCGAAGGCGGAGGCCGCCGTCGCGGCCAGGGTGATCCAGAACTTGATGTACACCCAGCGGTGACGGGCCAGCCCCCACGGCGTGCCGAGGGCCAGCACCACCCCACTGACCAGGGACGACAGGCTGATAGGGATGATCAGCCAGTCGCCGAAGATCTTCATCGCGCGATAGCACGCGGCCGCCGTGCCCGGCGAGGCCGTGGCCGCGCCGGTGAGCCCCAGCGCCAGCAGCCCGAGCGTGAGCCCGAGCCAGCCGACCGAGGTGACGACATGGACGGCGAGGAGTGCCCTGCGGGCGGGGCGGGCCAGCTGCTGCATGGTTCCACCGTGGCGCGGGCCGCGCGCGGTGGCGTCCGACGGCGGGAGTATTCCCGCGTACTCACCGGCGAGTACGCCTACCCTCGGGGCTGTGACCAGACTGCACCTGTTCGATATGGACGGAACCCTCATGCATGGTTCCGCGGCGGCGATCGAGATATCCCGGCAGCTCGGGCTGGAACGCGAGATCGCCGAACTGGAACGGGCATTCGCCGCCCGGCAGCTCACACCGGCCCGTTTCGCGGCGCTGGCCGTCGAACTGTGGCAGGAACTCACCGAGAAACAGGTCACCGCCGCGTTCGACGGCGCTCCCTGGATGGACGGCATCCGCGACGTATGGGCGGAGATCAGGGCCCGGGGCGAGCGGTGCGCGGTGATCTCGCTGTCTCCGGGCTTCTTCGTGGAACGCCTGCTGACCTGGGGCGCCGACGCCGCGCACGGGTCGCGCTGGCCCGCGGTGCCGTTCCGGGATCCGGTGGACCCGGCGGGCATTCTCGACGCGGACGCGAAGGTACGGATCGCCGACGAAATGTGCGCGGAGTTCGGGCTCACCCGTGCCGATTGCGTCGCCTACGGGGATTCCATGTCGGACGCCCGGTTGTTCGCCGTCGTGCCGGTCTCGGTGGCGGTGAACGCGGACCATCACGTACGCGATATCGCCGCGCACGCCTATGCGGGGCGGGATCTGCGGGAGGCCTACGAATTGGTCGGTGACGGGCGGTAATTGGCGATGTCGGTCCAATGAGCCTGATTCGATCAGGCCCTCGCCGAGGCGGGTTGTGAATTCCCGCGCTCCCGGTATGGTCAACCCCGGTTCGTCGGGCAGCGCTTGGTGTCTGCTGATCGCTTCGTGTGCCTTGCCTTCGGGCGTGCGAAAGCGGCTCAGCCTAGCCTCAACCGGCCTTGCGGCGCCCGCGCTTCCGGTGAATTGTTCGGGAGCCGCGCGGATGATGGCATGCTGCGCGGACGGGAACAGCGCCCCCTGAGCAGAGCGGGGAATTCCGGCACATTCCGGCGCGGCCGGGTGTGCGAGGACCGACCGAGAGACGTTCGAGGCGAGACGATGAAGGACGCTCCGACCACGAGGCCGGCCGACGGCGGCGACGACGGCGCCGGGGGTGAACGGGGCGGGGACCGGGGCTGGTTCACCCCCCGAGAGGGCGGCGGACGCCATGCGGCCCCCGAGGGCGGTGCGGGTGCGGGGCGCCCGGCGGCCGAGCGGCGGGGCAAGTGGGTGGCCGTAGGGATGGTCGACCCGCCCCGCGCGCAGGAGGCCGGGCCTCCACGGGGGCCCGCGTCCGCGGGGGAGAGCGCGACGCCGGGCGAGGCCACACCGGGGCCCGCGTCCGCGTGGGAGGGCATGACTCAGCCAGGGCCTGTGCGGCCCGAGGCCGCGACCACGCCGGTGTGGGGTGACGGCTTGCAGTACGAGCCGTTGCGGCATGAGTCCGCGCGGGAGACCGCGACACCGCCGGGCCCACCGGAGCCTCCACCGCGCCAGGCCCCCGCCCAGCCCGCGCCCCCGCCTTCGGTCTACGGACCAGCAGCCGACGCGCCTTGGGAGCGCGTCACACCCCCGGCCCCACCGGGGCCTCCACCTGGCCAGGCCGCGGCGGATCTCGCGTCCGCGTGGGAGCGGGCGACATCGCACGTACCGCCCGCGCCGCCGTCTTCCGTGGCCGGATCAGCCCGCGCCGCCGCGTGGGAGCGCGCGACGCCACCAGCCCCGCCAGGGCCCCGACCCGGCGAGGCCGGGCCGGCGCCGGCGTCCGCGTGGGAGGTCGTGACACCGCAGGTATCACCCGAGCCCCCGTCTTCCGCGTCAGCTTCAGCAGGCGCCCCCGCGTGGGAGCGCGCCACGCCCCCAGCCCCACCGGGACCTCCGCCAGGCCAGGCCGCACCGGCGCCAGCGTCCGCGTGGGAGGGCGTGACACCGCACGTACCGCCCGAGCCCCCGTCTTCCGCGGCCACTTCGGCAGCCGGCCCCGCGTGGGAGCGCGCCACGCCACCACCCCCGCCCGGGCCTCCGCCCGGCCAGGGCGCGCCGGGTCCCGCTGTCCCGTGGGTACGCGCGACGCCGCACGTACCGCCCGGCCCCCCGCCCCCTTCCGCTGCCTCAATCGCCCCCGCCCCCGCTTGGGAGCATGCGGCAACTCCCCAGCCCCCAGCGCCGCAGGTCAAGCCCGCGCCCGCCGCCTGGGAGCGCGTCTCACCTCCCGGTTCCCCGTTCTCCCCGGCCGGTCATGGGTCCGCTCCCGCCCGGGAGGGCGCCGCGTTCCCCGACGCCCGGGCCGCCGCTTCCGCCCGCGAGCGTCAACCCGGCTCCCCGAATTCCCCCGAGCATCAACGGCTCACCGAGCCGCCTGCGGACAGGCGTACGCGCCCCACCGCTCTCCCCTTCGCGCAGACTTCCCCCTCCCCCGACGCCGTGCTCATCCGGCGGACCATGGCCGAGCTCGGGCCCGTCGCCGACAAGGCGACCTCGTACTTCTACGCGCTCCTGTTCGTACGCCACCCCGATCTGCGCGAACTCTTCCCCGCCGCCATGGACACGCAGCGCGACCGCCTCTTCAAGGCGTTGCTCGCCGCCGCCCAGCACGTGGACGACACCGCCACGCTCACCGAGTACCTCTCCCGGCTCGGTCGCGGGCACCGCAAATACGGCACGCTGCCCGCGCACTACCCCGCCGTCGGCGAGTGCCTGCTCGCCGCGCTCAGCCGCTACGCCTCCGTCACCTGGAGCGAGGC
This sequence comes from Streptomyces sp. ISL-11, assembly GCF_018614525.1. Taxonomy (GTDB): domain Bacteria; phylum Actinomycetota; class Actinomycetes; order Streptomycetales; family Streptomycetaceae; genus Streptomyces. Next base: position 64,101 of record NZ_JAGGOL010000016.1, read on the forward strand.
CACCGAGGCCGCCTGGGCCCGCGTCTACACGGCGGTCTCCCAGATCATGATCGACGCCGCCGCCGAGGACGAGGTCCGTGCCCCCGCCTGGTGGCAGGCCGAGATCGTCGGCCACGAGCGGCGCACGCGCGACATCGCCGTCGTGACCGTACGGCCCGACCAGCCGTACCCCTTCCTCGCCGGGCAGTACACCAGCCTGGAAACCCCCTGGTGGCCGCGTGTCTGGCGGCACTACTCCTTCTCCGCCGCGCCCCGCCCGGACGGGCTGCTCTCCTTCCACGTGAAGGCCGTGCCGGCCGGCTGGGTGTCCAATGCCCTCGTCCATCGCGCCCGCCCGGGCGATGTCCTCCGTCTCGGTCCCCCCACCGGTTCCATGATTGTGGACCACAGCACTGACAACGGGCTGTTGTGCCTCGGCGGCGGCACCGGCATCGCCCCCATCAAGGCCCTGGTGGAGGACGTCGCCGAACACGGCCGACGCCGCCCCGTGGAGGTCTTCTACGGCGCCCGCCACGACGACGACCTCTACGACATCGACACCCTGCTGAGCCTCCAGCGCTCGCACCCCTGGATCTCGGTCCGCCCGGTCGTCTCCGACGGCCCGACGCGCTGCCTCAGCGGCGAACTCCCGCACATCGTGCGCCAGTACGGCCCCTGGAACGCCTACGACGCCTATCTCTCCGGCCCGCCCGGCATGATCCGCAGCGGCGTGGACACCCTGGTCGGTATCGGTATCCCGCCCCACCGAATACGCCACGATTCGATCGACGAGCTGCCGGAGTTCACGAGCTGACGGAGTCCACGGGTCGAGAAGAGGATGAGGGGAGGAGGGGAGGAGGGAAGGTCAGCCGAGGTCGTCGGCCAGCAGGGCCCGTACGCCCTCGATGTTCGCGTCGAGATACGCGCGCAGCGACGGCGGCACGAGCTCCACCGAGGCGATGCCCTCCCGCGTGAACGGGATGCGCACCACCTCGTACGTCCCGCAGGGCTCGTCCACCTCGGGCCCGTGGCGGAGCGAGAGGTCCATGGAGTCGAGCCGGCAGACGAAGAAGTGCTGCACTTTCACGCCGTGCGCGGCGTGATGCATGGAGTGGGAGACGGTGTCGACGAAGGCCGGCACGACGTCGATCACTTTCGCTCCGAGCTCCTCGTCGACCTCGCGGTGCAGCGCGGCGACGACGGTGGCGTCCTCGGGCTCCATGCCGCCGCCGGGCGTGATCCAGTACGGAGCCTCGCCGGGCTTCGTCCGCTTGATCACGATCATTTCGAGGGCGGGACGGGGGCCGGCGGCGCCCGCCGCGTCGGGGGCGTTGTCGAGCAGGATGGCACGTGCCGTGCGCTTGACCACTGGACGTTCGGTCATAGGGGACATCTGCCGCGTGGAGCACCCGGCGAAACCCTTCGGTGACCCTCTTTCTCACCAGGACACGGCGGCGCGCAGTAGCCACTCGTGTGCGCGGGCGATGTGCGGGTGCGCGAGCGTTCCCGTCCGTACGACCAGGAAGTATGTGCGCAGTGGCGGCACGGGAGGATCCAGGAGGGCGACCAGCTCCCCGGTGTCGAGCGCGTCGGAGCACAGGTAGCGCGGCAGCACGCCGAGGCCCGCGCCCGCCACGACGCAGGTCAGGACGGCCCGCAGGTCCGGTGTGATCACGCTGCCGGAGGCGATGGGCTTGCTGTCGAAGACGGTCGCCCAGTAGCGGGAGACGAGGGGGAGGCTCTCGTGGACCTCCACCACGGGCAGGTTCTCCAGCGCGCGTACGCCCTTGTCCCGTACAACGGCGGCTCCGCCGAGCCGGGCCGCCCAGCGCGGCGCCGCCACGAGCACGTGCTCCTCGTCGCAGAGCGGGGTCGCGCTGAGCAGCCGGCCGCGGGGGCGCGTTGTGGTGATCGCGAGATCGTGGTGACCCGCCGCGAGCCCCTCGAAGAGCTCCTCCGCGACGCCGTGCGCCGCCCGTACGGTCAGTCCCTGCCCGATCAGCGGTGTCAGCGCGGGCAGTGCGCGCAGGGCCGTGAACTCGGGCGGCCCGGCGAGGTGCAGCGTCCGGTCCTCGTTGCGGTCGTCGAGACCGGCCTCGGTGATCTCCAGGAGCGCGTCGACGTGCGGTGCGATCTTGTGCGCGAGTTCGTCGCCGATGGAGGTGGGGGTGACCCCACGCGCCTGCCGCAGGAAGAGCGGTCGCCCCAGCTGTTTCTCCAGCGTCCGGATCTGGCCGGTGACGGCGGGCTGCGACAGCCCCAGGAGCGCGGCGGCCCGGGTGAACGACCCGGCCCTGTACACCGTGACAAACGTGCGCAACAGGGCCAGATCCATGCTGTCTCCCTGACTCGGCGTCCCCCGGTCGTAGCCGAACTATAAATAAGTCGATAGGGATGTGTCGCCGGCGTGATTGGACACTGACGCAGAGTCAACTAGCCTTGTTCGCGCGGTTCCGGTGCCCATCCTCGGGGCGGAGCAGGGGCCTGAAACCGCGACGGCTCAAAGCCATGAGGGGGGAGGCTTTGAGCCGTCCCCATCCGCCTGGGCGGGGTCAGTCGTGCGCCCGCAGCACCGCGACGAGTTCGCGGCCCTCCGGCGCGCCCCGCCGCAGCAACAGCGCTGCCGCCCGGTGCAGTTCGTTCCACGCGTGCGGGCGGCCGATCGCCGCCGCGTCGGGGACGGCTTCCAGTGCCACCGCGAGAGCTTGGGCCGCCTCCCCCGATCCGGCGAGCGCGTGCGTGAGGCAGGCGCGGTACCAGGTCTTGTCGCGCCGGTAGTCGTCCGGCAGGGCGGCGAGGCCCTTGCCGAGCAGTTCGACGGCCGTCGGCCAGGCGCGCAAGTGGATCTCTGCCATGCCGCGTTGCAGGGAGAACCACGTCTCGTCGTAGAAATACATCCACGGCGGCTCGTCCTCGGGGTGTTCGGCGGCCCGGCCGATGAGGTCCTGGGCCTCGTCCAGCAGGCGGTGGGTATGGTCGGCGTCGCCGGTCAGCGCGTGACCGCGGGCCTCCATCTGCGCGGCCATGCCGCGCACCCCGAGGGAGGCGCCCGGTGTGGACCACCGCGCGGCCTCGGCCAGCTGCACGCACCGCGTGCCGCGCCCGCCGGACCAGGCCATGTGGGCTTTCATGCTGAGCGTGGTGGCGGCCATGTCCGCGTCACCGGCTTCCAGCGCCCACTCGTGGGCGCGGTCGTACCAACCCAGCGCCGCCGCGCTCGCGGCCTGGTCCTGCGCCATCCACGCGAGGAACTGCGCGTGCTCGGCGGCCAGCCGGACCACGCGCCGCGCGAGCTCGCCCCGCGCGCCGGAGTGGAGTTCCACGACGGTGTTCAGCTGCCGCCGCATCACGTCGACCAGCGGCCGCGAGCCGATCACGTCCTCGGCCCGCCGGTGCTCGGCCAGCAGCCGGTCGAGCCAGTCCAGCGTGGCGCTGTCGACCCGCGCGGCGTCGCCGACGGCGCCCGTCACGCGCTCCAGGAGGTCGTGATCCGGCGCGAGCCCCGCGAGTGCCAGGCCGGGGACGGGCACCGCACCGGACCGTTGTCCCACTGCGGCCAGCAGCTCGGAAGGAATGCCGAGGCCGGTGACCACACGCTGCCGCACCTCCACGGAGGTCACCCGTCGGCGGCCCCGCTCGATCGCGGAGACGTCGGGCTGTACGAGCCCGACCAGCTCGCCGAGCTTCGTCTGGCTGACCCCCGTGAGCTGCCGGTACGTGCGGAAGAGCGCGGCCCAGTCCTCACTCGCGACCGCGGCCGCCAGCCCGGGATGAGCCCACAGGGTCACCACTTGATCCCCCACAGGTCGAATATAGGGCGCCCCATAGGGCCTTGGGATGGGCCCGCCGGGCGCCGCCGCGCGAAGGTGCCCGCATGAGCGATCAGCGGCAGGACGAAGCGGAGCGGCAGGACGACATGAAGCAGCCGTGCGAAGCGCAGCCGTGCGAAGTGCGGCCGTACGACGTGATGACGTACCGGGAAGGTGCGTACGTCGTCGACCAGCGGAACGGGGCGCTCGTGCAGGTCATGGGGCTGGTCGGGCCCCGCGTGCAGGTGCGGCGGCCGGGCGGTGGGCGGGAGTGGGAGGTGCCGCCGGGTGCTTTGCGGTTGGCCACCCGGGACGAGTGTGTCGTCGCGGGCGTGCGCATGCCCCGGTGCGACGCGTGCGAGGGGATCAAGGCCGAGCGGCGGGCCGCCGAGGCGTTGGGCGACCGGGAGCGGATGGCCGCCGCCACCGTCCTCATGGGCAGGCATCAGCGGCAAGCGCACCCGTGCCGCCCAGGGCCGTCCTGATCGCGGTCATGCCGCGCCTCGTCGCGGCGACGGCGCCCGAGACGTCATCCATCGCCGCACCGGCGGCGGCCTGGCGGCAGCCCTGGCAGTGGGTTTCTTCCTTCAGCGGGCGGAAAACGCGGCCGCAGTCCCCCTCGCAGGAGCGCAGCGGCCTCGGCGCCGGCGGGGGAGCGGCGAAGGCCGGGATCTCCGGCATCTTGCGGACCAAGCGGTTCCGGAGGAGTGCCACCGCGCAGTGGACGCGGTCGGGGAGCCCGGCGGTCAGTTCCTCGCGCAAGTACTTGGCGGAGGCGCCGCGCAGGAGCCATTCAGCGGCCAGCGGGGCGAGTTGCCCCACGCCGCCGCCGTTGAGCCGCAATCGGCGTTCGGAGTGGGAGATCGAGGCCATCAACCCCGCCGCCCGTTCGATCAGTGGTGGCGGTGCGGCCGTCTCGTACGGCGGAGGGGCTGGGGAGGGAGGGTTGGATCTCTTCTCCACCGTGTTCCTTTGGGAACGGGCGGCGGACCGGCTCTCCGGTCGACCGGCGGCCGGATGCGCGTCCGCCGGTGGCGAGCAGGGCTCGCCGGCTCGTAAGGCGCGGGCCTCGGCGAGCGTCAGCGGTGCGTTGGAGATCATCTGCTCCGTCGCCCAGAGCCCGCCGCGGCCCTGCCGACGCCACTCGTGGAAGTAACCCTCGGCGTTGAGCTGTGCCTTCGCGCGGGTGAGGCCCGTCTTCTTGATGCCCGCCCGCTTCGCCGTCTTCGACAGCGGCTCGTCCGCGCCGGGCGGGAGCGACAACTGCCAGACCAGCAGGCGTACGGCGTCCGACGACAGGCGCGGGTGGCGGATGATGTCGTTGGGGACTTGGGAGAAGAATCGCGCAGGGGCGATAGCATGACGGAACATCGCAGGAGCTCATCCCTTCCTTGGCGGTGTAGACCCCCTTCGCCGGTTGCCGCCAGCGTTGGGGGTCGCTTCGTGTGCAGCACGAAGCGACCGATTAACGGATACCGTACCGTAGTCCGACAGGCCCCTGGCGCCATCAACTCGCTTTGTGGTAAGCCGCGTTCAGTGCCGTCAACACGTCGTTGACCACGTTCTCCGTGTCCTCCACCCCCACCGAGAACCGGATGAAACCTTCCGGCACCGCGTCCCCTCCCCACCGGCCCCGCCGCTCGGCGGCCGACCGTACGCCGCCGAAACTCGTCGCTTCGTCGACAAGGCGCAACGACGACAGGAAGCGTTCGGCGTGCGCGCGGTCCGGCAGGACGAACGAGACCACGCAGCCGAACCGCCCGCCGCGCATCTGCCGCACCGCGACCTCGTGCGCCGGGTCGGCCGGCAGACCGGGGTGGCGCAGGCCCGTGAGCTCGGGGCGGGTGCTCAGGGCCTCCGCCAGGGCGAGGGCCGTGGACGCCTGGCGGTCCACGCGCAGCTGGAGCGTGGCGAGTGAACGGTGCGCCAGCCACGCCTCCATCGGCCCGGGGATGGCCCCGGCGACCTTGCGCCAGGACCGTACGACCGCCGCGAGTCCGGGGTCGGAAGTGGCCACGTAACCCAGGAGTACGTCACCGTGTCCCGTGAGGGCCTTGGTGCCGCTGGCGACCGAGAAGTCGGCGCCCAGTTCCAGGGGGCGCTGGCCGAGCGGCGTGGCCAGGGTGTTGTCGACGGCCACGAGCGCGCCCCGGTGGTGCGCCTCCTCGGCGAGGCGGCGGATGTCGCAGACGTCGAGGCCCGGGTTGGACGGCGACTCGATCCACAGCAGCCGCGCACCGTCCAGCACGGCGAGCTGCGCGTCACCGGCGGTCGGCGCGGTCCGTACGGTCACACCGAACCCTTCGAGGCGCTCACGCAGGGTGGGCAGCAGCTGATAGCCGTCGTCCGGCAGGACCGCGGTGTCGCCGGGGCGCAGGAAGGACAGGAGCACGGCGGAGATCGCGGCCATCCCCGAAGGGAAGACGACGGTCTCGGCGCCGGGCCCGCCGTCGGGGGACTCCAGCTCGCCGAGGGCACGCTCCAGGGCGGTCCAGGTCGGATTGGCCTCGCGGCCGTAGGTGTACGGGCCGGAGACCTCGCCCGGCAGGTGGTAGTGGGCGGCGAAGGCCGGGCCGGGGAGCGCCGGCTCGTTCGCCCGCGGCTCCGGCAGCCCTGCCCGTACGACACGCGTGCCGTCGCCGTCCTTCATGTGAGCTTCCTTCCTCGCGCGGTCCTCGCGGTCCTCGCGATCGTGGTCCTCGCGCGTTCTTCGGCTTCGGTCTTCGGCCTTCGGGGGGCGCTTCTCAGTCCTTCTCGTCCGGCAGGATCACGTGCATCGCCCAGGCCACGATCGCGATGATCACGCCGCCCACCAACGCGTTCCAGAACCCGTCGACGTGGAAGGCCAGGTCGAGCCTGCCCGCGACCCAGGACGTCAGCAACAGCATCAACGCGTTGATCACCAAGGTGATCAGCCCGAGCGTGAGGATGAACAACGGGAACGACAACAGCTTGACGACCGGCTTGACGAGGAAGTTCACCACGCCGAAGACGAGCGCGACGAGCAACAGCGTGAGCACTTTGCGCGCGGTGTTCTCGCCGGACAGGGTGATGCCCTTGAGCAGCCAGATGGCGACCGCCAGGGCCGCCGCGTTGGCGATCGTCTTGACTACGAAATTCTTCATGGTGAGATCGTTGCAGACGGGATCGGCCGACGCGGATCGGCTCAGGAAGGGCGGGCGAGGGTGGACGGGAGTGGACGGGCGATGAAGGCGTTCCGACTGGACGAGCTGGAGGCCGAGCGGGCCGCCAACGACGGCGCGTACCTGCGCTTCCTGCACGAGCGGAACATGTCCGTCGGGCTGTACGCCCTGGACGCCGGCGACTCCGACCCGCAGACCCCGCACGCCCAGGACGAGGTCTACCTCGTGGTGAGCGGGCGCGCGTCGATCACCGTGGGCACGGAGACGACGGAGGTGGCGCGGGGGAGCGTCGTCTACGTACCGGCCGGGGTGACGCACCGCTTCCACCACATCAGCGAGGACCTGAGGGTCCTGGTCGTCTTCTCTCCGCCTGAGAGCTGACCCGCCCCCCTGGGTACCCGTAGGGGGACGCTCAGGGGAGGACGGGGGCTGTGAGGCCCCCGCGAGCCCGTCCGCCCGTCCTAGCATCGAGAACAAGGCCGGAGCAGTCACGCTCCGGGACCACGAAAGCGAAAGCAGGGACGAACGACATGGCTGAGAAGGGGATTTTCGAAGGACTCCCGTGGTGGGTGAAGTGGATCGCCGTGCCGGTCCTCGTCCTCGCGGTCTTCGGCGGGCTGATCATGAGCGTGCTCGGCTTCGTCGTCACGCTGATCTTCAAGGCGCTGTTGCTGGTCGCGCTCATCGGCGGGCTGATCTTCGTCGTCAAGAAGTTCACGTCGTCGTCCTCGTCGTCGAAGGGCGACTGGTAGACCGTCTCCGGCCCGGCGGCCGCTTCGGCCGAGGGGTCCAACCGATGTACGGAGGACAGCCGTACGTCACCCAGCGCGACGCCAGCACAGCCTTACTGACCTACGCCCGGGGTCGATGTTGACGGCTTATGGCGATTTCTCTGCCTTGAATCCCGCGGAACGACTCCGCCCCGTAGTCGAGTCGCTACGCTCCAGAGTCATAGAGCTCGTAAGCTCACTCTCGATCTCTATTGGTATCTGAAAAATCACTCCCCGTGATCCACAGATGCTGTCGCACGACAGCGTATATGGGCATAGGGAGCCAATCCCGGCTACAACGACGAATCGGGGCATTGGGCGATGCGTGAAACGGTTCAGGCAGAAGTGATCATGACCTTCCTCGTCTCCGAGGAGCTGTCCTTCCGGATTCCGGTGGGGCTGGACTACGACAGCAGCGACCCCTACGCGGTGAAGTTCACCTTCCACCTGCCCGGGGACGCCCCGGTGACCTGGGCGTTCGCGCGCGAGTTGCTGCTGGACGGGCTCAGCCAGCCGTCCGGCGAGGGAGATGTGCATATCTCCCCCGCCTCCACGGAGCACCTCTCGGACGTGTTCATCCGGCTGCAAGTGGGTGCCGAAGGGGCCCTGTTCCGGGCCGGGGCGGCGCCACTGGTCGCCTTCCTCGACCGCACCGACCGGATCGCCCCGCTCGGCGAGGAGCGCTCGGTCGCGGACTTCGAGTACGACCTCGCCGCGGCGCTGGACAACATCCTCGCGGGCAACCCGGAGGGTCAGAACGCGGGTTAGCGGTGTCCCCTCCCGGAGGGGTGCGCACGGGGTGCACTGGCCGTGCGGGGTGCACTGGTCGTGCGGGACGCACTGGTCGTGCAGGACCTGCCTGCCGGACCTGCCGGACCTGCCGGACGTGGCGGAATGTGCCGGAACGGGCTGGCCCACGGGTGCCGGCGTGTCGCCGGCGGGCTTGCCGTTGCCGCTTCCGTCGCCGGACGCGGGTTCCGTCGCCGGACGCGGACACCGGATGCGGTCACCGGACGCGGGCGTGGTTGGCGTTCCCGTCGCCGGGAGGCCGGACGTGGACACGGGACGTCGTGCCCGTCGCCGGAGAGCCAGTCGCCGTCCCACTGCCGGGGAGCCGGCCGCCGTTCCTGGTCGCCGTCGCCGTTCCTGGACGCCCTCGTCGTGCCGGGCGCTGTCTCCGTTCCCGTTGTCGTTCCCGGGCGCTGTCCCCGTTCTCGCCGTCGTTGCCGAGCAGCGTCCCCGTTCCCGGCCACCGCCCCCGCTTCTCTCTACGTTCCCCGGCGCCGCCCCGACCGTTCCCTGCCGGCGGCAGAGCCACCCGGGCCGGCTGCTACCCGCGCACCTTGAGGTCGCTCGCTCGCGTCCCTCCCGTCGCCGTCGCCGCTTCCTCTGCCGGCCTTTCCGACCCCTCCGACCCTGACTCCCCTGTCGTCCCCGTCGTCCCTGTCGACTTCGATGTCCCCGCGCCGTTCGCCGGGCTCATGCCCGCGAGCAGTTGCCGGGCCAGTCCCAGGCCCGTACCGCCCATCGTCAGTGCCTTCGCGAACAGGTCGGACATGCCGTCCGCGCCGTTCAGCAGCACCATGTGGTCGACGTTCCCGAACGCCTCCGCTCCGGCCCGTACGATCTCCGGCCAGTTTTCGGCCAGTTGTTGCGCCACCACCGCTTCCTGGTTCTCGGCCAGGGCCATCGCCCTGGCCTTGATCGCCTCCGCCTCGGCCAGTCCCTGCGCCTTCGCCGCCTCGGCCTCACCCGTCGCACGCGTCGCCGCCGCGTCGGCCGCACCACGCGCCTTCGTGGCCTCGGCCTCCGCGCCCGCCTCGGTCGTCACCCGCGTCGCCTCCGCGGCCGCCGCGAGCTCCGTCTCCCTGGCCTGCGCCTGGGCGGCGGAGATACGGGCGTCGCGCTCCGCTTCCGCCGGCGTCCGCGTCTCGTACGCGGCCGCGTACGCCGGCTTCCGTACGTCGGCCTGGAGCTGCTGCTCACGCCGGTGCGCCGCGAGCTCGGCCACCCGCGTCTCCTGGACCACGACCTCCTGCTGGGCCGCCGCCTCGGCCAGCGGTCCGGCCTGCCGGGCCTTGGCGGCCGCGCTGTCCCGCTCGGCCTGGTAGCCGGCCTGGAGGATCTCGCTGTCGCGGGTCGCCTCCGACATCCGCGCCGCCGCCTGCTGCTCGGCCTCGGTGGCGAGCCGTCCGCCTCGGCCTGGGCGCGTTTTCTTGGCGGATCACGGGGGCGGGCATGGTGGGCGATGGTGGAGCGCCTCAGCCGTACGCGGCCGCCACGTAGACGGTGCGGGGCGGCTGGTATTCCACGATCACCACCACCGTGCCCCGCTCTATTCGCTCGCCCGGCACCACCGCGTACGCGAGGAACGCCTCGGCGCCGCCCCGGACCCGCACCATCACCTCGCCGACCAGCCCCGGGCCGACGGCGCCCGTCACCCTGCCCTGCTCACCGACCACCGATTCCCCCCGGTTCATCGATCCCCCCGTGATCGTTCGCCGATCGCCCTGCCGCCCCCGCCGATTACCTCGCCCGGCGGCGCTTGCCGCCCCGCGCGCCGCCGCCGCGAACCCCCCGGCCCCGACGGTCCTTCCCCGTACTCGCATTGTGCCGGTCGGCACTGACAACGAGCGCCGCCAGCGCGGTCGTCACCGGGACCGAGGCGACCAACCCGATGCTGCCGACGAGCGTCCGGACGATCTCCTCCGCGACGAGCTCGCTCGTCGCGACCGTCCCCATCCCGCTGTCGGCGATGGAGAAGAGCAGCAGCAGCGGCAGGGACGCGCCCGCGTAGGCCAGTACCAGCGTGTTCACCACCGAGGCGATGTGGTCCCGGCCGATGCGCATCGCCGCCCCGTACAGCTTCCGCCAACTCGCCGCCGGGTCGGCCTCCTTCAGCTCCCAGACCGCGGAGGTCTGCGTCACGGTGACGTCGTCGAGCACGCCCAGCGAGCCGATGATGATGCCGGCGAGCAGCAGGCCCCGGATCTCGATCTCGGGGTACAGGCCGTGCACCAGGCCGGTCTGGTCGTCGGTGTCGCCGGTCAGGTGTGCCCACGAGGTGAAGAGGGTGCCGAGCGCGCCGATGACGACCAGGGAGGTGAGGGTGCCGACCACCGCCACCGATGTACGGGCGTTGAGTCCGTGGCACATGTAGAGCGCGATCAGCATGATCGCGCTGCCGCCGACCACGGCCACCAGCAGCGGGTCCGAACCGTGGAGGATGGCCGGGAGGATGAACAGCGTCAGCACCCCGAAGCTGATCACCAGCGCGATCAGCGCGAAGAGGCCGCGCAGTCGGCCGACGACCACGACGGCCAGGGCGAACAGCCCGGCGAGGACCGCCATGGGCAGGGTGCGGTCGACGTCCGTGACCGAGTACTGGAGGTTCTTCGGCGCCTTGGGCGCGTAGGCGAGGACGACCTCCTGGCCCACCGAGTAGCGGCGTGAGGCGTTCGGCTGCACGGTCTCGATGAAGGTGCGGCCCTTGTCGGGGCCCGACGTCACCTCGATCTCGGTCTTCTCGCAGGGCCCCTGCGGCCGGGCCGGGGCGCCGGGCTCCGCGGGTTGCGGCTGCTGCGGCTGGGCGCCGGCCCTGGCGCAGTCCTGCTCCTCGATCTTCACCACGCGCCCCGAGCGGGTCTGCTGGTCGAGGCCGAGGCCGGAGTGCTGGTGCGGGGGCGGCCCGCCGGGCCACAGGACGACCAGGCCCGCGAGCACCGCGACGGCGAAGGGGATGAGGACGGCGGCGATCACCTTCCGCAGGTGCGCGGAGACGGGCGAGGGCGGGCCGTGGCTGTGCGCGTGGCTGTGGCCATGACTGTGCGGGTGGGCCGAGTGCTGGGGGCCGTGCTGAGGATCCGTGGGGGTCACGCCCGCATCATCGCAAGCCCCTCTGGCCCTCCGGACGGGGGAACCGCTAGCGTTGTGTCCACCTTTGCAATCGCGGGAGCTCGGAGCACCGGGCTGAGAGGGCGCTGACCTCCGTACGGATCGTACGTACGGAAGCCGCTGCGTCGACCGCCGAACCTGTTACCGGGTAATGCCGGCGTAGGGAGTTCTGGTCTCATGACCTCGCAGGATGCACGCACGTCCGAAACCGGTCAGCCGATCGGCTGGCACAAGGACTACGTGACCGGCTCGCGGCCGGACCTCAGGGTCCCGGTCCGGCGGGTGCATCTCACCAACGGGCAGGACGTACGGCTGTACGACACCTCCGGCCCATACACCGACCCGGCCGTCGACACCGACGTCCGGCGCGGCCTCCAGCCGTTGCGGGAAAACTGGATCATCGGCCGCGGCGACACCGAGGAGTACGCCGGGCGGCCGTTGCGCCCTGAGGACGACGGCCTCAAGCACACCTCTCCGCGCGGGGGCCTGAGGAACCTCGACGCGGTCTTCCCGGGCCGCCCGCGCCTGCCCCGCCGGGGCCGCGACGGCGCCGTGACCCAGCTCGCGTACGCCCGCCGCGGTGAGATCACCGAGGAGATGGAGTACGTGGCGCTGCGGGAGAACGTTTCTCCCGAGGTCGTCCGCGAGGAGATCGCGGCCGGCCGGGCGGTGCTCCCGGCGAATGTGAACCACCCGGAGATCGAGCCGATGATCATCGGCAAGAGGTTCCTGGTCAAGGTCAACGCCAACATCGGCAACTCCGCCGTCACGTCCTCCATCGAGGAGGAGGTCGAGAAGATGACCTGGGCGACCCGCTGGGGCGCCGACACGGTCATGGACCTGTCCACCGGCCGCAACATCCACACCACCCGCGAGTGGGTGCTGCGCAACTCCCCCGTGCCCATCGGCACCGTGCCGCTCTACCAGGCCCTGGAGAAGGTCGACGGCAAGGCCGAGGAGCTGACCTGGGAGATCTACAAGGACACGGTCATCGAGCAGGCCGAGCAGGGCGTGGACTACATGACCGTCCACGCGGGCGTGCTGCTGCGCTACGTCCCGCTGACCGCCCGCCGCAAGACCGGCATCGTCTCGCGCGGTGGTTCGATCATGGCCGCGTGGTGCCTCGCTCACCACAAGGAGTCGTTCCTCTACGAGAACTTCGAGGAGCTCTGCGAGATCCTCGCCTCCTACGACGTCACGTACTCCCTCGGCGACGGTCTGCGCCCCGGCTCGATCGCGGACGCCAACGACGAGGCGCAGTTCGCCGAGCTCAAGACGCTGGGCGAGCTGAACACGATCGCCAAGCGGCACAACGTCCAGACGATGATCGAGGGCCCGGGCCATGTCCCGATGCACAAGATCAAGGAGAACATCGACCTCCAGCAGGAGATCTGCGAGGAGGCGCCGTTCTACACGCTCGGCCCGCTGACGACCGATGTGGCGCCCGCCTACGACCACATCACCTCGGGGATCGGCGCGGCGATGATCGCCTGGTGGGGCACCGCGATGCTCTGCTACGTCACGCCGAAGGAGCACCTGGGTCTGCCGGACCGCGACGACGTCAAGACCGGCGTGATCACGTACAAGATCGCCGCGCACGCCGCGGACCTCGCCAAGGGGCACGAGGGCGCGCAGGAGTGGGACGACGCGCTGTCGGACGCGCGGTTCGAGTTCCGCTGGGAGGACCAGTTCAACCTGGCGCTCGACCCGGACACGGCGCGGGCGTTCCACGACGAGACGCTGCCGGCGGAGCCCGCGAAGACGGCGCACTTCTGCTCGATGTGCGGGCCGAAGTTCTGCAGCATGAAAATTAGCAGAAGCATCACAGAGCAGTTCGCCCCTGACCTGGTCGCTTCGGCCAGCGACGAGGAGGTGAAGGCCGGGATGCTCCAGAAGTCGCAGGAGTTCGCGGCGGCGGGCAACCGGGTCTACCTGCCGCTGGCGGAATAGGCCGATCGCGGAGTAGGCCGATCGCGGAGTAACCGGAGCACCGCTTCAGGAGAGGCCCCGGCCGGTGCCGGGGCCTCATGCGGTGTCCGGCCGGGCGGCCCGGGTCAGTCCGGGCGGTGGTCGGGGCCGCCGTAGTCGGGGCTCGTGAAGTCCGGGCTGGTGTAGCTCGGGCGGGTGCTGGGGGAGGACTCGCTGTCGGGGCTGGAGAAGCCCGGGCGGGAGTACCCCAGCTGAGGGGTACGGCTCGGGGCATCGGGTCGTCTCGGCACGAACGAGGGCCGCGGCTCGGCCGGGGCGTCGGCGAGCGCCTCGCGGAGGAAGGGCAGCACACCGCGGTGCAGCAGCGCCTGCCGCCACGCCTCCCGGGCCCGCTCGGTCTCCTCGCTCAGACCCACCCCTCGCGCATCGCTCCCCTCGCCGACGCCGTTGCGCAGGGCGGTCAGCACCATGCCGACCATGGCCACGAACGCACCGGCGGCGGTCAGACCGGCGAACCACCAGCCGATGGTGACCATCGGATCGGCGACGTCCGGGTCCGTCTCCAGCGTGCGCAGCGCGTATCCGACGGTGAGGAAGAGCAGGGCGGCGACCCCGGCGAGCACCGGTGCGAGCACGGCGAGGACCGCGCCCGCGCCGGCGCCCGCGGAATCCTCGGGCCCGTCGTCGGCGGTGGCTGGTTCGGCCGTGTTCTCGGGGGCGCCTTCGTTACTCTGCGCGCCCCCGGCGCTCACGGGCTGGGAGCGCGCGGCGGCGGAGAGCGCGCGCAGAGCACCGCGCGCCCTTACGTAGTTCTGGTATTCGGTGCCGGCGCATGACGAGATGGCGGTCGTGGCGTTCAGCGCCATAGTGCGCAACTGTTCTGTATTGAGCCGCTGTCCTATCGCGGCGGCCAGTTCCGGGTCATGGTCCGCGGTACGCAACGCCTGGTCGAGAACCCGCTCGAATTCCGGGCGGTCCTCGGCCAGCAGGTGCGGAGCGCTGTTCATGTGCATCCCCCGATGCTCCGTAGGGCCTTCTTGCCGGCTTGCACCGGGCAGTGGGCGGAAACGGAGGAGAGCCTGCTACGGATAAGCCCGATGGTAGAGCCGTACCGGCGTGAGGTGACAGCGTGTTTCGCGAATTACCCCCGCGGCGGTGGAACTCCGTACCTGCCCGGACGCCTACCCACTGAACCCTCAGCCACCCAGCGGAAGTTGTACCACCAGCAGTTTTCCGGCCATGGTGACCCCTCCGTCCATGGCGAGGGCGAGCCCGTCGGCGTACAGATGCGGGCCGTCGACGACCGGCGTGCCGCCCTCCTCACCGTCCGCGTCCTCGGTGCCCACCTCGCCGAGCAGGTAGGGGATCGGGCTGTGCCCGTGCACCAGGCGACCGCCGCCGTAGGTCTCCAGCAGCTCCCGGGCGGCGAGCGAGCCGGCCTCGTCGCGGAAGGCGAAGCGCTTGGTGAACTTGCGGAACAGGTCCCAGACCTCGTCGGGGTCGTTGCGCTGGAGGGCCTCGGTGACGGCGTCGTTGACGTCCTCGATGGAGTCGCCGAAATCGAGGTAGGCGGTGGTGTCGGAGTGCACCAGCAGGTGGCCGTCCTCCTGCGCCATCGCGTCGAGCCGCGACATCCACTGCAGATGGTGGTCCTGGAGGCGCTCCATGTCGGTGCGCTGGCCGCCGTTGAGCAGCCAGGCGGCCTGGAAGGAGGCGGTGCCGGCACCGGAGTTGACCGGCGTGTCGGCGAACCGCTTGGCGCCGATGAGCAGCAGCTCGTGGTTGCCCATGAGGGCCTTGCAGTAGCCGCCGGCGGCCGCGGCCTCGGCGGACAGCCGCATGACCAGGTCGATCACGCCCACGCCGTCCGGACCGCGGTCGGTGAAGTCCCCGAGGAACCACAGGCGGGTGTTGCCCGCGCACCAGCTGCCGTTCGCGTCGATGAGCCCCTGGGCGGCGAGTGCCGCGAGCAGCTCGTCCAGATAGCCGTGGACGTCGCCGACGACGTAGAGCGGGCCGGGGCCGGGCGGCGGCGCCGGGGAGCGGTGCTCGGGCAGGGGCGTCAGGGCGACCGTCGGGATGTCGTCCGGGACGGCCTGGCCGATGACCGGCAGGTCGCGCGCGGTGGGCGTATAGCCCTCCGGAGCGTCCATGGGCGGCTGAACGGGAGGCGCCGACTGCGCGTACGGAGGCATGGGCGGAGGAGCGGCGTACCCGGGGAAGGGCGGGGTCGCCGCCGTGTGCCGTGCCGCGGGTCCTTGACCGGCCCCCTGAGTCATCGACCCCTCCACCATCGCGCCGCCCTGCACCTTGTGGACCTTGCCTGGTCGACGGTGGTCCACGGTGTCGTGCGCCCATCATAGGAATGACCGTCGCGGCTTGTGACGCACCAGGGGCCGTGAATCGGGGCGGGCGGGCGCGCGCGACAGCTATATCTCCCCAATTGAGTCATTCGCCCCCTGCTGCTCGCGCCCCGTGCGCCCTCCCTCCGGCCGGGTGAAGTCGTGGCGGTGGGGAACGGCACGTTGACCCGGGGCGGAGCCGGGCGTCCGTTTCCTCGGTGTCCTCAGCCCGTCGGGCCCCGGGGCGGGCTGACCGTGGTGCGGGGCTGACGACGCTGCGAGGAGGTCCGGACGATGAGTTCGGTCGGTATGACCTGCTCGACGGGGCGCCCGGTGTCGAGCCCCTCGATGGCGTCGATGAGGAGCTGGACGACCGCGGTGCCGATGCGCCGCGGTTTGAGGGAGAGGGTCGTGACGGGCGGCTCGGTGGTCGCGTAGACCGTGGACTCGCTGCAGCACACGAGCAGCAGGTCGTCCGGCACCCGCAGGCCGTAGCGGCGGGCCGCGGCGAGCAGATCCGTGCCGTTGGGGTCGAAGAGCCCGTACACGGCGTCGGGCCGGTCGGGCCGGGCGAGCAGCCGGTCGGCGGCCACGGCGCCCGCGCAGGGGTCGTGGGCCGGGTACTTCTCGTAGACCGGTTCCTGCCCCACCCGCTCGCACCACCGCAGGTAGGCGTGGGTGGAGAGCCGGGTGTACGTGTCGGTGGTGTTGCCGGTGAGCAGGCCGATGCGTCGGGCGCCGGCCGCGGCGAGGTGGTCGAGGATGCCGAGCACGGCGGCCTCGTGGTCGTTGTCCACCCAGGCGGTCACCGGCAGGGTGCCGGCAGGGCGGCCGTCGGAGACGACCGGGATGCCCTGGCGGACCAGGTCGGAGACGACCGGGTCGTGATCGGAGGGGTCGACGACGACGGTGCCGTCGAGGGCGACGTTGGACCACACGTCGTGACGTGAGGTGGCGGGCAGGATGACGAGGGCGTAGCCCCGGGCCAGCGCGGCCGACGTGGCGGCCCTGGCCATCTCGGCGAAGTAGGCGAATTCGGTGAAGGTGAAAGGTTCATCCCCGTACGTGGTCACGGTCAGGCCGATGAGGCCGGACTTGCCCGTGCGGAGCGTGCGGGCCGCGGCCGACGGGCGGTAACCCAGTCGGTCGGCGACCTCGCGGACATGGCGGCGGGTCGCGTCCGGTAGCCGGCCCTTGCCGTTGAGCGCGTCGGAGACGGTCGTGATCGAAACCCCGGCGGCGGCGGCCACGTCCCGGATGCCCGCCCGTCCCAGCCGGCGGCCGGTCGACCGGCTCACCTGGTGCTTCCCTGCTGCTGTCATGGCGAGCCGATAGTAGGGCTCGGGTGGTCCGATGGCGGGGGGCCACATTTGGCTGTTGACAGGCACGTTTCTGCATGCGCAATTCCACCCAATGACCATGGAATCAAAGCGACTTGCTGGGGTTGACGGTTAAGTGTGGGTCTCTGGCATATCCACCCGTCGTGAATGGTCCAGGTCTCGAACAGGTCTCAACTCACCTTCATGGGGGATGCGCGCCACGGCGCCCGCCACCGGCGCGCGCCATCCGAAAGAGCGCTCCCCCCGCTCTGGACGCCGCCCGGGGCAATCCTCTTAAGGTGTGCAGTATTCATGTCCGCTATTTCGTTGCGGTGTGTCCGTGCGGTCCTGAGCGCACGGGATGTCGAGGAGGACCTGCGGTGACCGAGAAGACCCCGAAGCTGCGCCCCGCCCTGGAAGGCGTGCCGTCCTACAAGCCGGGCAAGCCGGCCGCCGCCGGGAGCCCCGTGGCGTACAAGCTGTCCTCCAACGAGAACCCCTATCCGCCGCTGCCGGGCGTGTTGGAGAAGGCGGTCACGGCGGCCGGCTCCATCAACCGTTACCCGGACATGGCGTGCACCGGCCTGATGACGGAGCTGGCGGAGCGTTTCTCCGTGCCCGTCTCGCACCTCGCCACCGGCACCGGCTCGGTGGGCGTGGCGCAGCAGTTGGTCCAGGCCACCTCGGGCCCCGGCGACGAGGTGATCTACGCCTGGCGCTCCTTCGAGGCGTACCCGATCATCACCCAGGTCTCCGGCGCGACGCCGGTGCAGGTCCCGCTGACGGCGGACGAGGTCCACGACCTGGACGCGATGCTGGCGGCGATCACCGAGCGGACCCGGCTGATCTTCGTCTGCAACCCCAACAACCCCACGGGCACCGTGGTGCGCCGGGCGGAGCTGGAGTCCTTCCTGGACCGGGTGCCCTCCGACGTGCTGGTGGTGCTCGATGAGGCGTACATCGAGTTCGTCCGGGACGCCGAGGTGCCCGACGGGCTGGACCTCTACCGCGACCGGCCGAACGTCTGTGTGCTGCGCACCTTCTCCAAGGCGTACGGGCTGGCCGGGCTGCGCGTCGGCTTCGCCGTGGCCCATGAGCCGGTCGCGGCGGCGCTGCGCAAGACCGCCGTGCCCTTCGGTGTCAGCCACATCGCCCAGGAGGCGGCGGTGGCCTCGCTGCGCAGCGAGGACGCGCTGCGGGAGCGGGTGGCGGCGCTGGTGGAGGAGCGGGCGCGAGTGGTCGAGGCGCTGACCGGCCAGGGCTGGACGGTGCCGGAGACGCAGGCCAACTTCGTCTGGCTGCGGCTGGGGGAGCGGACGGCCGACTTCGCGGCGGCGTGCGAGCGCGCGGGCGTGGTCGTACGGCCGTTCCCGGGCGAGGGCATCCGCGCCACGATCGGCGAGACGGCGGGCAACGACCTCTTCCTGCAGGTGGCGGAGGCGTTCCGCAAGGAGATGTGACGCTTCGGGCCCCATCGCGCCCAGGACGCCGTGCACCCCCGCCGGGGGCGCACGGCGTTCGTGCGTCCGCGGCCCCACGTCTACGTCCCGGGGCGGCTCGCGGCCGATCCGCTAGGGCCGAAGGGGGTACCCCCGTGGACTTGTCCGAAAGGGTGTGCGCCATAATGGCTTGTGAATGTGAACGCGTTCACAAGCGCTCCTTTATGCCCCGCTTTACCTGGGGCATACACGGGCAAAGCTCCGGTGGCCTGTGCCGCCGGTGACGCGAGAGGCAAGGAGAGACCGAGTGAATCTGGCTTTGGCTCCGGAGACGCTGGCCCGCTGGCAGTTCGGCATCACCACCGTCTACCACTTTCTCTTCGTCCCCCTCACGATCAGCCTCGCGGCGATCACGGCCGGCCTGGAGACCGCCTGGGTCCGCACCGGCAAGGACAAGTACTTCCACGCGACCAAGTTCTGGGGAAAGCTCTTCCTCATCAACATCGCGATGGGCGTGGTCACCGGCATCGTGCAGGAGTTCCAGTTCGGTATGAACTGGTCGGACTACTCCCGGTTCGTCGGTGACGTGTTCGGGGCCCCGCTCGCGATGGAGGCCCTGCTGGCCTTCTTCTTCGAGTCGACCTTCATCGGCCTGTGGATCTTCGGCTGGGACAAGCTCCCCAAGAAGATCCACTGCGCGTGCATCTGGATCGTCTCCGTGGGCACCGTGCTCTCCTCGTACTTCATCCTGGCCGCGAACTCCTGGATGCAGCACCCGGTCGGCTACGCCATCGACCAGGCGACCGGCAAGGCCCGGCTCACCGACATCTGGGCCGTCATGACCCAGAACACCACGCTCGTCGTCGTCTTCCACACCCTCACCGCGGCCTTCCTCACCGGTGGCGCGTTCATCGTGGGCATCGCCTCCTTCCACCTCTGGCGCGCCAAGCGCAAGCAACTGCGCGGCGAGGAGCTGGACGAGAAGCGGCGCACGCAGATCGGCGCGATGCGCACCTCGCTCCGCGTCGGCCTGGTCGTCGCCGTCGTCGCCGGCCTGGGCACCGCCATCAGCGGCGACAGCCTCGGCAAGGTGATGTTCGAGCAGCAGCCCATGAAGATGGCCGCCGCTGAGGCGCTCTGGGAGACCAAGGCGCCGGCGCCCTTCTCGGTCTTCGCCGTCGGCGACGTCTCCAAGGGCCACAACAGCGTGGAGATAGAGGTCCCCGGCGTCCTTTCCTTCCTCGCCCACAGCAACTTCACCGAGGCCGTCCCCGGCATCAACGACGTCGCGGCGCGCGAGGCCGCGCAGTACGGCGGCGAGCCGGAGGACTACATCCCCAGCATCTTCATGACCTTCTGGGGCTTCCGGCTCATGATCGGCTTCGGGATGACGTCCTTCGTCGCCGCGCTCATCGGGCTGTGGACCACCCGCAAGAAGTTCTGGCTCGCCCCGGCCTTCCGCACCGGTGATCACGAGGTGCCGCGGCTGATGCTGACGCGCACCCGCGAGATGAGCCCCTTCTTCACCGCCTGGTCCTGGCGGATCGGCGTCCTCACCATGGGCTTCCCGCTGATAGCCAACTCCTTCGGCTGGATCTTCACCGAGATGGGCCGCCAGCCCTGGGCCGTCTACGGGCTGATGAAGACCGGCAGCGCGGTGTCGCCCGGCGTCGGCCAGGCCGAGGTCCTCACCTCCATGGGCGTCTTCACCCTCCTCTACGGGGTGCTCGCCGTGGTCGAGGTCAAGCTGCTGGTGAAGTACGCCAAGGCCGGGCCGGACACCGACGAGAAGCCGCCCGCGAAGGACCCGAGGCTGCGGCTGCCCAAGGGCGGTGCCGGTGAGCACCCCGAGGACGCCGACAAGCCGCTGACCTTCGCGTACTGACGCGGCGGAACGGAGAGACGACCATGGCCCTGCACGACTTCTGGTTCCTGCTGATCGCCGTCCTGTGGACCGGCTACTTCTTCCTGGAGGGCTTCGACTTCGGCATCGGCGTCCTGACCAAGGTCCTCGCCAAGGACCGCACCGAACGGCGCGTGCTGATCAACACGATCGGCCCCGTCTGGGACGGCAACGAGGTCTGGCTGATCACCGCCGCCGGAGCGACCTTCGCCGCCTTCCCCGACTGGTACGCGACCCTCTTCAGCGGCTTCTACCTGCCCTTCCTCGCCATCCTGGTCTGCCTGATCGTGCGCGGCGTCGCCTTCGAGTACCGCCACAAGCGCGCGGGGGAGCGCTGGCAGCGCAACTGGGAGCACGCCATCTTCTGGTGCTCCCTGCTGCCCGCCGTCCTCTGGGGCGTCGCCTTCGCCAACATCGTGCGGGGCGTGCCGATCGGCCCGGACAAGAACTTCAGCGGCGACGTCCTGGACCTCTTCAGCCCCTACGCCCTCCTCGGCGGCCTCCTCACGCTCGTCCTCTTCACCTTCCACGGGGCGGTCTTCGCCGCCCTGAAGACGGCCGGTGACATCCGCCACCGGGCGCGGTCGTACGCCACCGTCCTCGGCATGACCTCGGGCGTCCTCGCTGCGGCCTTCCTCGGCTGGACCCAGGCCGAGTCGGGCAACGGACGCAGCCTGGTCGCGCTGATCGTCGCGGTCGCCGCGCTTGCGGCGGCGCTGGTCATGAACCACTACGGGCGCGAGGGCTGGACCTTCGGCCTGTCCGGGGTGACCATCGTGGCCGCCTTCGCGCTGCTGTTCCTCGCGCTGTTCCCGGACGTCATGCCCTCCTCGGTGAACCCGGCGTGGAGCCTGACCGTCGCCGAATCGGCCTCCAGCCCCTACACGTTGAAGATCATGACGTGGGTCGCGGTCCCGATGACGCCCCTGATCGTCGCCTACCAGGCGTGGACCTACTGGGTGTTCCGCAAGCGGATCGGCACCCACCACATCCCGGCACCCGCCGGCCACTGAGGACGGAAGCGCGCATGAAGCCCGTCGACCCCCGCCTGCTCCGGTACGCCTCCGCGACACGCTTCTTCCTGGTCGCCTCCGTCGTGCTCGGGCTGGCGGGGGCCGGCCTGGTCATCGCCCAGGCGATGCTGATCGCCGAGGTGGTGACCGGCGCCTTCCAGCACGGCCGCACCGCCGGTGACCTCGGCCCGCAGCTGGCGCTGCTGGCCGCCGTCGCCGCCGGCCGGGCGGCGGTCTCCTGGCTCACCGAACTCGCCGCCCACCGCGCGAGCGCGGCCGTGAAGTCCGAACTGCGCGACCGGCTGCTGACGCGCGCCACCCTGCTCGGCCCCGCCTGGCTCGACTCCCGCCGGACCGGCGAGCTCACCACCCTCGCCACGCGCGGAATCGACGCGCTGGACGACTACTTCGCCCGCTACCTGCCCCAGCTGGGCCTCGCGGTCGTGGTGCCCGTGGCCGTCCTGGCCCGTATCCTCACCGCGGACTGGATCTCCGCGCTCGTCATCGTCCTCACGCTGCCGCTCATCCCCCTCTTCATGGTCCTCATCGGCTGGGCCACCCAGTCCCGGATGGACCAGCAGTGGCGGCTGCTGTCCCGGCTCTCTGGGCACTTCCTCGACGTCGTCGCCGGGCTGCCCACGCTCAAGGTCTTCGGACGCGCCAAGGCACAGGCCGAGTCGATCCGCGCGATCACCGCCGACTACCGGCGGGCCACGCTGCGGACCCTGCGCCTGGCCTTCCTCTCCTCCTTCGCGCTGGAACTGCTGGCCACGCTCTCGGTGGCCCTGGTCGCCGTCGGCATCGGCATGCGGCTCGTCCACGGCGAACTCGACCTCCGCACGGGCCTGATGGTGCTGGTCCTCGCGCCAGAGGCGTATCTGCCGCTGCGGCAGGTCGGCGCGCAGTACCACGCGGCGGCCGAAGGGCTGGCGGCCGCCGACGAGGTCTTCACGGTCCTGGAGACGGAGCCCGCGCCCGCCGGGGCGCGGCCCGCGCCCGACGCCCGGAGCGCGGCCCTGACCGTCGACCGGCTGGTGGTGCGGCACGCGGGCCGGGCCGAACCCTCCCTTCCGCAGACCTCGTTCGAGGTGCGGCCCGGGGAGACGGTCGCGCTCGTGGGGCCCAGCGGCGCCGGCAAGTCGACGCTTCTGGATGTGCTGCTCGGCTTCGCGCGCCCCGCGGGCGGGCGGGTGTTCGTAGGCGGTACGGATCTGTCATCGCTCTCCCCCGAAAGCTGGCGGGACCAGGTGGCCTGGGTCCCGCAACGACCCCGTCTGCTCGCCGGGACGGTCGCCGAGAACGTACGACTGGCCCGGCCGGACGCCACGGACGCGCAGGTGCGGGAAGCACTGCGGGCGGCCGGTGCGCTCGACTTCGTCTCCATGCTGCACCACGGCACTGACACCCGCCTCGGCGAGGACGGCGCCGGGCTCTCCGCCGGCCAGCGCCAACGCCTCGCACTGGCCCGCGCGTTCCTGGCCGACCGGCCCGTGCTGCTCCTGGACGAGCCGACCGCGAACCTCGACGGCGAGACCGAGGCGGCGGTGGTGGAGGCGGTGCGGCGACTCGCCGAGGGCCGCACCGTACTGCTCGTCGTACACCGGCCCGCGCTGCTGGCGGTAGCGGACCGGGTGGTGCGGTTGCCGGGGGCGGCGGGGGGTGGGGGTGGCGCGGTCGCTTCGCCGGCGCCGGTCGCTGCCGTGGCGTCGGACGCTTCCGGTTTCGCTCCGGCTGGCTCCGCCGCGCTCGGTGCTCCGGAGGAGTCCGACGCGCCCGCAGCGCTCGACACCGCCCCTGACGCGGCACGGCGAAAGCCGCCGCGCTCCAGCGCGTTGGCCCGCGTGCGCGCCGAAGGGCGCCCCTGGCGCTTCGCGCTCGCGCTGTTGCTCGGGAGCCTGGCGCTCGGCAGTGCCGTAGGGCTGCTCGCCGTCTCCGGCTGGCTCATCTCGCGCGCGTCGCAGCAGCCTCCGGTGCTCTATCTGATGGTCGCCGTCACCGCGACCCGCGCGTTCGGCATCGGGCGCGCCGTCTTCCGCTACGCCGAGCGCCTCGTCTCCCACGACGCGGCGCTGCGCACCCTGGCCGGTCTGCGGGTGGCGGTCTACCGGCGGCTGGAACGGCTGGCACCGGCCGGTCTGCGGGACACCCGCCGGGGCGACCTGCTCTCCCGGCTCGTCGCGGACGTGGACGCCCTGCAGGACTACTTCCTGCGCTGGCTGCTGCCGGTCGGCTCGGCCGTCGTCGTGGGCGCCGCCTCGGTCGGTTTCACGGCGTGGCTGCTGCCCGAGGCGGGTCTGGTGACGGCTCTGGGGCTGCTGGTCGCCGGAGTGGCCGTGCCCGCGCTCTCCGGCGCGGTCGCCCGGCGGGCGGAACGGCGGTTGGCGCCGGCGCGCGGAGAGGTGTCGGCGCAGGTGGTCGATCTGCTGGGCGGCACCGCGGAGCTGACCGTGGCGGGCGCCCTGCCGTCCCGGCTGCAGCGCGTGCGCCGCGCCGACGGCGCGCTCACCGGCATCGCGCGCCGGGGCTCGGCCGCCACCGCGCTCGGCTCGGGCCTGAGTGCCCTCGCCTGTGGTCTGACCGTGGCGGCCGCCGCCTGGGCCGGGGTGGCCGCCGTGCGCGACGGCCGCCTCGACGGGCTGTGGCTCGCGGTCGTCGTGCTGACGCCGCTGGCCGCCTTCGAGGCCGTGGCCGGGCTGCCCCTCGCGGTGCAGTACCGGCAGCGCGTACGCCGCTCCGCGGAGCGGGTGTACGAGGTGCTGGACGCGCCCGTACCCGTGACCGAGGGCACGGCGGCCGCGCCCGCGTCACCGTTCCCGGTGCGCCTGGACGGCGTGACGGCGCGCTACCCGGGCCGGCGCGAAGCGGCCCTGGAGGACTTCACCCTGGAGCTGGCCGCCGGCCGCCGGGTGGCGGTGGTGGGGCAGTCCGGGGCCGGCAAGACGACGCTGGCGCAGGTGCTGCTGCGCTTCCTGGACGCCGCGTCCGGTACGTACACGCTCGCGGGCGAGGACACCGCCTCCATGGCGGGCGACGCGGTGCGGCGGCTGGTGGGGCTGTGCGCGCAGGACGCGCACCTCTTCGACAGCTCCGTGCGCGAGAACCTCAGGCTCGCCCGCCCGGGCGCGAGCGACGCCGAACTGCGGGCCGCACTGCGCTCCGCGCGCCTGCTGGAGTGGGTGGAAGGGCTGCCGGACGGGCTCGGGACGCTCGTGGGCGAGCACGGGGCGCGGATGTCCGGCGGACAGCGGCAGCGGCTCGCGCTCGCCCGCGCGCTGCTCGCCGACTTCCCCGTCCTGGTGCTGGACGAGCCCGCCGAGCACCTCGACCTGCCGACCGCCGACGCGCTGACCGCCGATCTGCTGGCGGCCACCGAGGGCCGCACGACCGTACTGATCACCCACCGCCTGGCCGGGCTGGAGGCGGTGGACGAGGTGATCGTGCTGGAGCGGGGGCGGGCGGTCCAGCGGGGCGCGTACGGCGCGCTGGCGGCGGCCGAGGGACCGTTCCGGCGGATGCTGGAGCGCGAAGAGGCGGCAGGAACCACGGACAGCCGTCTTTCCCTGACAAATGGTGCTTATTAGTCTCGGAGGTATGGCAGCCACGGCAGAACCCTCCGACCGGCGGGGCGCGCGGGACCCGGGGGACGGGCAGGGCCTGATGGACCCGCTCGCCATCGCCACGGAGGCGACCCGCAGCCTCCAGGGCATGTCCACGGAGCTGACCGCGCGCGTGCCGCAGCTCCTGGAGGCCATGCGGTCGGTGGGCACCGGCCTCGAACTCCACACCACCCTGGAACGGATCGCCCGGACCGCCGCCGAGCTCGCCGACGCCCGCTACGCCGCCATCGGCGTCATCGACTCCACCGGCGAGGGGCTGGCCGACTTCATCACCCACGGCGTCACCAAGGAGGAGCACGAGCGCATCGGCGCGCTGCCGGACGGCCACCACGGGCTGCTCGGCGCGCTCATCCACCAGCCGGCCCCGGTGATGCTCGCCGACCTGACGTCGGACCCGCGCTCGTGCGGCTTCCCTGCCCACCACCCGCCGATGCGCAACTTCCTGGGCGTCCCCATCCGGGTGGACGGCGAGGTCTTCGGCAACCTCTACCTCACCGACAAGCGCGGCGGCACCGAGTTCAACATCGCCGACCTGCACATGGTGAAGATCCTGGCCGCCGAGGCGGGCATCGCGATCGGCAACGCGCGCGTGCACGAGGAGGGCCGCCAGCGCATGCGCTGGATCGACGGCTCCGTGGCCGTCACGACCGCCCTGCTGTCGGGGAGCGACGCCGAGGACGCGCTCGCCGTCGTGGCCGAACAGGCGCGCCGCCTCGCCGACTCCGCCGCCGGCATCGTGCTGCTGCCGGACAACGACGGAGGGCTGGAGATGGTGGCCGTCTCCGCCGACGACCCCACGGACCTGCTGGGCACGGTGATACCACCGCACAGCCCGGTCGTCTCCCACCTGCTCGCCGGTGAACCGGTGTTCATCGACGACTCGGCCACCGACCCCCGCATGATCACCGAAGTGGCGCCCCGCTTCGGCCCGAGCATGCTGCTGCCCCTCAAGAGCGGCGACCGCGTCCTGGGCACCCTCGCGACGCCACGCGCGCGTGGGGCGCGCAAGTACACCGCCGCCGAACGCACGCTGGCCGCGCAGTTCGCCGCACAGGCCGCGCTGGCGCTCGTCCTGGCCGAGGCACAGCGCGACCGGGAACGGCTGGCCGTCTACGAGGACCGCGACCGGATCGCCCGCGATCTGCACGACCTGGTCATCCAGCGGTTGTTCGCCACCGGCCTGATGCTGGAGAGCGCGCAGCGCAACGCCGAGGCGCCGGACGTGGGGACGAAGATCGGCCAGGCCGTGGACGAGCTGGACGTGACCATCCAGGAGATCCGTACGGCCATCTTCGCGCTGCAGCAGGGACCCGCCGAGGCGCCCGCCGGACTGCGCACGCGCGTCCTGCGGGAGCTCGGCACGGCGGCCGTACCGCTGGGCTTTCAGCCCTCGGCGACCTTCCTCGGACCGGTCGACGCCAAGGTCGGCGAGCTCACCGGCAAGAACCTCATCGCCGCCCTGCGCGAGGCCCTCTCCAACGCCTTCCGGCACGCGCGCGCGTCCCGGATGGAGGTCGTCGTCGACGCGACGGCCACGCTGCCCGACGGCAGGGACGCGGTGCGGCTGACCGTCGCCGACGACGGGGTCGGCATCCCCGAGGGCGGGCGGCGCAGCGGGCTGAGGAACCTCGCCAAGCGGGCGGAGTCGCTCGGCGGCTCCAGTTCGTACGGGCCCGGGCTCGGCGAGGACGGGGGCGGCACACGGGTGGTCTGGGAGGCGCCCCTGTAGCCCGTCCGGCCCGGTGCCCACCCTGGTGGACGCATCCCTTTCCGCCGAACGGGCCTCAGCGGGCGCGCTCCGCCGGAACCAGGTACACCATCGCCTTCATGCGACGCCCGTACCGTCCGTATCGCGGACCGCGCCGACTGCGGCGCACCAGTGGTGTGGTTCTGTGCGCGCTCTGCGCCGTGGTCGCCCCGCCGCTCGCCTCCGAGCCGTCGGCCGCCGTCAGGGCCCCGGAGAGAATGCCGAAAGTCACCTCCGAGGTGTTCCGGCTGGCGGAGGAGGAGGGGCGCACCCGGCAGCGCTACGAGCGGGTGCTGCGCGCGGCGAAGGAGCAGCGGGCGCGGGCCGAGGTGCTCGAAGAGCTGCTGCGCGGCCGCGACGTGGTCACCGCGACGTTGCTCGAGGACGCCGGGACCGCCGCCCGCGCGCAGTACCGCACCGGCGGCTTCACCGCCCGCGGCAGCGCCGAGGTGGCCGACGACCCGCTGGAGCTGCTGGCCGTTCAGGCGCCCGCCGTGCACCGCCGGGCGCGGCTCGGACGGATGCTCGACCAGAACGGCCGTACGAGCCGGAGGCTGGCCGTCGAGTCCCGGTCGCTGGCCGCCTCGCGGCCCGCGCTCGACAAGGAGCGGGCGCGGCTGCGCGCGGCCGAGCGCTCCGTCGAGAGGCGGCTGGAGGAGGCGCGCGAGGAGCTCGACGCGATGGCCGAGGCGGCCATCGGGAGCGGGCACTGCGCGCCGGTGGAGCCACCACCCGTTACCGAGCCGGCGCCCACCGCGGAGAACGACGCGCGGGCGCCGCTGGAGTGGGTGCGCCCGGTGACGTCATACCAGCTCAGCGCGGGTTTCGGCGGCACCGGCACGAGCTGGGCCAACGGGCATACCGGACAGGATTTCGCCGTGCCCATCGGCACTCCGGTGCGCGCGGTCGGGGCCGGGACCGTGGTCTCGGTGGGGTGCGGCGGGCCCTTCGGGATCAGCCTGGTGGTCCAGCACGAGGGCGGCTGGTACTCGCAGTACGCGCACCTGTCGGCGCTGCTGGCCGCGCCGGGCACGCAGGTACGGGCGGGCCAGTGGATCGGGCTGTCCGGGACCACCGGGAACTCCACCGGCCCGCATCTGCATTTCGAGATCCGCACCAGACCCGAGTACGGGTCGGCCGTCGATCCGGTGGCCTGGCTGAAGGCGCGCGGCGTGCGGCTGTAGGCCATGTCGTGCGCACCACCGCTGCGCGGCGGTGTCCTCAATCGCCGGACGGGCTTGATTCGGCTGAGCTCAGCCGAATCAAGCCCGTTGGGGGCACCCCCAGCGGTAGCTGGGGGAGATTGAGGACGCGCCCGCAGGGCGCCCGCCGCCGCAGGCGGCAAGACGGCCCGCAGCCGAAGACCCGCCGGACACGGCCTGGACCGCTGCCGGGCGAGGGCCATCAGGCACGCGCGGCGTGCAGGATCCCCTCGATGACGGCCGCGACGCCGTCCTCGTTGTTGCCGGCGGTGTGGTGCGCGGTGACGGCCAGCACCTCGGGGTGGGCGTTGGCCATCGCGTAGGCGGTGCCGGCCCAGTCGAGCATGTCCAGGTCGTTGGGCATGTCGCCGAAGGCCACGACCTCCTCCGGTGCGATACCGCGCTCGGCGCAGCACTCGGCCAGAGTGCTGGCCTTGCTGACGCCCAGGCCGCTGATCTCCAGCAGGGCGGTCGGGCTGGACCGGGTGAACGAGCCGTGCGCGCCGCCGGCCTCCCGCGCCAGGGCGAGGAACTCGTCCGGCCCGAGGACGGGGTGGTGGGCGAGCAGCTTGATGATCGGCTCGTCGTAGCCGGAGTCCTCCGCCAGCAGCTTCTCGGCGGGGGCGATCACCGCGCCCGGGTCGACGTAGAAGGGCGGGTACGCCTCCTCGTAGTGGAACGCCGTCGTGTGCTCGACGGCGAACGAGGCCCCCGGCGCGGCCGCGCGCACCGCCCGGACGATGGCGAGTGCCTCGGCGCGCGGCAGCGGCCGGACCTTGACCAGGCGGCCGCCGTCGTGGAGGTCGACGACGGCGGCACCGTTGGCGCAGATCGCCAGGCCGTGGCCGTGCACGTGGCTGCTGACGACGTCCATCCAGCGGGCCGGGCGCCCGGTGACGAAGAAGACCTCGATGCCGGCGGCCTCGGCCCCGGCGAGAGCGGCGACGGTGCGGTCGGAGACCGTCTTGTCGTCGCGCAGGAGAGTGCCGTCGAGATCGGTGGCGATCAGCCGGGTGGTGGCGGCTGGGCGGCGGACGGCCGGGGTCTCGGGCTGCTCGATAGCTGAAGTCACGGGTCCCATTCTCGTCGACGGGGCATCCGGGGCGCACAGGCGTACGCCCGGGTACGCGCCTGAGCCCGGGGTGCCACCCCGCTCCGCGCGTGCGACCTGTGTCATACCCCGTGCATAGGCTGATGTCATACCCAGCGTCTACGCTCGGTCCCATGCGACTGAGCACCGTGATCCTTCCTGACCGCCGCTGGGCCGAGGGCGGCCGCGCGACTTGGCAGCGAGCCGAGGAGCTCGGCTTCCACACGGCCTACACCTACGACCACCTGTCCTGGCGCACCTTCCGGGACGGCCCGTGGTTCGGCGCGATACCGACGCTGACGGCGGCGGCCGGCGTGACCTCCCGGATGCGGCTCGGCACGCTCGTCACCTCCCCCAACTTCCGCCACCCCGTCACGCTCGCCAAGGAGCTCATCTCCCTGGACGACATCTCGGGCGGGCGCGTCACCCTCGGCATCGGCGCGGGCGGTTCCGGCTTCGACGCCACGGCGCTGCTCAAGGACGGCCAGGAGCCGTGGACCCCGCGTGAACGGGCCGACCGCTTCGGAGAGTTCGTCCCCCTGCTCGACCGGCTGCTCACCGAAGACGTCGTCTCCCACGAGGGCGAGCACTACTCGGCGTCCGAGGTGCGCAACATCCCCGGCTGCGTGCAGCGCCCCCGGCTGCCGTTCGCGGTGGCCGCGACCGGCCCGCGCGGACTCGGCCTCGCCGCCCGTCACGGGCAGGCGTGGGTGACCACCGGTGACCCGAAGCTGTTCGAGATGGGCACGCCGGAGCAGTCCCGGGCGGCCATCGCCGGGCAGATCGACCGGCTGGGCGTGGCCTGCGCGAAGATCGACCGGGACCCGGCCGAGCTGGACAAGATCCTGCTGACGGGCTTCGCCCCGGAGCGGCCGCTGGACTCCTTCGACGCCTTCGTCGACTTCGCGGGCACCTACGCGGAGCTGGGTATCGACGAGATCGTGGTGCACTGGCCGATAGCCGACTCGTTCTTCGCGGCCGATCCTGCGGTCTTCGAGAAGATCGCCACGGATGGACTCGCGCAGCTGGCCTGAGGGGGCTCAGAGACGCTGTAAGGACTCGAAGCGACTTGGGGGCCCGGACCGGGCTCCCAGGGCCCCTGACGGGATTCCTGGCGTTCTTTGCGCCGCGAGCCCCGCGGACGGCCGGTGAAGAGGGAGAATCGGGGCAGAGGCACGTACTGGGGGCATGGTTCCGCAGAGCCTTGGAGGTACCCCATGCACCGTTCGTCGAGCACCCGATTCGCTCCCGACCGGGGGCTGACCACCCGCATGGTGGGCACGATGTTCTTCATCGGGCTGCTCTATGTGGTCTTCGTGGGTGTGCTGGTGGCGCTGCTGCGCGGGGGCTGGCCGATCATCCTGCTCCTCGCCGGCGGCATGTTCATCGCCCAGTTCTGGTTCAGCGACCGGATCGCGGCCTTCAGCATGGGCGCCCGCGAGGTCACCCCGGAACAGGCGCCCGAGCTGCACGGCGCCGTCGACCGGCTGTGCGCGCTCGCGGACATGCCCAAGCCGCGGGTGGCCATCGCCGACAGCGACGTGCCCAATGCCTTCGCCACCGGTCGCAACCGGAAGAACGCCCTGGTGTGCGCGACGACCGGCCTGATGCGCCGGCTGGAGCCCGAGGAACTGGAGGGCGTCCTCGCGCACGAGCTGTCCCACGTGGCCCACCGCGATGTCGCGGTCATGACCATTGCCTCGTTCCTCGGCGTGCTGGCCGGCATCATCACCCGCGTCGGGCTGTGGGGCGGCTTCCGCCGGGTGGGCGACCGCGACAGCAGCGCCGCGCTTCTGGTGGTGCTGATCCCGCTGATCAGCGCCGTCGTCTACGCCATCAGCTTCCTGCTCACCCGGCTGCTGTCCCGCTACCGCGAGCTGTCCGCCGACCGCGCCGGCGCGCTGCTGACGGGCCGGCCCTCGGCGCTGGCATCGGCGCTCACCAAGGTCACCGGCCAGATGGCCCGCATACCCACCCGGGACCTGCGGCAGGCCGAACCGTTCAACGCCTTCTACTTCGCCCCGGCGTTCACCAAGAACAGCATGAGCCGGCTGCTGTCCTCCCACCCGACCCTGGAGCAGCGGCTGGACCAGCTCGGCCGCATCTCCGCACAGCTCGGCCGGGCCTGACCCCTCCCGCGAAGGAGCGTGTCCTGTGGGCTTCCTCGACGCCATCCTCGGCCGCAGCAAGCCGGTGCGCCCCGATCTGGACCAGCTCTTCGCCCTGCCGTCGGCCGCGGTCACCCTCCAGGCGGGCGCCGGGTTCACCCCCACCGGGCAGGGCTCCGTGTGCTTCGCCAGCGTGGAGGGCGGCGCCTTCACCCGCCTCCAGCAGGACGTACGGGAGCTGCTGGACGCCGACACCGGGCGCGGTGGCGAGCCCGTGGAGTTCAGCCAGGACGCGTACGGCTACACCTGGCTGCTGGCCCGCCAGCCGGCCGACCAGGAGGGCACGGTCGCGCTCGTCAACGACCTGCACGCCGTCAACACCCTGCTCCAGGACGGCGGTTTCGGACCGCAGCTGCTCTGCTCCCTGCTGGGCTTCCGCGACGCCGGACAGCGCTCGCTGGCCCTCGTCTACCTCTACAAGCGCGGCACGTTCTACCCCTTCGCGCCGGTGGCGGGCGGGGGAGACCGGCGGGACAGCGGGCTGGAGCTCCAGGTGCGGGCGCTGCTCGGCGACGATCTGCGGATCGAGGAGGACCTGGGCCGCTGGTTCCCGGTGTGGGGAGCCCCCGGGCTGTGAGCTGCCGGCGGCGGGACGCCCCGGTTGCCGTCAGCCCGGAACGCGCAGGTATTCGGCCGGTACGCGCTCGACGAGCCAGACACCGTTCTCGCTGACGTGGAAGGTGTGGCCGGCCCGGTGCATGGCCCCCGCGTCGACGGTGAGCACGACCGCCTTGCCCCGGCGGGCGCCCACGCGGGTCGCGGTCTCGCGGTCGGCCGACAGATGCACCGCGTGACGGGCCATGGGCCGTAGGCCCTCGGTGCGGATGGCCGCGAGGGACCGGGCCACCGTGCCGTGGAAGAGCCACGGCGGCGGCTCGGCGACCGGCAGACCCAGGTCCACGGGCACGGAGTGGCCCTGGTTGGCGCGGATGCGGTCGCCCTCGATGGCGTAGCGCCGCTTGTCGCTGGCGGCGACGACCTCTTCCAGCTCGGCCCGGCTGAAGGAGAAGCCGTGGGCCGCGCTCGCGGTGAGCAGGCCGTCGACGGGCGTCCACCCGTGCGCGTCGAGCGTGATGCCGATCCGCTCGGGCTCATGGCGCAGGTGCTTGGCCAGGAACTTCGATATGCGGGTGGCCCGCTGGGTGTCCATGACCGGCTCCTCACCGCGCTGATCCCCTCGGCCGCGGTCACGGTCCGGGCCGGGCCCTTTCGATCCTATTCAGCCGGGCTGGGCGGCGCCTCCGCGTTTTCGCCGGGGGCGGCCGATGGCTGGGGTGGGGGCGGGGTCCCGGGCGGAGTCAACGCTTCAGGGGGCTGGCCCGGTGTCCCGGGCGCCTCTGCCGTACCTGCGGTACCTGCCGTACCCAGCGTCCCTGCGGTCCCCGCCGTACCCGCCGTCCCCGCCGTCCCTGTCGTCCGCGCCGCGCCCGGCTGGATCAGCGCGTCCATCGTGCGGGCCTGGACCTCGCGTTCGGCGGCGGCCGCGATGAACGCCTCCGTGCTGTCCGGGCCCACCAGCGCGCGGACCGCCCGGACGGTCCGTACGGGCAGCCGGACGTCCTCGCGGGCGGTGTCGGCGTCCGGGGCGGCGCCGGGGCCGTCCGCGCGCCGTTCGGCAGCCGCGGGAGGCAGCACGTCGACTCCGGCCGCCGCTCCCAGATGCCGGTGCAGATAGCGGGTGGCCAAGGTCCGCATCGCGCGGGCGAGTTCGGCGTCGACGGTCTGCTGGGCCAGGGGGCGCAGGCGGCGCACCAGGGCGGCGGCCTCGGTGGCCTCCTCGTCCGTCGGCGGGTGGTCGAAGTAGGGCTGGAAGACATGCTCGGTCGTGAAGTCGAGGAAGCGCCCGGCGATGTGCTCGACCTGGGTGCGCAGCTCACGCAGATGCCCGGAGATGGCGAGCAGCGGCACCCCGGCCAGGTGCAGCTCGGCGGCGACGGACAGCTCGCGCGGGCTCGGCACGAGGAACTCGTCCGGTGCGCCCGGCACACGGACGAGCACACCGAGCTCCACCGCGTCGTCGACGGCGTCGTCGTCCCGTACGCCGCCGAACCGCTGATCCAGCTCCGCGCGGGTGACCCGTTCGGCCGTCTCGTCGGTCCACGGTCCGTCGACCTCGGCGACCAGCCCGAGGACGCCGCCGAGGCCGCGGCCGGTGTCCCAGGCGTCCAGGAGCTCCTTGATGCTGGCCAGGGTGTAGCCGCGGTCGAGGAGCCCCGAGATCTGACGCAGCCGGGCCAGGTGCGGGTCCCCGTACACGTTGGCCCGGCCGCGCCGCTCCGGCTTGGGCAGCAGCCCGCGGTCCTGGTAGGCCCGGATCGTGCGGACCGTGGCGCCGCTGTGGTGGGCCAGATCCTCGATGCGGTACTCGGCCGCCGGCCGCTCGGGATGTTCGGACCGCTGGTTCACGGCAGCTCCTTACGACAGGGCGGCGCGGCCGATCGCGCCCGCCGCGGCCCGTGCCGCCGGAGAGGTCGCGAGATAGTCGACGGCCCGGCGCAGCGACCCTTCCTGCGTGGGGTGGTAGGACCGCCGCAGATAGCGGGGCACGGCCGCGCCCAGCTGCCGCGAGCTGGGCAACAGCCCCTTGCGCACCGCCTTGTTGTGCTCGCGCAGCGAATACCGCAGCCGTCCCGCGAGCTGCGGGTCGTGCCGTATCAGATAGGCCGAGCCCCACATCCACAGATAGGTCAGCACGGGCGCCGTGATCAGCATGCCCACCACCCGGCGGGCGTACCGGCCCGGGTCCTCGCCGCCGCAGTGCTCGTACATGTCGAAGGCCACGGACCGGTGTTCGACCTCCTCGGCGCCGTGCCAGCGCAGCAGGTCGAGCATCACCGGGTCCGGCCCGGCCCGGTCCAGGTCGTCCGCGTGGAGCACCCAGTTGCCCAGCACGGCCGTGAACTGCTCGACCGCCGCTATCACCGAGAGCCGGAAGCGCAGCCACTCCCGGCCGGAGAGCGGCAGGCCGAGCGGCGGCCTCTCACCCAGCAGCGCGTCGAAGAGGAAGTCGACGCGCCGGGTGTACGCCGTGGTGTCCAGGCCCTGGTGGGCGAGGTGTTCGAGCACGTAGGCGTGCTGCACGCTGTGGGTGGCCTCCTGCCCCATGAAGCCCTTGACGTCCTTGAGCAGCTCCTTGTCGTCGACGAGCGGGAGGGCCTCCTTGAACACCTTGACGAACCACCGCTCCCCGGCGGGCAGCAGCAGGTGCAGGACGTTGATGACGTGGGTGGCGGTGGGCTCGTCCGGGATCCAGTGCAGTGGCGTCGCGTCCCAGTCGAACGAGACACGACGCGGGGTTATCGCGTGGCCGCTCCGGTACCTGTGCTTCATTTCTGCTCCTTGGCGGGCGTGCCGCGGGTGCGCCGGCTACAGCGGGAGGTCGATTCGCGCGAGGGCGCGCAGCAACCGCGGTGTGAAACGGGACATGAAGCGCAGGCCGTGCGCCTCGGGTGTCACGGGAACGACGGCCTGGTTGCGGAGCACGGCCCGCAGGACCGCGTCGGCCACCTTCTCCGGCGGGTAGTTGCGGCGGCCGTACATCCGGCTCGCCTTGTCGCGGCGCCGCTGTTGCTCCTCGTCGCTGACGCCCGTGAAGCGCGCGCCCGCCGTGATCCCGGTGTTGACGATGCCGGGGCAGATCGCGGTGACCCCGATGCCCTGCCCGGCCAGCTCGGCGCGCAGGCACTCGCTGAGCATCAGCACGGCGGCCTTGGACGCGCAGTAGGCCGCGAGGTCCTTCGCGGGCTGGAACGCCGCGGCCGAGGCGGTGTTGACGATGTGGCCGCCCTGGCCGCGCTCCGCCATCTGCTTGCCGAAGGTCCGGCAGCCATGGATGACGCCCCACAGATTGACGTCGAGGACCTTCCGCCAGTCCTCGGCCGAGGTGGACATGAAGCTGCCGGCCATGCCGATGCCGGCGTTGTTGACCAGCACGTCCACCACCCCGTACTCGGCGGCGACCTTGGCGGCCAGCTTCTCCATCACCTGTTCGTCCGAGACGTCGGCGGTCTCGGCCCACGCCTCCGGCGCACCGATCAGCCGTGCCATCTCCGCCGTACGGGCCGCGCCCTCGGCGTCCCGGTCGACCGCGACGACCCTGGCCCCCGCCTCCGCGAAGGCGAACGCCGTGGCCCGGCCGATGCCGCCGGCCGCACCGGTGACCAGCACGAGCCGCCCGCCGAACGCCTGGGCGTACGCGGTGCCGGGCGCGCCGCCCGCCGCGGCGGGGCCCGCGGTGCCGGACGACTCCTGGGACGTCACGAACTCGGCGATCCAGGCGGACAGCTGGTCGGGCCGGGTGCGCGGCACCCAATGCTTGGCGGCCAGGGTGTGCCGCACCAGGCCGGGCGCCCACTTCTCCAGGCCGTCGTAGAGCCGTTCGGACAGGAAGACGTCCCCGGTCGGAGTGATCAGCTGCACGGGCGCATGGGCGTACGCGTCCGTGCGCGGCCGGCGCAGCCGGGACCGGATGTTGTCGCGGTACAGCCAGGCGCCGTGTGCCGCGTCCGTGGGCAGCGAGGCCGTCGGGTAGGAGCCGGCGGGCAGCTTCTCCATCCGCGCGAGGATCTTCGGCCACTGCCTCATCAGCGGTCCGCGCATCAGCGCCTCCGGCACGGCCGGGGTGTGCAGCGCGTACACATACCAGGACCGTGCGCCCTGCCCGAGGAACTGGGCGGCCCGGCGCGGGGTCGGCCGGGTCACGCGCTCCTTGAGCCACAGGGCCATGTGGTCGAGCGACGGTCCGGAGATCGAGGTGAAGGAGGCGATCCGGCCCTCGGTGCGGGCCGCGGTGGCGAACTCCCAGCCCTGCACCGAACCCCAGTCGTGCCCCACGAGATGCACCGGCGCGCCGGGGCTCACCGCGTCCGCGACCGCCAGGAAGTCGTCCGTGAGCTTCTCCAGCGTGAAGCCGCCCCGCAGCGGCTTCGGGGCCGTGGAGCGCCCGCAGCCGCGCACGTCGTACAGCACCACGTGGAAGCGGTCCCGCAGCCGCTCGGCGACCTCGGACCACACCTCCTTGCTGTCCGGATAGCCGTGCAGCAGCACCACCGTGGGGCGCGAGGCGTCCCCCAGTTCCCTGACGCACAGCTCGACGCCGCCCGTGCGGACCCACCGCTCCCGCGCGCCGTCCCCGGACGTCCCGGACCTCTCCTCGCCCGTCCCGCCGGTCGTTTCCCCGGTCATGCGGCCTTCTCCTCCCGCCGGCGCCGCACATGCGGCAGATCGTCGTCGAGCCAGAACGCGCTTTCCTGAGGGTCGCGGGAATCCGTGACCACCAGGAGCTCCTCGAACTTCGCGCCCGTCCCCCGGAAGCCGAGGTGCGGCTCCACCGCCCACAGCCCCGGCCGGGGCGGGTGGTCGGACATGCGGTGCGGGCTCCACAGCGGGGACCAGCCCTCCCGGTGGCCGTGCAGGGCGTCGGAGGCCAGGCCCTTGAGCGCCTGGGTGCCGAACCCGAACACATGCGGCGACCAGCGCCGCTCGCGCACCCGGCCCACCTTGTGCGCGATCACCCCGAAGGGATAGGCGCGGTGGCGGTTGGTGTAGCCCTGGCGGGCCATGAGCCGGTCCACGTCCTCGTATATCTCCCGCAGCGGCCGCCGCTCGCGGACCTCGCGCAGGATCAGCTCCCGGTGCGTCCGCAGGTCGTCCATCAGCCGGTCGTGCAGGGGATCGGGTCCGAGGCAGCCCGCGTATCCGATGTCGGCCGTGAAGCCCCGGTGCACCGGGGCCATGTCGAGGATGAACGCCATCCCCGGCTCCAGCCTCCGGTCCGTCGGGAAGAACTGGAGCGGCACCCGGAACTCCACGAAAGCCGTGCGGTCCCCGAACCAGGCGAAGGGCAGGTGGAACCAGTCCCGCACCCCGCGCTCCCGCAGCCACTCGCGCTGCATCCGGGCCGCGTCGCGCTCGGTCACGCCCGGCCCGAGCTGCGCGGCGACCGCTTCGGCGCACGCGTAGGCGAGGCGCTGCACTTCCTTGAACCCCCGTAATTCCGCCGAGAGTTCACGAGCCACTGCTGAGGTCATCGCCACCCGCCGTCCCCTGTGGATCACACGTCGGTCCAGTCCCGCAACTTGACACTGATGAATGTGACAATGCCCGGCGGCTGCGTCAAGGGTTGTGCACGACCTGTGGATAACTTTCGGTAACCCCTGGCCCCGACCTGACGCCGACCTGGCCCCGACCCGGCCCTCCGACGGGTGGGACACCCCCTACGGGATCGTCAGACCCGAGGACTACGCACAACCAGCCGTCTGGGCTGACGACCGCGGTCGTACCCGCCACTACCGTCGATGACGTGACTGTGATCGCTACCGAAAGCCTCAGCAAGCGGTTCCCCCGGGTGACCGCTCTCGACCGGTTGTCCGTCGACATCACGCCGGGCGTGACCGGCCTGGTGGGTGCCAACGGAGCCGGCAAGTCCACGCTGATCAAGATCCTGCTCGGCCTCTCCCCGGCCACCGAGGGCCGCGCCAGCGTGCTGGGCCTCGACGTCGCCACCCAGGGCGGCGCCATCCGGGAACGGGTCGGCTATATGCCCGAGCACGACTGCCTGCCGCCCGACGTCTCCGCGACGGAGTTCGTCGTCCACATGGCGCGCATGTCCGGCCTGCCCGCCACCGCCGCACGCGAGCGCACCGCGGACACCCTGCGCCACGTGGGCCTCTACGAGGAGCGCTACCGCCCCATCGGTGGCTACTCGACCGGCATGAAGCAGCGGGTCAAGCTCGCCCAGGCGCTCGTCCACGACCCGCAGCTGGTCCTGCTGGACGAGCCCACCAACGGCCTCGACCCGGTCGGCCGCGACGAGATGCTCGGCCTGATCCGGCGGGTCCACACCGACTTCGGCATCTCGGTCCTGGTCACCTCACACCTGCTCGGCGAGCTGGAGCGCACCTGCGACCACGTCGTCGTCATCGACGGCGGCAAGCTCCTGCGCTCCTCCTCCACGGACGAGTTCACCCAGACCACCGGCTCCCTCGCCGTGGAGGTCACGGACTCCGACGCCCGCCCGGACGGCACGGCCGCCCTGCTCACGGCCCTCGCCGCCGCCGGCCTGACCGTCCAGCCGGCCGGTCGCTCGGCCGACGGAGCGCCCGCGTCCGGCCGCGTGCTGCTGGTGGACGTGGCCGACGACAGCACGTACGACACGGTCCGCGACGCCGTCGCCGACCTCGGCCTGGGGCTGGTCCGCATGGAGCAGCGCCGCCACCGGATCGCGGAGGTCTTCCGGGACGAGGAAGCACCGGCCGCACCCCCCGCGTCCCCGGCCCGGGGCGCCGACCGGCGGAAGCGCGACGAGCAGAACGGAGGCGCGCCCGATGCCGCCTGAGACCAGTACGGCGCCCGCCCAGGACGTCATCCACAACATCGGCTACCGCAACTACACCGGCGCCCGCCTCGGCCGCGCCTACGCCCGCCGCTCGCTCTTCTCGCAGAGCCTGCGCGGCGCGTACGGCCTCGGGCGCTCGGCGAAGTCCAAGGTCCTGCCGATGATCCTCTTCGGCGTCATGTGCGTGCCGGCCGCCATCATGGTGGCGGTCACCGTGACCACCAAGATGAACGACCTGCCGGTGGAGTACACCCGCTACGCGATCAACCTTCAGGCGGTCATCGGCCTCTACCTGGCGGCACAGGCACCCCAGTCCGTCTCGCGGGACCTGCGCTTCAAGTCGATACCGCTGTACTTCTCCCGGCCGATCGAACGGTCCGACTACGTCCTGGCCAAGTTCGCGGCGATGACGTCCGCGCTGTTCATCCTCACCGGCGTGCCGCTGCTGATCCTCTACGTGGGCGCCCTGCTCGCCAAGCTGGACTTCGCCGATCAGACGACGGGCTTCGCGCAAGGACTGGTCTCCGTGGCACTGCTCTCGCTCCTCTTCGCCGGCCTCGGCCTCGTCGTGGCGGCCCTCACCCCGCGCCGCGGCTTCGGCGTCGCCGCCGTCATCGCCGTGCTGACGATCTCCTACGGCGCCGTCTCCACCATCCAGGGCATCTCCATGGCCCAGGACAACACCGGCGCCATCAGCTGGCTCGGCCTCTTCTCGCCGATCACTCTGGTCGACGGCGTCCAGACGGCGTTCCTCTCCGCCACCTCCGCCTTCCCCGGCGGCCACGGTCCCGGCGCCGGCACCGGCGTCGTCTACGTCCTCGTACTGCTCGCCCTGATCGCCGGTTCCTACGGGCTGCTGATGCGCCGCTACCGAAAGGTCGGGCTGTGACGACCATCCGTATCGACAATGTCTCGCGCTGGTTCGGCAATGTGGTCGCCGTCAACGACGTCTCCATGGTCGTGGGCCCCGGCGTCACCGGCCTCCTCGGCCCCAACGGCGCCGGGAAGTCCACGCTCATCAACATGATGGGCGGCTTCCTCGCCCCCTCCACGGGCACGGTCACCCTCGACGGGGAGACCATCTGGCGCAACGAGACGATCTACCGCCACATCGGCATCGTCCCCGAGCGCGAGTCGATGTACGACTTCCTCACCGGCAAGGAGTTCGTCCGCGCCAACGCCGAACTCCACGGCCTGGGCGCCAAGGAGGCCCAGCACGCGCTCGCCACGGTCGAGATGGAGTACGCGCAGGACCGCAAGATCTCCACGTACAGCAAGGGCATGCGCCAGCGCGTGAAGATGGCCTCCGCGCTCGTCCACGAACCGTCGGTGCTCCTCCTGGACGAGCCCTTCAACGGCATGGACCCCCGGCAGCGCATGCAGCTGATGGACCTCCTGCGGCGGATGGGCGCGGAGGGCCGGACGGTGCTGTTCTCCTCGCACATCCTGGAGGAGGTCGAGCAGCTCGCCGCCCACATCGAGGTCGTCGTCGCGGGCCGGCACGCCGCTTCCGGCGACTTCCGCAAGATCCGCCGACTGATGACGGACCGCCCGCACCGCTACGTCGTCCGCTCCAGTGACGACCGGGCCCTGGCCGCCGCGCTCATCGCCGACCCGTCCACGGCCGGCATCGAGGTGGACGTCCAGGAGGGCGCCCTGCGCATCCAGGCCGTCGACTTCGGCCGCTTCACCGCCCTCCTGCCGCGGGTCGCCCGCGCGCAGGGCATCCGGCTCCTGACGGTCTCGCCCTCCGACGAGTCGCTCGAATCGGTCTTCTCCTACCTCGTCGCGGCCTGAAAGGAGCCCTGAGCGCCATGTTCAACCCCACCGTCGCCCGGCTCACCTACCGGGGGCTCCTCGGCCGCCGACGCGCCTTCATCCTCTTCGCGCTGCCTGCCCTGCTGATCGTCATCTCCGTCGTCATCCGCGTGCTCACCGGCGCCGACGACGACACCGCGAGCACGGTCCTGGGCGGCTTCGCACTCGCCACGATGGTCCCGCTCATCGGCGTCGTCGCCGGTACGGGCGCGATCGGCCCGGAGATCGACGACGGCTCGGTCGTCTATCTCCTGTCCAAGCCGGTGAAGCGCCCCACGATCATCTTCACCAAGCTGGTCGTCGCCATCGGCGTGACGGCCGCCTTCTCGGCCGTTCCCACCCTGATCGCGGGCTTCGTGCTCAACGGCAACAGCCAGCAGATCGCCGTCGCCTACGCCGTCGCCGCGGCCGTCGCCTCGATCGCCTACAGCGCGATCTTCCTCCTCCTGGGCACCGTCACCCGGCACGCCGTCGTGGTCGGCCTCGTCTACGCCCTGGTGTGGGAGTCCCTCTTCGGCAATCTCATCGCCGGCGCCCGCACGCTGAGCGTCCAGCAGTGGTCGCTCGCCCTCGCCGAGAAGATCGGTGCGGACGGAGCCATCACGGCGGACGTCGGTCTGCCCGTCGCGCTCGTCCTGCTCATCGGCGTCACGGGCCTCGCGACCTGGTTCGCGGGCCAGAAGCTGCGCGGCCTGACCCTCGCCGGGGAGGAGTGACGGGGCGGTACGAAGAGCCGCAGGGCCGGCGCGCCGTGGCTCGTACAGCTGGCGCGCTCGTACAGCCGACACGCTCGTACCACTGACGTGTAAGGGGCGGTCTCCACGGAGACCGCCCCTTACACGTGCCGTCACCCGCGGCGCCTCACACGCGGGCCGCCAGCGCGCCGGCGATCGCCATCTGTTCGGGCGCCAGGGTGATGTCCTCGCCCTCCTCGGCATCCTCTATCTCCCACAGGGCGTTCTGCAGGACCCGTCCGAGCGTCCAGCGCGCCGCGCGGCGCCGCTCCAGGCCCAGCACCTCGGTCATCAGGTCGAAGCGGCGCAGCACCGCACGCTCGACGTCCCCGGTCGCCACGACGTCGTCCCACCGGTCGTGCAGCGCGGGCAGCAGCTCGAACCCGGCGTCGCCCACCAGCGGCTTGGGGTCGATGGCCAGCCACGGCTCCCGTTCCGCGCCGGGCAGCGGGGCCAGCACGTTCTCGTAGTGCAGGTCCCAGTGCAGCAGCCGGTCACCGGCCTCGCCGGCCACCTCCCGTACGGCCGCGGCGCAGCCCGCCACCAGCCGGCGCTCGTCCGGATCGGCCAGGGCCGGCACCGCCTCCGGCGCGTCGTGGAGCATCGCGCCCGCGATGTCCCCGAGCGACCGCAGCCCGGCCGGCGCGGGCACCGCGAGCAGCCGCGCGAGGAGCTCCGAGAGCGTCCGCAGCGCCGCCTCGCCATCCGGTACGGACATCAGCGAGCGCCCGGCGTCCAGCCGCTCCAGCAGCATCGAGCCGGACGCGGCGTCGTGGTCGAGGAGGCCGACCGCGCCGTCACCGCTCCAGGCGAGCAGCGCGTCCGGCTCGCCCGCGCTCTCGTCGGTGACCGGCTGGAGCTTGAGTGCGGCGGGGGTGCCGTCCTCGCGCAGGACGGGCAGGACGAGGGCCACGTAACCGTGCCAGGAGGGGCCGTCGAGCCGCAGCCGCCAGCGGTCCATGAACTCCGCGGCCAGGTCCGGCAGGGCGGCGACCCAGCTGCGGCCCGCCTCCCCGTCGAACTCGTCGTGGTAGCCGGCGAGCGCGGCGGGGACGGTGATGCGGGAAGGCACGTGCATGACGGACGGACTCCTCACGACGGGTGGGGAGGCCCCGTGGGAGCCTCCTGCCACTCCAACGTCTCAGATCTTGCGATCGCGCCCGGCCCCAAGTCCCAGAAAGACCAGTCCCGCGCAGGCGACGAGCAGCAGTGCGACCGGCAGCGTCCAGCCGCCCGTCGCCTGGTGGACCGCGCCGATGGCGAACGGGCCGACGGACGCCAGGAGATAGCCCCAGGTCTGCGCCATGCCCGACAGCCGCGCCGCCGTGTGGGCGTCGCGCGAGCGCAGCACCATCATCGTCAGGGCGAGCCCCAGCGTGCCGCCCTGGGCGACGCCCATCATCGTCGCCCAGACCCAGGCGCCCGCCACGGGGGCGAGCAGCAGACCGGTCGTGCCCGCCGCCATGAGCAGCACGACCCCGACGGCCAGCGGCCGCTGGTCGCGCATCCGCCCGGCCAGGAGCGGCACCACGAACGAGCCCGCCATCTGCACCAGCGTGTAGAAGGCGTAGACCATGCCGGCCTCGCTCTTGCTCATGCCGTTGTCGGTGAAGACCGTCGGCATCCAGGCGATGCACACATAGGCGATCAGCGACTGCATGCCCATGAACAGGGTCACCTGCCAGGCCAGCGGCGTGCGCAGCAGCGCGCGCCCCTCGCCGGACGCGGTGGGCCGGGCGGTGGCGGCCGGCAGGCCGTGCGCGGTGCCCCGGCGTGCGATGGCCGCCTGGGGGAGCCAGGCGGCCGCGGCGACGGCCGCCAGCAGCGCCCAGGAGACGAGGGAGCCCTGCCAGCCGCCGAGGGCCTCCTCCAGCGGCACGGCGGAGGCCGCGGAGACGGTGGCGCCGAGGATCATCGCGGTGGAGTAGAGCGCGGTCATGCTCGCGGCCCGCTCAGGGAAGTCCCGCTTGATCAGGCCGGGCATCAGGACGTTCAGCAGGGCTATCGCCGTGCCGACGAGCGCGCAGCCGACGAACAGGGCGACGACCGGCGGCGCGACGCGCAGCAGGATGCCGCCGCACAGCAGGACGAGCGCGCCGCACAGCACCGCCTCGGTGCCCCACCGGCGGGCCAGCTTCGGCGCGACGATCGAGCCGAGGCCCATGAAGACCAGCGGAATGGTCGTCACCAGGCTGCTCGCGGTGGCGGCCAGGTGGAAGTGGTCACCGATCTCGCCGAGCAGCGGCGACACCCCGGCCAGCGCGGCCCGCATATTGAGCGAGGCCAGGACGATGCCGAGCATCACGAGCGCGGGATGGGCGCGCAGCCGCCGGCGCGCGGCGACGACCGGTGGCGCGGGGGCCAGATCCTCCTCCGCGTCGATCAGTGGTGCGCCGGGCTTCGTCTCGGGCATGGGGCGGTTCTCCAAGGGCAGGTGCGATGGCGAGCGGGAACGGAAGAGGGGGTCAGCTCTCGGGGAGCAGGGACTCGACGGCCTGTTTCGGTCGTTCGAGCAGCAGCCGGCAGGCGTGCGCGGCCTCGTCGGGGTCGCCGGAGGCGATGGCGTTCAGCAGGTCGTCGTGGTCGCCGTGGTCGATGCGCGGCATCTCCCGGTCGCCGAGCGCGGTGAGCAGCGCCTCCCGCACCGAGCTGCTGAACCAGCCGTACGTCGCGGTCAGCGCGCTGTTGTGCGCGGCCTCCACGACCGCCTTGTGGAACTCGACGTCGTGATCGGCGTACAGCTCCAGGTTGCCGGAGTCGGGCTGGCCCTCGGAGTCCTCGAAGGCCGTCTGCGCCTTGAGCGCGGCCCGCATCCGGTCCAGGTCGCCGGGCTCGTGCCGCAGCGCGGCGAGGCGCGCGGCCTCCACCTCCAGCGCGATCCGCAGCTCCAGGACGTCCCGCACCCCCGCGCGCTGCACGCCGCGCATGATCTCGGCCGGGTCCGACATGGAGAGGACGAACGTGCCCTCGCCCTGCCGCGAGCGCAGCATTCCGGCGTGCACGAGGACCCGTACGGCCTCGCGGACGGTGTTCCGCCCGACCTGGAGCTGCTCGGCGAGGGCGTGTTCGGTCGGGATGCGCTCGCCGACCCGCCACTCGCCCGCGGCGACCTGCGCGCGCAACTGATCCACGACGGTGTCCACCAGGGACTGCCGTCCCGCTGCCCGCAGTGCCATGCCGCCGTTCCTCCGAAGCTCGTGATCTACAAATCCATCCGGTTGCCCAGTCATCCTACAACTGAATACTCGCCGATCGTGCCCCCATGAGGCCATCCGGGCTACCGTCGAACCGTGAAGGCCGACGTATCCCTCCTGGGGCCCGGCATACGCTCCTGGGTCCGCACCTCGCCCGGCACCCACATCTGGCTGCTGATCATCGGAGTCACCAGCCTGGTCA
The DNA here is from genome assembly GCF_018614525.1 of Streptomyces sp. ISL-11. Classification (GTDB taxonomy): domain Bacteria; phylum Actinomycetota; class Actinomycetes; order Streptomycetales; family Streptomycetaceae; genus Streptomyces. The sequence continues at coordinate 108,749 of NZ_JAGGOL010000016.1, forward strand.
TCGCCGCGGCCAGCCAGGACCTGGAGACCTTCCTCCTCCACCGCACCAGCAGCAACATCCATCAGCTGAACAAACACCCGCTGCAGTCGCTGCTGATCAGCGGCTTCTGGATCGAGAACCCGTCGTCCTTCGTCCTCTACGCCTGTCTCTTCGAGCTCGTCCACGCCAATGTCGAACGCTGGATCGGCACCGCGCGCTGGCTGTTCACCGTCGCCGTCGCCCATGTCGCGGCCACGCTCATCAGCCAGCAGGTCGTCCTGATGTCCATAGAGGACCACTCGCTGCCGCGCTCGATGAAGCACGTTGTCGACATAGGCGTCTCGTACGGGCTCGCCGCGGCCGCCGGCATCCTCGCCTATCGGGTGCCCCGGCCTTGGCGGTGGCTCTACCTGGTCGGCCTGGTGCTGTTCTTCGCCGTTCCCCTGTGCACCGGCGGTACGTACACCGACATCGGCCACGCGATCTCCGTCGCGATCGGCCTCGCCTGCTGGCCGCTCACGAACGGCAGGCCGCCGTGGGACTTCACCCGTCCGGCGGTGGCCAGGGTAAGAGTTCCCGCGACGGCCGGCGGCGGCCCGGCGGATGGCTCGGGAGGCCCGGCGGACACCCCGGAAGGCCCGACGACGGCCTCAGGAGACACGACAGCCGCCGTCGGGGACCCGACGGCGGCTGGGGGAGAACCAACTGCTCTCAGGCGAACAGACGCTCCAGGACCGTCGCGATCCCGTCGTCCTCGTTCGAGTCGGTGATCTCGTCCGCCACCGCCTTCAGCTCGGCATGGGCGTTGGCCATGGCCACGCCGTGGGCCGCCCAGCCGAACATCGGGACGTCATTGGGCATGTCACCGAAGGCGATCGTGTCGGCGGCCTTCATGCCCAGCCGGCGCGCGGCCAGCGACAGGCCCGTGGCCTTGCTGAGGCCCAGGGGCAGCAGCTCGACGATGCCGGGGCCCGCCATCGTCACGCCGACCAGGTCGCCGGCGACGGCCCGGGCCACCTCGGCCAGACCGTCGTCGCCGAGGTCGGGGTGCTGGAGGTAGAGCTTGTTCAGGGGCGCGGCCCACAGCTCACCGGGGTCGGTGATCGGGACGGCCGGCAGCGGGCCTTCCTGGATGCGGTAGCCGGGGCCGACCAGCACCTCGCCGTCCATGCCGTCGCGGCTGGCGGCCAGGAACAGCGGGCCGACCTCCGCCTCGACCTTGGCGAGGGCCAGTGCGGCGAGCTTCCGGTCCAGCGTGACCGACGTCAGCAGTCTGTGCTCGCCGGCGTGGTAAACCTGCGCGCCCTGGCCGCATACCGCGAGACCGCGGTAGTCCAGCGCGTCCAGGATGTGCTTCGTCCACGGCACCGACCGGCCCGTGACGATGATGTGCGAGGCACCCGCCGCCGTGACCCGGCCGAGCGCGGCGCGGGTGCGCTCCGAGACGGTGTCGTCGGAGCGCAGCAGCGTGCCGTCGAGGTCCGTCGCGATCAGCCGGTACGGCAGCGTGCTCGGACCCGTCGAACTCGTCGGACTCACTTGGCGAGGGGCTCCAGGATCTCCCGGCCGCCCAGGTACGGACGGAGGACCTCGGGGACGCGGACCGTGCCGTCGGCCTGCTGGTGGTTCTCCAGGATGGCCACGATCGTGCGCGGGACCGCGCACAGCGTGCCGTTGAGCGTCGCCACCGGGCGGACGTTCTTGCCGTCGCGCATCCGCACGGACAGGCGGCGGGCCTGGAACTCGTTGCAGTTCGAGGTGGAGGTCAGCTCGCGGTACTTGCCCTGGGTGGGGATCCACGCCTCGCAGTCGAACTTCCGCGAGGCCGAGGAGCCGAGGTCACCGGTGGCGGTGTCGATCACCTGGAACGGCAGCTCCAGGCTCGTCAGCCACTGCTTCTCCCACTCCAGCAGGCGCGCGTGCTCGGCGTCGGCGTCCTCGGGTGCGATGTACGAGAACATCTCGACCTTGTCGAACTGGTGCACGCGGAAGATGCCGCGGGTGTCCTTGCCGTACGTGCCGGCCTCGCGGCGGAAGCACGGCGAGAAGCCGGCGTAGCGCATCGGGAGCTGGGCGGCGTCGAGAATTTCGTCCATGTGGTACGCCGCGAGCGGCACCTCGGACGTGCCGACCAGGTACAGGTCGTCGTTGTCCAGGTGGTAGACGTCCTGCGCGGCCTGGCCGAGGAAGCCGGTGCCCTCCATGGCGCGCGGCTTGACCAGCGCGGGGGTGAGCATCGGCGTGAAGCCGGCGGCGGTGGCCTGGGCGATCGCGGCGTTGACGAGGGCGAGCTCCAGCAGCGCGCCGATGCCCGTCAGGTAGTAGAAGCGCGAGCCGGAGACCTTCGCGCCGCGCTCGACGTCGATCGCGCCGAGCGCCTGGCCGAGCTCCAGGTGGTCCTTGGGCTCGAAGCCCTCGGCGGAGAAGTCGCGCCGCGTGCCCACGGTCTCCAGGACGACGAAGTCGTCCTCGCCGCCGACCGGCACGTCCGGGTGGACGAGGTTGCCGATCTGCAGGAGCAGGCGCTGCGCCTCGGCGGCGGCCTCGTCCTGCTCGGCGTCGGCGGCCTTGACGGCGGCGGACAGCTCGCCGGCCTTCTTCAGCAGCGCGGTCTTCTCGTCACCGGTGGCCTTGGGGATGAGCTTGCCGAGCGACTTCTGCTCGGAGCGGAGTTCATCGAAGCGGACGCTGGACGACCTGCGCCGTTCGTCGGCGGAGAGCAGTGCGTCGACGACGTCGACGTCCTCTCCACGGGCGCGCTGAGAGGCGCGCACACGGTCGGGGTCCTCACGAAGCAGGCGAAGGTCAATCACCCCACCAGGCTACCTTCGCGGGCGCGATCACTCGACGCGATATTCCTTTTCGTTGCGTTTGCCCCATTTTGGGGAGACTGGAAAGGCGAGGAATAACGGGCCGGACCGGCTGTCGGGAAATTCGCGCGCAATTGATGAAATAGGGCATAGGGGCACGGTGTAGCGTCGTCCCGCCTTGCGGCGGGCGGCAGTTGGTGAGCCTGTTGTCCACAGGTGTCGGGGGCTCCGTTTCTTTGTCCACAGGCTGTGCGTGAAATCTGTGGACGCCGGAATCGAACATTCCGCCCGGTTCTGTCTTTATGTCGAAGATTCCTTGGGCAAACGTCGCTCTGCCACTCATTCGGGTGGTAATGGCATGCGCTAAAGGGTTGTTCGATGGCATTCGACTGACAGTGGGGTGGCGCGAGGGCCTCGCGCGGCCACCTAGGTGCTGTGGATGACAGCCCTGTAGTTAGAGAGATTTGTCGACCTTGACCGATTCGGGGGCGGCCTGGACGCCCTCGATCTGTCGACTTATCCCCAGACCGGGAAAAGCCTGTGGATAACTTTGTGGGGCGCGAGCGCCCCGAGGCCGTCCGCGCGGCCGCCGAAGCGATCACGCCCGCCCGTCCTGGCACCTGGCCAGCCAGTCCGCCGCCGCCACGAAGGCGCTGTCCGACATCCCGGGCGCCGTGTCCGCCACATCGGCCGGGTCGACCCCCGCGCGCGGGTACGAACCGAGGAACCGCACCTTCGGACAGATCCGCTTCAACCCCATCAGGGCCTCGCTCACCCGGCGATCGGTGATGTGCCCCTCCGCGTCGATCGCGAAGCAGTAGTTGCCGATGCCCTCGCCGGTCGGGCGCGACTGGATGAGCATCAGGTTCACACCGCGCGTCGCGAACTCCTGGAGCAACTCCAGCAGTGCGCCCGGGTGATCGTCGCGCAGCCACACCACCACGGACGTCTTGTCCGCACCCGTACGCGCCGCCGGCCGCGCCGGCCGCCCGGCGAGTACGAACCGGGTCTGCGCGTTCTCCGCGTCGTGGATGTCGGTGACCAGCGGCACCAGCCCGTACGTCGCCGCCGCGAACTCCCCCGCGAAGGCGGCGTCGTAGCGCCCCTCCTGCACCAGCCGCGCACCGTCCGCGTTCGACGCCGAGGACTCCCAGCGGGCGTCCGGCAGGTTCGCGGCCAGCCAGTTGCGCACCTGCGGCTGGGCGACGGGGTGGCCGGTCACCGTCTTGATGTCGGAGAGGGCGGTTCCGGGACGTACGAGCAGGGCGAACGCGATCTGGAGCAGCACCTCGCGGTAGATCATCAGCGGGGTGCCGGTGGCCAGTTCGTCGAGGGTCGCGGTGACCCCGCCCTCGACGGAGTTCTCGATCGGTACGAGCGCGGCGGCAGCCTCACCGTGGCGCACGGCGTCCAGGGCGGCCGGTACGGACACCATGGGGACCAGCTCGCGGGTCGCCGCCTCCGGCAGGGTGCGGAGGGCGGCCTCGGTGAAGGTGCCTTCTGGGCCGAGATAGGTATAGCGGCTGGCCGACATCACGCGGGTTTTCCTCCGGAACGGTCCGCTGGTGGGGCTTGCCACGTTACCGCTGCGGCGGTGGATCTTTCCGGGAACGGGGTTCCTCCGAGGACGGCTCGCGGCCGTGCCCTCAAGCGCCGGACGGGCTGTGGGGACGAATCCGTCCGGGTCCCCGGTGCCTGCTCCGCGCTGACGCGCGGTGTCCTCGAATGCCGGACGGGCCGGAGGGGGTGGGCGTCGGCCCAGGTCGCGCGAGTTCCTCGGTCCCTGATGGGCAGGCTGGACGGGCTGGAGGGTAGGTCCAGGTTCCTCGTGCCTGTTCCGCGCTGACGCGCGTCGTCCTCAAACACCGGACGGGCTGGATGGGTGGGCGCTTGTGTCGCCTGTTCAGCCCGGCTCGGTGTTCTCCCGGCGGCCGCGTCCGGCCCGGAGCCCGGCCCGGACGCCCGCACCCGGCGGCCATCCCGGGCCCACGACCCGGCCCACGACCCGGCCCACGACCCGGCCCCCGGCCCGTCCCGGCACCCGTATCTCCAGGCACCGGGCCGCCCGTGCCGCACCTCGATCAGCCACCCCGGCAAGATCCAGCCCGTCCGACGATTGAGGACACCGCGCGTCAGCGCGTACGCGCCGGCCGCGGAAGACGGCCGGCGGCCCCGAAGGGCCCTCACCCCTCCAGCAACCGCTGCCCCACGTACTCCCCCTCCGCACACCCACCCGGCACCGCGAAGAGCCCGCTCGACTCGTGACGGAGGAAGCGGGAGAGGCCGTCGCCGCGGTCGAGCTTGCGCTGGACGGGGACGAACCCGCGGCGCGGATCCGCCTGCCAGGCGATGAACAGCAGGCCCGCGTCCGGCGCCCCGTCGTCGCGGAAGCCGTCGTGGTACGAGAAGGCCCGCCGCAGCATCGCCGCGCCCCGGTTCGACTCCGGTGCCGCCACGCGGATGTGTGCGTCGCCCGCGATCGCCAGCGCGCCGTTCCCGTCGATCTTGTTCAGGTCGACCGGCGTCGTCTCCGTACCGCCCGACAGCGGCGCCCCGTCGGACTTGCGCCGGCCGATCACCCGCTCCTGGCGCTCCAGCGACAGGTGGTCCCAGCTGTCGAGCAGCATCCGGATGCGCCGTACGACCGCGTACGAGCCGCCGGCCATCCAGTCGCCGGAGTCGTCCGGCACGAAGACCCGCTCGGCGAAGTCGGGGTCCGACGGCTTCGGATTGTTCGTACCGTCGATCTGGCCCATCAGATTGCGGCCGGTCTTCGGCTCGGCGGTCGCACCCGGGGCCCGGTTGAAGCCGTTCATCTGCCAGCGCGGCCGCGCCGCGTCCCCGGCCTGCTTCTGGAGCAGTCGCAGCGCGTGGAAGGCGACGAGCGGGTCGTCGGCGCCGATCTGCACCCACAGGTCGCCCTCGCCGCGCCCGGCGTCCAGCGCGTCGCCGGTGAAGGCGGGCAGCGGCTCCAGCGCGGCGGGCCGCTTCGCGGCCAGCCCGGTGCGGTCGAAGAAGGTGCGGCCGAAACCGAAGGTGACGGTCAGGGACGACGGCCCCGCGTCGAGCGCGATGCCGGTGGCATCGTCCTTCGGCGTCCCGCCCGCCATCAGCTCCGCCGCCGTCGCCGACCAGCGCCGCAGCAGTGCCGCCGCGGCCTTGCGGTCGGCGCCCGGCGCCAGGTCGAAGGCGAGCAGGTGGCCGCACGCCTGCGCCGGTTCGGCGATGCCCGGCTGATGTTTCCCGTGAAACAACACGGACGCCGAGCCGACCCCGGCCAGCGCCGCCGGCTCCTTCCGTACGGCATGCGCCGCGAACGCGCCGCCTCCGCCTCCGACGACGAGCCCCGCCGCGCCGACCGCCCCGGCTGTGCCGAGGAGCCGCCGCCGGCTCATCGCGTCCGTACCGTCTCGCTTCACTTCCGCAACCCGTTCAGCCATTAGTTGATCTTCACGTTCCTGATCTCCGTGATCTGGTCGATCTCGGAGGTCCGTACGGTCAGGGTCAGCTGCCACTCGCCGGCCATGGGCAGCTGGAAACCGGTCGCCTGCCAGCGGCCCGCGGAGACGTGCCGGAGCGAGGCCCGCAGCGGCCCGATGTTCTTCCGCGTCTCGGTGAAGGAGACATCGAGCTGCGGCACGTCGACCGGCCGCCCGGCCGGATCGGTCACCGTCACGCCGAGGGTGTTGTCGCCCGAGCGCGCCGGGTCGATCCGTACGACGGCCGTACCGCGGCCGTTCGTGCCACCGGTGTCGTACGGGATTCTCACCTCGGCCGGCCCGGCGGCGGTGGCCGCCGCGCGGGCGGCGCCGGCTTCCTTCTGTTCGGTCTCCGCGCGGCCCGGCTGCGTGCCGGTGAGCATCGTGGTGACGGCGAGGAGGACGACCGCGACGGCGGTCTCGGCCAGGACGGAACGCCGCAGACCGCTGCGCCCCTCGTCCGCGTCGCGCTGCCGCCGCCCGGCCGCCTTCGCGAGCGCCGCCCGCTGCCGGGCGAGCTGAACGGCTCGTTCGGGTGACGTCCCGCCGCCCTTGCCGGCCGGTGCCTTCACCGGGGCGGCGGCCTTGGCCCTCCTCGGCTCCGTACGGTCGCCGAGCCGCCCCGTCCAGCGCCGCGAGAACGACGCGACGCCGACCAGGGCGACCACCAGACCGGCCTTGATCAGCAACAGCCGCCCGTACTCGGTGCCGGTGAGCGCGCCCCACGAGCCGACCTGCCGCCAGGACTGGTACAGCCCCGTCGCCACCAGGACGCACACCGAGGCGAACGCGAGCCGCGAGAAGCGGATCACGGCGGCCCGCCGGATCGGTTCGCCGCTCCACAGCGTGGCCAGCAGGGCGGCCAGCCCGCCCAGCCACACCGCGACGCCCAGCAGGTGCAGCACGTCCACGGGCATCGCCAGCCAGGTCTGCAGACCGGCCGAGGCGTGCTCGGCCATCGCCCAGGTCGCCGCCAGCCCGGTCGCGACGACCGCGCCGCCGATCCCGAGCCCGTACGCCACGTCGCGGCGCTCCCCGGGCGTGCGGTCGTCGTCCTCACGGGCGTGCGAGCCGAAGAGCACGGCCAGGAAGACGGCCGCCGCGCTCAGCAGCAGCAGCCGGGACAGCAGCGCGGCACCCGGCTTGGTGGACAGCACATCGCCCAGCAGCGACAGGTCGAGGACCGAGCCCGGTCCCTTGCCGCTCGTGTACGCGCCGCGCAGCAGCATCAGCGCTGCCGTCGAGGCGAAGAGCGTGATCCAGCCGCCCACCGCGATCCGTCGGACGGGCCGCGCCGAGCGGCACACCCCGGCGAAGACGCAGCCGCCCACCAGCAGCACGAAACCGGCGTACGCCGCGTACCGCGCCGCTCCGTAGAACCAGTCGACGACCGGGTCGACCCTGGCCGTCATCACCTTCGCCGCCGTCTTCGACGGCGCGCCTATGGAGAAGGTGAAGGCCCCGGCCACCGGATGGCTGTCCGCCGAGACGGCCTGCCACGCCACCGTGTACGTGCCGTCGCCGATCCCGGCGCGCAGCCCGACGGTCGCGGTGCCCGACTTGCCGTCCGCGTGGGTCGGCCGCCCCTCGTCGACGCGCGCGCCGCTCGGGTCGAGGACGCGCAGCGAATCGGAGTTCAGCAGCACCCCCTCGGAGAAGGTGAGCGTCACCCGCCGGGGCGCGGCCGGCACCACCGACCCGTCGGCGGGGTCGGTGGCGGTCAGGGCGGCGTGCGCCGACGCTGTGGCCGCACCAGGGCCGAGTGCGCACAGCAGCGCGGCGAGCAGCGTCCCCAGCAGGGGCAGCAGCCGTCCGGTGGTCAGGGTCCTCATCGCACGTCAGTCCTTGGGACGGAACGTCGTGGACTCGACCGGGACCTGGATCTTCATGGACCCGGACGTGGCGAAGTGCAGCGTGAACTCCACCTTCTCGCCGGCCTTCGGCAGGTGGCCGAGCTTGCCGAGCATCAGATGCGTGCCTCCGCGGCTGAGCTTCAGCGCGCCCTTCGCGGGCACGTCGAGCTCGGTCGCGTGCTTCATCCGCGAGCCCTCGGTGGTGTGCATGGTGATGTCACCGGAGATCGGGCTGGTGACGGAGGTGAGCCGGTCGGCCTTGTCGCCGTCGTTCTCGACGGTGAGGTAGGCGGCGGCCATGTCCGCCATCGCGGGCTGCGGCAGGTAGGCGCCGCTGACCGACAGCTCGGGCTTGTCGGTGGCCAGGGCGTTCTTCTCCGACTGGCAGCCGGTGACCAGGAGCATGCCTCCGGCGAGCAGGAGCGGCAGGACGGCGGCGGTGGCGGCAGTGGACTTGCGCATCACGGGTTCTCCCCCTTGACGATCTTCGGGAGATCTTTGGCGTACTGGGCGGCGGTGGTTTCGGCGGTGTAGACCCAGTGGCCGCCGTCGTCCTTCGGCGAGAAGCCGATGACCTGGGCGCCATGGCTGACGGTGATGGAGCCGTCCTTCTCCTTCTTCGGCTTCTCCACGAGGATGCCGAGCGGCTTGGCGGCCGCCTGGACGGTGTCGAACGAGCCGGTCAGACCGACGATGTCCTGCCCGCCCTGGGCGTCGAGCCACTCGCGCATCCGCTTGGGGGTGTCCCGCTCGGGGTCGGTGGTGACGAAGACGATCTTCAGGTTGTCGCGGTCCGCCTTGGGCAGCTTCTTCGCGGCGTCGGCCATGTCGGCGACGACGGTCGAGCAGACGTCCGGGCAGTAGGTGTAGCCGAAGTAGAGCAGGACGGGGTGGCCCTTGGTCTCCTTGACCAGCTCGTACTTCTTCTCGGACGTGTCGGTCAGGACCAGGTCCGGCTTGGGGTTCGGCCGGTCGAGGGTGATCGCGGCCTTCTTGGGCGCCGCGGACACATCGGCGGCGGGCTTGTCGCTGTCGCCGCCCGAGCCGCCCCCGCAGGCGGTCAGGGCGAGCGCGGCGGCGGTGGCCAGCGCCACGCCCAGGATCTTGGTGCGCATGGAGTTCTTCTCCGGAATCGGTCGGTGGTGCAGGGGCGGCGGCAGCGCGTCGGGCGGCCGCGCCCCGGCGGTTCCGTGGGTCAGGCGTCGGTGCGGCGGCGTCCGGCGAGCACGCCGAAGGCCACGCCCACGACACCGACGACGATGCCGGCGACGCCGAGGACCCGGGCGGTGGTGTCGGAGCCGTCGCTCTTCTCGGAGCCCGCCGCCCGCGTGTTCTTGTCGTCCGCCGTGCCGGCGTCCGTCTTCTTGTCGGCGGCGCCGGCCTTCGCGACGAGCTTCAGGGTCGGCGCCGGGTGCTCGGCCTCCGCGCCGCCCGGCTTGGACGGGTCGATCCAGCGCACGACGTCGTCGTCGGAGTAGGTCTGGAGCGCCTTGAAGACCATTTCGTCCGCGTCCGTCGGCAGCTGGCCGACCGACAGCGGGAACTGCTGGAACTGACCCGGCTCGATCTTGCCGCCGGACCAGGTGATCTTGCTGACGGCCTCGTCGATCGTCTTGCCGTGCGACTGGAGCGGCTTGTCGAGCTTGCTCTTCTCGACCTTCACCTCCCAGCCCGGTACGGGCTGCACCGTCACCGAGGACAGCGGGTGCTTCGGGTCGAGGGTGACCTCCAGCTTCACGGTGGAGGCGTCGTTCTTCTCGTTCGGCACCTTGAAGGCGATGGTGCTGTAGCCGCCCTTCTCGGCGGTGCCGGGCTGCACGCTGACGTGCGCGAAGGCGGGACCGGCGAGCAGCAGGACGGTGCCGGCGGCGATACCGCCGACGAGGGGGAGGCGGCGCAGGCGAGCGGTGCTGGCGTTCATGGGGACACTCCAGAGGCAGGAGGGACGAAAGGGATGCGGTTGCGCGCGTGCGGCGACAGCGCGACCGCCCTTCCGCCCGAAATGCCGGAGTGCGTCGCGTGGTCAGGCCGCGAGGGCGCAGACCGGCGGTCCCCGCCTGATCACGACGTGCTGGAGCACCGGCTCGGCCGCCGGGCGCTCCTCCTCCCGGTACGCGCCGCGGGCCGGTACGACCGGCTTCCCGCCGACGCGCTCCCACAGGGCGCGTACGAGCGTGAGGGCGGAGCGCAGCGCGCGTACGAGCGCTGCCTCGGCCACCGCGCGCGCCGACCGCTCCGAGAGCCCGACGACCCGCCACAGCGCGACGTCTCCGCGCCGCAGCAGCCAGCCGGCGGCCAGCGCCGCGAGCAGGTGGCCGAGCAGCATCGGCAGCGAGGTCGGCAGGAGGTCGAGCAGCGACCCCGGCGGAGCGGGGGTGGGCGCGGCCACCGGCATCGGGTGTACGGACGGGTCGATCCCGGCGTCGGTGATGACGCGGCGGGCCTCCGTCGCGGACATCGGATGTGGCTGGTTGCAGATCAGCTTCGCGGCGAAGGTGATCAGGCTGCCCTCGGAGCCCGCCTGGCGCGGGGTCACCCCGGCGTCGTGCTGCCCGAGACCGAAGAGCGTGTGCAGGGCGAGCTGCCCGGCGGCCAGCGCGGCCGCGATGCCCGGCAGGGAGCGTTCCCGCCCGGCCAGCGGCACGGCCGCCGCCAGGACCAGGGCGAAGCCCGCGCCCAGCGTCCACAGCGGGACGCTCGCGCAGGATGCCAGTACGTGCCCGCCCGCGGACAGCAGAACACAGACCGCGGTGAACACCGCGGCCCGGAACAGTCGCAGATCGGCGCCGGCGCGCGCGACGGGGTCAGACATGGCTGCGCCATCATCCCACCGGCCCCCCTCCCGCCCTACGGCAGGGGGCGCCCGATCGCCACCTGAACGGGGCGCACCGGCGCACGGCGGAGTACCTCCATACACCGACGCACCCATTCGCCGCGTCGTCCGAATGAGCGGTCTCACGCACTCGGCAGGCTTACGGGCCATCAGGGGTGGCTATACGTATCGGTATGTCGAGCCGCGGCCAGGAGGCTGAGCATGAGCATTTGGTGGTCACTCCATCTGCGGCGCGAGGCCGCGAGCGTGCCGCTCGCACGACGACTGCTGGTCGGGACCATGGAGACGGCCGGGGTCGACCCCGAGATCTCCTACGACCTGTCGGTCGCCCTCAGTGAGGCGTGCGCCAACGCCGTCGAGCACGGCGGTGACTCCTCCACCGGTTATCTCGTGACCGCGTTCATCGACGGCGACACCTGCCGGATCGAGGTCACGGATTCAGGACCGGGTTTTCCGGAGCAGCCGCGCCGACGCGACCGCCGCCCGCAGCCGCGGCGCGCGAACCGGCCCCAGCGCCCGAAGACACCGGCCCCCGCCCAGGACGAACACGGCAGGGGCCTTTTTCTCATCGAGTCGCTCACCGACCACGTCCGGGTCCGCAACCGACCGGGGCACCAGGGCGCGGTGGTCAGCTTCGACAAGATCCTCAAGTGGAGAGAGGGCGCCCTCCTCAAGGCGTCGTGAGGGCTCAAGGCGTCGTGAGAGCTCAAAGGGTGGTGCGAGCTCAAGGCGTTGTGAGAGCCGAAAGATGTCATGAGCCGTCGCGACCGGCGACTTTGGTCGTTCCGCCGCTAGACCTTCGGCCGACGAACCCGCTCGTGCCCGCTGCCTAGGCTGCGGGGCATGAAGGCGACGACGTGGGCCCGTGAGCTGTGGCGGCGGCTGGTCGACCCCGGGCAGTGGTCCCGGCGGCGGCTGGCCGGCGAGTGCGCGCTGGCGCTCACGCTCGCGGGGCTCTCCGGGGCCATCGAGTGGCTCAGTGGCAACGGCGTCCTGCGGATCGTGGCGGTGGCGGCGGCCGTCGCCGCGCTGTCGCTGCTGCGGAGGGTGCTGCCCGGGACGGTGCTCGTCGTCGCGGCGGCGCTGTCCGGGGTGACCGAGGGCGGCGGCCTGATCCTGTTCCTGGCCGGCTGGTCGGCGGGGCGCCGGATCCCCGGGGTGATGCGGGCGCTGGTGACCTTCTGCGCGGCCTTCGTCGTGAACATGGTGCTCGGTTTGTGGCACATACAGCAGTCGGTGCTGCTGTTCGCCTCGCTCGGCACCCTGACCTTCCTGGTCTCCGCGGTGGTCCCCGGCCTCACCAGCCGGTACTGGACGCAGCGCCGCACCTTGCTTCAGGCCCTGCGGGAGCGCAACGCCCAGCTGCTGCGCGAGCGGCAGATGATCGCGGGGCAGGCGCGGCTGCGGGAGCGGCAGCGCATCGCCCAGGACATGCACGACAGCCTCGGGCACCAGCTGGCCCTCATCGCCGTGCACACGGGCGCGCTGGAGGTGGACCGGGAGCTGACCGGGCGGCAGCGGGAGGCCGTCGGAGTGCTGCGCGACGCGTCGGTGGCGGCGATGCACGAGCTGCGCGAGGTGGTCGGCATCCTCAAGGACGCCGGCACGGCCGAGGAGCGGGAGCCCGTCTCCCGGGCGGTGGCCGGCATCGAGGCGCTGGTCGAGTCGGCGGCGGCCGCCGGGGCCCGGGTGCGGTTCGAGCGGTCGGGCGAGCCGCGCCGGCTGGCGCTGACGGCCGACCACGCCGCGTACCGCGTCGCGCAGGAAGGGCTGACGAACGCCTACAAGCACGCACCGGGCGCGCCCATCACCGTCAGCCTGCGCTATGAGCCGGACGCGGTCGTCGTGGAGGTGGCGAACGGCCCGGCGCCGGACGGGCCCGGGGCGTGGGCGGCGCCGGTCAGCGGCGGACAGGGGCTGACGGGGCTGCGGGAGCGGGCCCGGCTGGTCGGCGGGATGGTGTACGCCGGACCGCTGGACGGCGGCTTCCGGCTCGCCGGGGTGCTTCCGTACGAGACGAAGGAGGCGGGGGAGTCGACCTTCGTCGACGCGGCCGACGACTTCCGGCAGCAGATGGGGCAGCTGCCGCCGGGCGACGGTGGACCGGTCATCGACTGGTCGGATCCGCGCGAGGAGTTCGAGAACATCGTGAGCAAGAAGAGAAACGGCTGCCTGATCGGCTGCGGCGTCGCCCTGCTGGTGCTCGTGGGTCTGGTGGTGCTGGCTGTCCTCGGGGTGGGCAAGGTGATCGAGGAGTCGGACAAGGCCCTCATAGGGCCCGACGACTACGCCTCGGTCCGGATCGGCGAGAGTGAGAAGCAGGTGCGCGAGCGGCTGCCGTCGGGCGAATCCTTCATCACCTCGGACGTGAAGACCAAGCTGCCGGACGACCCGGAGGGCACGAGCTGCCTCGCACTGCTGTCCACCGACACCTCCAAGGGTCTGAGCACGGATACCGTGTACCGCTTCTGCTTCAAGGACGGGAAACTGGCCGAGAAGCGCGTGTTCCACGTCAAGAATTAACGGAGCGGGAGACCAGGTGATCCGCGTCCTCATCGCCGATGACGAGCCGCTCATCCGGGCGGGCATCCGGATGATCCTCACCTCGGCCGACGACATCGAGGTCGTGGCGGAGGCGGCGAACGGGCGCGAGGCGGTCGAGCTGGCCCGGTGCCACCGGGCGGACGTGACGCTGCTCGACATCCGCATGCCGGTGATGGACGGTCTCGACGCGCTCGCCGAACTCCGGCGGGCGGCCCCCGCCACCCGGGTGCTGATCCTGACCACCTTCGGCGAGCGCGACAACGTCCTGCGGGCGTTGCGGCAGGGCGGGGCCGGCTTCCTGCTCAAGGACTCGGCGCCGGGCGAGCTGATAGGGGCGGTACGGGCGGCCGCGGCCGGCGACGCGTATCTGTCCCCCGCGGCGACCCGGCACGTCGCCGACTCCCTGGTGGTCACCCCGGCCACCGACCGGGGCGAGCGGGCGCGGGCGCGGGTCGCCGCGCTGAGCGGGCGTGAGCGCGAGGTGCTGGCGCTGCTCGGCGAGGGCCTGTCCAACGCCGACGCCGGGCGGCGGATCCATATGAGCGAGGCCACGGTGAAGACGTACGTCAGCCGCATCCTCGCCAAGCTGGAGTGCGAGAACCGCGTGCAGGCCGCGCTGCTGGCACGCGACGCGGGCCTCGGGGGCTAGGCCGTGTCGTGCGCACCACCGCTGCGCGGCGGTGTCCTCAATCGCCGGACGGGCTGCAAGGGGCTGAGCCCAGCGAAATCAAGCCCGTCCGGCGCTTGAGGACGCGCCTGCAGGGCGCTCGCCGCCGCAGGCGGCACAGCCGGCCCGCAGCCGAAGATCCGCCGGACACGGCCGGGGAACGGCCCAGGTGGGGGTCGTCCGCAGGCGCATCCGGACATACGTCAATAACGTGGGCAATACCAGCTTCTGCCTGGCTTCTGTCCGGCACCTGCCTGGCATCTGCCTGTCTTGCCGGCATCCATCCGTCTCCGGGAGAGACCCATGCCCACGCCCGCACCCACCCGCACGCTCAAGGACAAGGTCGTCGTCATCGGGGGCGCGTCGAGGAACCTCGGCAGCCTCATCGCCAGGCAGGTCGCCTCGGACGGTGCTCAGGTCGTCGTCCACTACAACAGCCCCTCCTCCAAGGAGGGCGCGCAGCAGACCGCCGAGCAGGTCAAGGCCGCGGGCGGCGACGCGGTCGTCCATGAGGCCGACCTGACCGACGTGTCCGAGGTCGAGGGGCTCTTCGATGTCGCGGTCGCCGCCTTCGGCAAGGTCGACTGCATGGTGAACACGGCCGGCATGGTCATCAAGAAGCCGATGACCGAGACCTCCGAGGAAGAGTTCGACAAGATGTTCGCCGTCAACACCAAGGCGGCCTACTTCATGATGCGCGAGGCCGCCAAGCGGCTGGAGGACGGCGGGAAGATCGTCACCATCGTGACCTCGCTGCTCGCCGCCTACACCGGCCTCTACTCCGTCTACGCGGGCAGCAAGGCCCCCGTCGAGCACTTCACCCGCGCGCTCTCCAAGGAGCTGTTCGGCCGCAACATCTCCGTCAACAACATCGCCCCCGGGCCCATGGACACCGGCTTCTTCTACCCGGCCGAGAGCGACGACTCGATCGCGTACCACAAGTCGTCGGCGATGAACGGCGAGCTCACGAAGATCGAGGACATCGCGCCGTACGTGAAGTTCCTGCTCACCGACGGCTGGTGGCTCAACGGCCAGACGCTGTTCGTCAACGGCGGCTACACCACCCGCTGACCCGCTGACCCGCTGACCCGCTCCCGGCCGCCGGTACGGCGAAGAGCCGCGGCCCGCTCGGCGCGGGCCACGGCTCTTCGTACCGGTTCAGGCTCTTCGAGGGCTCAACCCTTGAGCTCCGCCATCCACGCCTCGACCGCGGAGGACGTCCGCGGCAGCGCTGCGGAGAGGTTCCGGTTGCCGTCCTCGGTGACGAGGATGTCGTCCTCGATCCGGACGCCGATCCCGCGGTACTCCTCGGGCACGGTGGTGTCGTCCGCCTGGAAGTACAGACCGGGCTCGACGGTCAGCACCATGCCCGGCTCCAGGACACCGTCCACGTACGCCTCGGTACGGGCGACCGCGCAGTCGTGGACGTCCAGGCCGAGCATGTGCCCGGTGCCGTGCAGGGTCCAGCGGCGCTGGAGGCCGAGCTCCAGGACGCGCTCGACCGGCCCCTCGGTCAGGCCCCACTCGACGAGCTTCTCGGCGAGCACCCGCTGGGCGGCGTCGTGGAAGTCGCGGAACTTGGCGCCCGGCCGCACCGCCGCGATGCCGGCCTCCTGGGCCTTGTAGACGGCGTCGTAGATCTTGCGCTGGAGGTCGGTGTACGTGCCGTTGACCGGCAGCGTGCGGGTGACGTCGGCGGTGTAGAGGGAGTGGGTCTCCACACCGGCGTCCAGGAGCAGCAGCTCGCCGGAGCGGACCGGGCCGTCGTTGCGCACCCAGTGCAGGGTGGTGGCGTGCGGGCCGGCGGCGCAGATGGAGCCGTAACCGATGTCGTTGCCCTCGACGCGGGCGCGCAGGAAGAACGTGCCCTCGATGTAGCGCTCCGAGGTGGCCTCGGCCTTGTCGAGGACCTTCACGACGTCCTCGAAGCCGCGGACCGTGGAGTCGACGGCCTTCTGGAGCTCGCCGATCTCGAAGGCGTCCTTCACCAGGCGCTGCTCGCTGATGAAGACGCGCAGCTCCTCGTCGCGCTCGGCGGTGACCTTGTCGGTCAGGGCCGTCTCGATGTCGGCGTCGTGGCCGCGCACCACGCGGACCGGGCCGGTGGCGTCGGCGAGCGCGTCGGCGAGCTCGCGCACGTCCGAGGCGGGCAGGCCCAGCAGGTGCTCGGCCTCCGTGAGGCTGTGGCGGCGGCCGACCCAGAGCTCGCCCTGGCCGTCGAGCCAGAACTCGCCGTTCTCGCGGTTGGAGCGCGGCAGCAGGTACACCGTCGCGTCGTGCCCCTGGGGGCCGGTCGGCTCCAGGACCAGGACGCCGTCCTCGGTCTGGTCGCCGGTGAGGTACGCGTACTCCGTGGAGGCGCGGAAGCTGTACTCGGTGTCGTTCGAGCGGGTCTTGAGGTTGCCCGCGGGGATCACCAGGCGCTCGCCCGGGAACTGTGCGGAGAGCTCGGCGCGGCGCCGGGCGGTCTCGGGGGCCTGGGCGATGGGCCGCAGGTCGCGCAGCTCCGTGTCGGCCCAGCCGGTCTTCATGTTCGCGGCAAGCTCGTCGGAGACGGCCGGGTAGAGGCCGTTCTTCCGCTGCTTGATCGGCTCGTCACCTTCGGGGTTCTCGGGCGCGGGCTGGTGCTCGGTCACTGCATTTCCTCCTCGGACGGTGCCGCTTTCCATCGTATGTGCGGGCAAAAGTGGCCGAGAAGGCTGTTGGCACAGGCCCTGGGCGAAGAGCCGCCGCGGGCCGGGATCATGCGAAGTGGGCGGCGAGCAGGATGACGTCGTCCCCGTCGCCGTCGATGCCCTCGGGGGCGTCCGGCAGGACGGTCCGCAGGATGTGTTCCACGAGGGCGTCCGGGTCGTCCAGCGAGCCCCGGGGGACGCTCGCGGCGGCCCGGTGCAGCCGGGCGAAGGCCCGGTCCATCGCGTCGCCGGTGCGGTGCAGCAGCCCGTCGCTGTAGAAGAGGAGCGTTTCGCCCGGTGCGGGTGCGATCTCCACGCTCGGCGCCTCCCAGCACGCGAGCATCCCGAGCGGCGCGGACAGCGAGGTCTCCACGTACTCGATGCGCTGCCGGCCGATGATCAGCGGCGGGCAGTGCCCGGCGCCCGCCAGGACGACCTTGTTCGTCCGGCCCGCGGCCCGCAGGGCGCCGGCCGGCTCGCAGTACGCGAAGAGCGCCGTGGCGGCGCGGGCCGGCTCGGTCAGCCGCAGCAGGAGTTCGAGGTCGGACAGGACGGCGACCGGATCCTCACCCTCCATGACGGCGTACGCCCGGAGGGACGCCCGCAGCCGGCCCATGGCGGCGATCGCGCTGGGCCCGGAACCGGTCACTCCGCCCACGGCGAGGCCGAGCGCGCCCTCCGGCAGCGGCAGCGCGTCGTACCAGCCGCCGCCACCCTGCCGCGCGCCGTGGTGGTGTACCGCCAGCCGGACGCCCGCGATCCTGGGCAGCCGGCTGGGAAGCAGTTCCTCGCGGAGGGTTGCCACCGCGCTGCGGGCCTCGGCCAGTTCGAGCTGGCGGGCGAGGTGTTCGGTGGCGTAGTCGCGGTAGAGGCCGACCAGGTGCCGCTGCCGTTCGGTGGGCTCGGCCGGCTCGTCGTACAGCCAGATGGCGGCGCCGAGCCGGCCCGCGCCCTCCGACTCCAGCGGTACGGCGTAGCTGGCGCCGTAGCCGAGACGGGCCGCGACCTCGCGGTGGCGGGGGGCCAGCTCCTCGTCGGCGGCGATGTCGGGGTGCGCGGTGCCGGTGCGGGTCCCGACCGGCGGGAGGTCGTCGAAGAGCCGGCCGTACGGGCCGAAGGTGCCGGAGCCGAACGTCTCGCCGGAGTCGTAGGGCGCGCCGGAGCCGTGCCTCTCAGCGGCGCCCGGTGCGGCGTCGCGGCCGTACGACCGGCGGGAGCCGTGCGCGTCGGTGGGCTCGGGCGGTCCGGGCGTCTCGCGGGGTTCGTACGCCCGGAACGGCCTGGGTGGCTCGGGGGGCCCGTGCGGTGCGCGCCGCCCGGGCGTTCCGGCCGGTTCGGGGCCGCGCGGGATGGTCTCGATGTGGCCGAGGTCGGCACGGTCGAGGCCGAAGCCGACGGTGGTGGGGTGTTCGTGTCCGGGGCCCCGGGCGGGGTGCAGGGTGACCAGGCCGCGGCGTGCGCCGACGAGGGACGCCCCCGCGCGCAGCACCTCGTGCAGGGCGGCGTCGAGCGTGGCGGTGCGCGCGAGCCGCTCGGTCAGCTCCTGGACCGTGGTGAGGGCCGAGATCCAGCCTGCGAGGCGGTCCTGTACGAGGGCGTTCGGTACAGGCAGGGAGAGGCCGGTGGGACCTGTGGGGCGTGCGCGCCGGGCGTCGGCGGACCCGGGGAGTCCGGATGTGTCGGTGGCCCCGGTGCCGGTGGGGGAGGAGGGACCGGTGGGATCCGTGGGGGAGGCACTGCCGGGGGAGGGCGGAGTGTGGGAGGGCGCGGGGAGGGGAGGATTGATTCCGGCCACTTTCGGCAGGTGGGGCGTGGTCATGGCCGACTGCCCCGGTCGGGCCGTGCGGCGGCGCGGGGGGCACTGCCGGCGGCGGTCCGGGCGGGCGCTCGACGCTTCTCGTCAAGCCCGCGTGACCAGCTGATCAGCCTGTAGTTTCGCAGCAATAGCATCGCAAACCCCCTGTCGTGTTGCGTGCTATCAGTGCTCCACATGTACACGCCTGGGCAAGGCGATGTCCAGCACTGCGCCGGTGGGATTGGTGGTGTCTATGGGGTTTCAAACTTGGCCGGAAAATAGTCCTGCTGCCTGGAGTGCGCGATCGACTGAGGGTGCTCGACAGCGCGTCATATCCACACCGGTGGGTACGTACTCGGTGAAGGGCAGGGGCAGTTGGGGCCGCCCCGGAACCCGGCGGCGGACCCGAGCGTCCTTATCGGCAACGGCCGCGCCCGTCCCCCGAGGGCGTGGGTCAACCCGTGTCGCAGGCGAGGGGCGCACACGCTCAGCACGAAGCGCCATACGCGCGCCACCCCTCGCCATGTTTCACGCTCGGCCCGTGACGTGATGCGCTGCGTCGTACATGCGGTGGTGTACATGCGGTGACCTTGATCCACGTGGTGTGCCGGCCTCGAAAGAGCCACGGCGTGTTGAGCAGCGCGCGAGGTCGGGCCCGTAGTGCCATGTAGTGCGGACCGGTCCGGGCGCAGGTCCGGATGTGGTGCGCACGGGGCCCGGCGCAGTGCCATGGCGAAGCCATGCGGATCCACGGGGGCCGCGCCAGGGTCTCCGCGCACCGACGCAGTGCCACGCAGTTCCCGCACACAGCTCACGCAGTTCCCGCAGTTCAGACAGACGTTCTCGCAGTTCAGGCAATGCCCGTAGTTCCTGCGAAGAGTCATGCAGTGCGATACGACCCTTGTCTCCGACAAGGGCCCCAACTTCGGCGTTTACGGAAAGGAACGAGCGCACATGCGCGAGATCCTCGGAAGGCGACGCAAGCTCTCGCTCCGGCGAGACGGTCGGTCCGCGGCACTCACCGCGGCCCTGGGTTACGCCACACAGTGGCAGTGGCCCGTACTCCCCGGTGCGGGCCTGCGGTCCGACGGCGGCCGCGCGACCGAATGCGCCTGCCGGCACCTCGACTGCGCGGCGCCGGGTGCCCACCCCTTCGAACCGGGGCTGCTGGCGGCGACCACGGACGCCCGGATGGTCCAGTGGTGGTGGACCAACCGCCCCGACGCTCCCGTCGTGCTCGCCACGGGCGGCCGCGCGCCGTGCGCGGTGAGCCTGCCGGCCGTGGCGGGCGCGCGCGCCCTGGCCACCTTCGACCGGGCCGGCGTACGCCTCGGCCCGGTGGTCGCGACCCCCACCCGCTGGGCCCTGCTGGTGGCCCCGTACTCCCTGGAGGTCCTCGGCGAACTGCTCCACAGCCAGGACTGGGTGCCCGGTTCGCTGCGCTTCCATGGGGAGGGCGGCTATGTGGCCCTGCCGCCGTCGTCCACGGGGGCCGGCCGGGTGCGCTGGGAGCGGGCGCCGGGGGCGGCCGTTCCGGCTCGTACGGACCGTCCTTCGCGCCTCGGCCGGGCGCTGTCGGCGGCGGGGGCCGTCGCGGCGACGCCGCCGTGGCTGCCGGACGTCGCCACGGTCGTCGACGTCCTTGTCGAGGAGAGCGCGGGTACGGGCACGGCGGGCGGCGGAAGCCGGCTCGCGTACTGAGCGGTTGACGGGCCCGGCGGCGCCTGCGGCCGTGGTCCGCGCGGAGGAACGGCGCCCCTGAGGGGGCCGCCCCGACGAGCACATGAGAGCGCGTACGGACGGGAGACGCACGCGCTCTCACTCGTACGGGTGTAAGCCGTTCCAAGAACCGTGGGGAACCACCGCGCGGCCGCCCGCTGGGCCGGGTCGCGGCCGCTATGTTCGGGTGAGGGCCTGCGCCGGATCCCGCTGCCGGGCGCCGTTCGGTCCGGCGGGGCGTATCTGGCGTCCCCGCACTTCAGCGTTCGCGGCGAGTTGCAGGTGGTCCCATGGATCGTGCGTCCGGTGTGCCCGGTGTGCCCAGTGCGTCTCAGCAGCGTGCGGCGAACCTTCGGATGGTGGCTCTGGCGAGCGTGGTCGCCCTCGCCGTCGTGCTGCCGCTGGCGGCGGCGACCGCGGGGCCGGCGGGGCTGATGAGCCCGGAGAAGTCCGGGGCGCGGACCCGGGGCGCCCAGGGTGCCGCCGCGGACGGCGGGCAGGCCCGCGAGAGGCCGGATCGCGACCCTGCCCGGGGTGCGGGCGGGGAGCGGGGTGAGCGGTACGGGGCGCAGGGGACGGTGGAGGCCGGCGACGCGTCGGACGACTCGAAGGATCTTTCCCAGGACGGCGCCGGGGCGTCGGCCGGTCTCGGCGGGCCCGGCGCCGGTTCCACGCGCTGCGGTCCCGAAGTCTCCTCGCCCGCAGGCGTGGAGGCCCAGACGTGCGTCCTGGAGCGCGGCCGCGACACCTGGGGCCGTACGTACTACCGCAACGCCTCAGGCGGCCCGCTGACGGCCGTGCTGACCCTGATGGGACCCGACGGCCGCACGGTCGAGGTGCACTGCCAGGCGGGGGCCTCCGACGACCCCGGGGGCTGCGAGACGCCGCACCGGGCGACGGTGCGTGGTCAGGGCGCGTACACGGCGGTGGCGGAGTTCGCGTCGGCCGAGGGGAATCTGCTGCTCCGGTCCGGCAGCAACTCGCCGGACGACCCGCTGGAGTAGCTGGACCGAGGGAGGACCGCTGGGCGGCGGGGGCGATCGCGCCGGGCGTGCGTCCCGGCGTGTGCGCCGGTGAGTGGCCCGTCGCGATGTGCGAGTGTCCCGCGAGGTCTTCCGGGCGGCGTCTCGACCGATGTCGGGGCCGGCACCCGGGTCGGTGCCCCGACCGGTGTCCGGGTCGGCGTCCCGGCCGGCGTCCGAACATGGAAACGCCCGGTCGCTGGCGACGGGGGATGCACCAGCGACCGGGCTCCTAGAACCGTAACAAGAGATCGGCGGTTCGCAAATTCGATCGTGGATTTCCAGACGCGTATTTCCGGTCTTTCAGCGGGAGTTGTGACAGGAGTCACGCGAATGAAGCCCCTGGCGGCCCCGGAATCTTTCACTCCGGGGCCGTCTCGGTGGTTCCGCGGCGTCCTCCCGCCGTTTCCTCGCCGACTCTCCGGATCTCCGCGACAGTTCGATCGTGATGCAACTCTCGATCCGGATGACGGACCGGTTTTGCGCTTGCTTTACCGTCAGTTCAGGGTGACCTGACGGCTGGTGAGGCCACCGCGCGCCCGCCGTTCCTCGGCCGTCAGCGGGGCGTCGTCCGAGAGCGCCACGGTCAGCCGCTCCGCGAAGGCCGCGGCGGGCTTCTCGACGTCCTCCGCGCGCATCGCGCTCGGCAGGTCCCAGACCGGCACGGTCAGCCCGTGCGCGCGGAACGAGCCGACCAGGCGGGTGCCCTCGCCGAGCGACGTCGCGCCCGCGACGTGCAGCCGGGCCAGCGCGTCCAGGAGCCGCTCCTCCGGGTGGGTCATGACCCAGCGCAGGTGGTTCTTCTCCGGGACCTCGCACCAGTACGCGGCGTCGACGCCGGACAGCCGGACCGTCGGGAGGGCGGCGGCGTTGGCCCGGTCCAGCGAGGCGGCGACCTCACCGGTCGCGTTCTCGGCGTTCTCGACCCAGAACTCGAAGCCCGTGTGGACGGCCGGCTCGAAAGCGCCCTCCGGGTCCAGCAGGTCCTGCAGCCGCGGCCCGTCGGTGCCGACGCGCGCGGCGGCGACCGGGGTGCCCGGCTCGGCGACCAGGGCGCGCTGGAGGGTGTCGGCGAGATCGCGGCTGAGGTCGCCGGACGCGGTGTCGTTCTGGAGGCCCAGCAGCACCGCGCCGTTGTCGCGGCGCAGTGCGGGCCAGGCCATGGGCAGCACGGTCGCCAGCGTCACGGACGGGACGCCCTCGGGCAGCTTGTCCTTGAGGGTGAGCTCCACCGTCGCGGCGGGCACCAGCTCGCGCAGCGCGACCCAGTCGGCCTCGCCCGGCAGCCCCTCGAACGGCCGCTGGACGAGCTCGGCGACCGCGTGCGCGGCCTCCCGGCCGTGGCACGCCTTGTAGCGGCGCCCCGAACCGCAGGGGCAGGGCTCACGTGCGCCGACGACGGGGATCGGGCCGTCGACGGCCTGCGGCGTGGCGGCCTTGGTCTGGGGGCGGCGCTTCTTGGCCATGGCGTGCGTGTCTCCCGATCGTGCGGTACGCGCGGTGCCCGCGGTCTGCGGGGTCCGCGGCTCGTGTGCCTGGGGTCGGCCGACGGAGTCGATCCATGTCGATCCGTCGACGGCGCGAGCCTAGCGTCCGCCGTACTGCCCGGACGGATATGCGCGGGCGGGGCGGGTTCGGGAGATCTCCGGCCGGTGGTGGTGGGGTGCCGCGTCGGGGGAGCGCTGCGCGCTCCGGTCGCGGGGCCCACCGGCCGTACGCCACTGTCGTGTCGCTGTCGTGTCGCGGTGCGCACCGCTGTCGTGTCGCGGAGGGCCCCACGGGGGCGTCACGTGGGCGTCGATTGCGCGTCGCCCGGGTGCTGTGTGATGTGCCACGGGTCTACGCGCGTCGCGCCGTCGTTACGCCGGCTCGTCGAATTCTCTGTATGTCATGTCAGGGACCAGGGCGACGCGCGTGGCGAAACTGTCGCGCGCCGAAAGAGCCGCCCATACGGTCACCTCGCCGGAGGCGTCCCGTACTCCCCAGTCCTGGGACAGAGCGCTGATGATGTTCAGTCCGCGGCCACCGCGTGCCGTCACCGAAGGTGTGGCTGGAAGTGGCCGGGTCGGGCCGCCCCCGTCCGTGACCTCGACCGTGAGCCGGCCGTGCTGGTCCACTCGCCAGGCCGCGCGTATCCCCCCGTCCTTCCCCCCGTTTCTGTCGCCGTTCTCCGGGCTCAGCGGGCGACCGTGCCGGTACGCATTGCTGAGCAACTCCGAAAGGATCAATACGGCATCGTCGATGACCGAATCCGGTACCCCACTGATGCGCAGGTCCTCGCGCATTCGGTGTCTTGCCTGTCCCACACCGGTCGGACCATGGGGTACGGCCATGATCGACGACGTGGGCACCTCCTGTGCCACCACCAACGCCACCCCCGAGACCTCCTTTGCCCCACGTCAGGGGATGGATGCCCCAATGGACTGGACCGGAAACCGGCCATCCACGCCCCGGTGGGGGCACTCGCGCGGCTCGAACACGTACCGAACGCGCCGGAGCACTCCATGTAATGGCGCTACCGCCGCCCGAGTTGGGAAAGAACCTGCTTGGGTCGGTTTGTGATCACTGCGTCCACTCCGATGTCCGCACACAGTTCGACATCGATCGGATCGTTCACGGTCCAGACGTGCGCCCGGTTCCCCGCGCGGTGCAGCCGGGCCACGTAGGCCGGGTCCTTGCGGATGATCCGGATGCTGGGCCCGGCGATGTGGACGCCCTCGGGCAGCCGGCCGTCGCGGTGGCGCGGCGAGAGGAACTGCATCAGATAGACCGTCGGGATCGCGGGTGCGCCGGCCCGGACGCGGTGCAGGGAGCGGGCCGAGAAGCTCATCACCCGCACCGGTGAGGGCTCGCCCGCGGGCGGCTGGGCGAGGCCGAAGCGGCCGAGGAGTTCCAGCAGCCGTGCCTCGACCTGGCCGGCCCAGCGGGTCGGGTGCTTGGTCTCGATGGCCAGCTCGACGCGGCGGCCGGCGTCGGCGACGAGTTCCAGGAGACGCTCCAGGGGGAGGACCGACGTCGCGTCGAGGTCGGGCGCCTCCTGGTCGGTGGCCGCACCCTTCCACGAACCGAAGTCGAGGGCCGCGAGGTCGGCCAGTTCGAGGGAGGAGACGGCGCCGCGGCCGTTGGAGGTGCGGTTGACGCGGCGGTCGTGGACGCAGACGAGGTGGCCGTCGGCGGTGAGGCGCACGTCGCACTCCAGCGCGTCGGCGCCGTCCTCGATCGCCCGGCGGTAGGCGGCGAGGGTGTGTTCCGGAGCGTCCTCGGAGGCTCCGCGGTGGGCGATGACGGCGAGCTCGTGGCGCTCGGGGCTGTTGTCCCGGGCCGGGTGCGCATAGGTCACCGCGTTATGGTGCCACCGCTCGACGTCCTCGCGCATGCGCACCTTTTGCCGGAATTGGCTGGATGTAAGGGTGTGTGGTCGTGCGCACAGGCTCCGCTTACGGTGGTCCGACGTGCCATGGGAAAAGCTGGCAGTGGGCAACAGCCTTTTGTGCGGCCCCGCAGGCATATGGGTACGCGGGTATGCCGGCATGCGGGCGGAGCAAGGCAGCATGTAGGCATGGACGCGCGGCAGGCGTGCGGACACGCCTGCCGGTCGGGCCGGCGTCGGGCATGAAGACGTCGGCATGAGGGCGTCGGCACGAGAACGCCCGCATGAGGGTGCCCCCGCATGAAGGTGTCCGCATGAAGGTGTCCGCATGGGGTGTCCGCATGAGGACGTCGCGAACGAAACTGATGTGCACCGAAGATGCACGCGATGAGGAGAGAGCTGTGAGCACCGAGAACGAGGGCGCCGCCGTTCCGTCCGGGCCCGGTCCGCGTACGGAGTCCCCGACGTCGGCCGCCGAGCCGGAGCGCCCCGTTCCGTCCGTACCGCCGGTGCCGAGCGTGCCGCCCGCGCCGGTGCCGCCCGCGCCGGTGGCGCCCGCGGCGGCGGAGAC
>NZ_JAGGOL010000169.1 GCF_018614525.1 Streptomyces sp. ISL-11
ACGAGTCGCCGTATGCCGCCTGTCGGCGGGAAGTCCTGGAGGAGCTGGGCATCTCTCCCGTGATCGGCGCCCTCCTGGTCGTGGACTGGGCACCGAACGCCCAGGAGGGCGACAAAGTGCTCTATGTCTTCGACGGCGGCCTGCTCCAGCAAGGCGACTGGCACGCGATCGAGATCGCCTCGGACGAACTGCTGACAGCCAAGTTCCAACCGCCGGAAGCCCTCGACGAACTGTTGATTCCGAGATTGGCCCGCCGAGTGAAACAGGCGATCACAGCGCGGGAACAGGCACACCCGCAGTACCTGGAGCACGGCGAGCCGATGCCGGCCTCGCTAACCGGCTTGACGGCCGTCTCGCCAAGCCGGCATCGCCCAGTTGCACGGTAGGCACCGCGGGTGGAGCTACGCAGCGGAACCTGTTGGTGTTCCGTTGAGCAAGGCTGCGAGGCTGCCTCGTTGTTCCGGGGTGGGTGCAGGAGCCTTTTCCAGCTCCGAAGAGACCCAGTGGTCCAGGCTGACCGTTGACCGGCCTTCCCAAGCGGGCTCGCCCTCTGTGGCCATCAGTTCTCCTCGTTGGTTTCGCGAAGAACGGAGCACAGGGCAGCGATCAGCCTTCTGTCCCGGTCGTGCGTGAGCTTGTCGCGTGCGTCGTCGGGCGCGAGCCAGGTCATTCGACTCACCTCTCGACTGGGCACGAACTCACCGTCCACCGCCCGTGCCGCCCAGTAGCGCACCTCTTTCGGGCGCCCCTGCGCGTCGATGTATCGAGCGGTCGGCAAGGGCGCCCCGAGGGCGCATGTCATGCCGGTCTCTTCCAGCACCTCCCGGACAGCAGCCTCGCGGGCATGCTCGCTGCGCTTGAGCTTGCCTTTCGGATGTGACCAGTCCGCCCACCTCGGTCGGTAGACCAGGGCAAGCTCAATGCCCTCACCGGTGGGGTCGTGGCGCCACAGGACGCATCCTGCGGCCTGAACTATCGGCAGCTCTTCCATGGTTCCCATGCTGCCGGATCCTCGCCATAAGGCTGCTGACCTGCGGTTTTGTTGACCGTTGTTAACTTTCATACGGCGACTGGTCGCACCCGAAAGGCAAGCTCAAACGCGGCGAGGACGCGGAAGGGTGCGCGCTGCGGGAGGTCCGGGAGGAGACCGGCATGTCCTGCGAACTCGGCACCCCCCTCCCGACGGCCCACTACGTGGCGGCGGGCCGCCCGAAGGAGGTCCGCTACTGGTCGGCGCGGGCCACGTCCGGCGCGTTCGCGCCGACCCGGGAGGTGGACCGCGTCCTGTGGTTGCACCCGACGGCGGCCCGCGGCCGTCTGACCGAGGAGCGGGATCGGGTGCTGGTGGATGCGTTGTTGGAGGTTCTGGGGGTCATGTGAGCGGGCGGCTGCGGGCCGTGTCGTGTGCACCCCCGCTGCGCGGTGGTGTCCTCAAACGCCGGACGGGCTGAGATCGGCTGGGCTCAGCCACCATCAAGCCCGTCCGGCGCTTGAGGACGCGCCCGCAGGGCGCTCGCCGCCGCAGGCGGCAAGGAGGCCCGCGGCCGCGGACACCGCCTGGGCCGTGTCGTGCGCACCACCGCTGCGCGGCGGTGTCCTCAATCTCCCCCAGCTACCGCTGGGAGGTGCCCCCAACGGGCTTGATTGTGGCTGAGCCGTCCGAATTCAAGCCCGCCCGGCGTTTGAGGACACCCGCAGGGCGCCCGCCGCCGCAGGCTGCAAAACCCCCTAGCCGCCAGGCGCAAGCGCCTCCCAGCGCAAGGTGACCTCCCCTTGCCGCCACCGCCGCGGCCCGTCCGTCACCGGCCAGGCGTCGCCGAGGGAGGACACCGCGCGGATCCACCGCTGGCGCGCGCTCAGCGGGGCGTACGGGGCCGCCAGGGCCCATGCCCGGTCGAAGTCGCGGAGGAACGCGTGCACCGGCTCGCCCGGGACATTGCGGTGGATGAGCGCCTTGGGGAGGCGTTCCGCCAGGTCGGAGGGTGTCGACAGAGAGCCCAGGCGGGTCGCGAACGTGACCGTGCGCGGGCCCTCCGGGCCCAGCGCCACCCACACGTGCCGGCGCCCGATCTCGTCGCACGTGCCCTCGACCAGCAGCCCGCCCGGCGCCAGCCGCCCGCACAGCCGGGCCCAGACCGCCGCGACCTCGCCCTCGTCGTACTGCCGCAGCACGTTCGCCGCCCGGATCAGCGCCGGCCGGCGCCCCGCCGCCAGTGGTACCTCGAACCCGCCGTGGGCGAAGGACAGCCCCGGACGTTCGTACGGCACGGCCGCCGCGACCCGCGCCGGTTCGATCTCCACCCCGACGACCTCCGCGTCCGCGCACACCGTGCGCAGCCGCCCCAGCAGCTCGACCGCCGTCCACGGCGCGGCCCCGTACCCGAGGTCGACCGCGACCGGGTCGGGGCAGGAGCGCAGGAACGCGCCGTGCGTGTCGGCGATCCAGCGGTCCATGCGGCGCAAGCGGTTCGGGTTGGTCGTCCCACGCGTCACCGAACCGACGGGACGGCCGGGCGGGGCGGTGCGGGGGGCCATGGGGAAACCCTATGGCAGGCACGTTCCGGTGCGGTACGTCACTCTT
The DNA here is from genome assembly GCF_018614525.1 of Streptomyces sp. ISL-11. Classification (GTDB taxonomy): domain Bacteria; phylum Actinomycetota; class Actinomycetes; order Streptomycetales; family Streptomycetaceae; genus Streptomyces. The sequence goes on from NZ_JAGGOL010000169.1 coordinate 2,582, forward strand.
TGGTAAAGCGGAATGGGAGTCGGCCTCCGCGACGTTGGCACCGTTGACAGGTGGAGCACGCATCCATGGCGGGTGCAGCACCGATGCCGGTGCACGCGCCCATGGCGGATGGAGGACACGCACGGTGAGCCAGTACGCATCCAGGCTCGGCGCACGCCGCGGCCGCGCGCTCGGCACGCTCGCCAACACCCCGCTCCGGCGCCTCGGAGCCCCCCGCAGGCCCCGCCGCATCGCGATGCTCAGCGTTCACACGTCCCCGCTGCACCAGCCCGGCACGGGCGACGCGGGCGGGATGAACGTCTACATCGTCGAGCTGGCCAAGCGCCTCGCCGCGATCAACATCGAGGTCGAGATCTTCACGCGCGCCACCACCGGCGCGCTCCCGCCCTCCGTGGAGCTGTCCCCCGGCGTGCTCGTCCGGCACATCGACGCCGGACCGTACGAGGGCCTGGCCAAGGAGGAGCTGCCCGCGCAGCTCTGCGCCTTCACGCACGGCGTGATGCAGGCGTGGGCCGGCCACCGGCCCGGCCACTACGACCTCGTCCACTCCCACTACTGGCTCTCCGGCCACGTCGGCTGGCTCGCCGCCGAGCGCTGGGGCGTCCCCCTCGTGCACGCCATGCACACCATGGCCAAGGTCAAGAACGCCGCCCTCGCCGCGGGCGACACCCCCGAACCCGCCGCCCGCGTGATCGGCGAGACCCAGATCGTCCGGGCCGCCGACCGCCTCATCGCCAACACCGACGGCGAGGCGGAGGAGCTGATCCACCACTACGAGGCCGAGCCCGCCAAGGTCGCCGTCGTGCACCCGGGCGTCAACCTCGAACGCTTCACGCCCGGCGACGGCCGCGCGGCCGCCCGCGAACGGCTCGGCCTGCCCGCCGACGCGCTGATACCGCTGTTCGCCGGCCGCATCCAGCCGCTCAAGGCCCCCGACATCCTGCTGCGCGCCGTCGCCGACCTCCTCGACCGGCGCCCGGAGCTGCGCTCGCGCGTCGTCGTGCCCGTCGTCGGCGGGCCCAGTGGCAGCGGCCTGGCCAAGCCCGAGGGCCTGCAGAAGCTCGCCGCGCGCCTCGGCATCTCCGACGTCGTCCGCTTCCGCCCACCGGTCGGCCAGGAACAGCTCGCGGACTGGTACCGGGCCGCGTCCGTCCTGGTCATGCCGTCCTACAGCGAGTCCTTCGGCCTGGTCGCCGCCGAGGCGCAGGCGTGCGCCACGCCCGTCGTCGCGGCGGCCGTGGGCGGACTGCCCGTGGCCGTGCGCGACGGCGCCAGCGGCTTCCTCGTCGAGGGCCACGACCCCGCCGACTACGCGCGGGCGCTGGGCCGCTTCGCCGACGAGCCCGCGCTGGTGGACCGGATGGGCGACGCCGCCGCCCGGCACGCCCGGTCCTTCGGCTGGGACACGGCCGCGGCCGCCACGGCCGATGTGTACACCGCGGCGATCAACGAACGGCGCCGTCGCCTACGCTCGACGCATGTCTGACGCGAAAACCGTCATCGAGCGGACGTTCCAGGAAGCCGGGCTCGAATGGGAGAGCCCGGCCGACGGCACGTATGTCGTGAAGCTCCCCGGCACCCGCAAGCTGTCGACGACCGTCTCGCTGATCGTCGGCAGGCACTCGCTGTCGGTCAACGCCTTCGTCGTGCGGTGCCCCGACGAGAACCACCCGGCGGTCCACCGCTGGCTGCTGGAGCGCAACACCCGCCTGTACGGGCTGGCGTACGCGATCGACCGGCTCGGTGACGTCTACCTCGTCGGCCGGCTGCCGCTGGCCGCGGTGACCCCCGACGAGATCGACCGGATCCTGGGCACGGTGCTGGAGCACGCCGACGGCAGCTTCAACACCCTGCTGGAGATGGGCTTCGCCACCGCGATCCGCAAGGAGTACGCCTGGCGCACCGCGCGGGGGGAGTCCACGCGCAACCTCGACGCGTTCACGAACCTGACGCGGCGCGAGGACGGCTGACGGAGGGCCCGGCCTCCGCGACCCGGGCCGGCTGACGGGCCGCCACCGGAGTGGCCTGCTCCGCCGGAGGCAGCGTCCGCATCAGCAGCCAGTACCCGGCCGCGGCCACCGTGCCGATCACCGCGCACCCGGCCCACAGGGTGTCCGCGCCGAAGCGGTCGATGACCACGCCGCCCGCCAGCGGGGCGATCAGCCCGGCGGCGGACCAGGAGAGGGTGTAGACGCCCTGGTAGCGGCCGCGGCCGTGGACGGGGGAGAGCCGCACCACCAGACCCATCTGGGTGGGGGAGTTGATGATCTCGCCCAGCGTCCACACGCAGACGGTCAGCATCAGCAAGCCCAGCGACGACCCGGCGAAGGCGGTGAGCCCGAAGCCGTACCCCGCGAACAGCGCGGAGAGGACCAGCAGTCGTCGCGGGTCACGGTGCTCGATGAAGCGGGTCACCGGGATCTGGACGGCCACGATCAGGACGCCGTTGACGGCCATGGCCACGCCGTAGTGGCTGGTGGAGAAGCCGTTCGCGCCCATCGCCACCGGCAGGGCGACCGAGGACTGCTGGAAGATCAGGGCGATCAGGAACGACAGCCCGACGACGCCCATGTACCGCCCGTCGCGCAGCACCGTGCCCATGCCGATGGCGGGCTCCTGCGGGCCGCCCGCCTCCGCGGCCGCCGGCCGGGACTCGGGGAGCTTGGCGAAGACGAGGATCGCGCACGCCAGGGTCATGACCGCTTCGCCGAGGAAGCCGATCAGATAGCTGTACCGCGCGATGAACCCGGCGGCGACGGACGAGAGCGCGAAGCCGAGGTTGATGGCCCAGTAGTTCAGGGCGAAGGCCCGCACGCGGTCCTCGGGCGCCACGATGTCGGCCATCATCGCCTGCACGGCCGGCCGCGAGGCGTTGCTCGCCATGCCCACCACGAAGGCGACCGCCGCGATCGCCACGGGACTCTGGACGAACCCCAGCACCGCCACGGCCACCGCGGTCGCCACCTGCGCGATCAGCAGGGTCGGCCGGCGGCCCAGCCGGTCGGTCATCACCCCGCCGCCGATCGAGGAGACGACGCCGCCGAGCCCGTGCAGGGCGGCCACCAGCCCCGCGTACGAGGCCGAATAACCCCGCTCGACCGTCAAATAGAGTGCCAGGAACACGGAGACGAACGCGCCGAGCCGGTTGACCAGCGTGGAGGTCCACAGCCACCAGAAGTCCCGGGGAAGCCCCGAAACGCTTTCCTGCGCGGCCCGTCTGACGCTCGCCACGGACATCCCACTACCCCCGATATGTAAGTCCCGCCACCTGCTTCCGCAACTTACACGCGGCGACGTCCCGCACGCCATCCAATTGATGATCTCCGTCAACCGTCCATAGCGTGGTACGCCCGCACGGCGCAACCCCCACCGTCGTTTACGCTCATGGCATGGCCGACGCACCGTACAAGCTGATCCTCCTCCGCCACGGCGAGAGCGAGTGGAACGCGAAGAACCTGTTCACCGGCTGGGTGGACGTCAACCTCAACGACAAGGGCGAGAAGGAAGCGATCCGGGGCGGTGAGCTCCTCAAGGACGCCGGCCTGCTCCCCGACGTGGTTCACACCTCCCTCCAGAAGCGCGCCATCCGCACCGCGCAGATGGCCCTGGAGGCCGCCGACCGCCACTGGATCCCCGTTCACCGCTCCTGGCGGCTGAACGAGCGCCACTACGGCGCTCTCCAGGGCAAGGACAAGGCCCAGACCCTCGCCGAGTTCGGCGAGGAGCAGTTCATGCTCTGGCGCCGTTCCTACGACACCCCGCCGCCGGCGCTCCAGGACGGCACCGAGTTCTCGCAGAGCGACGACCCGCGCTACGCCTCCATCCCCCCGGAGCTGCGCCCGCGCACCGAGTGCCTCAAGGACGTCGTCGTCCGCATGCTGCCGTACTGGTACGACGGCATCGTCCCGGACCTCCTCGCCGGCCGCACGGTCCTGGTCGCCGCCCACGGCAACAGCCTCCGCGCCCTGGTCAAGCACCTCGACGGCATCTCCGACGCCGACATCGCGGGCCTGAACATCCCCACCGGCATCCCGCTCGCCTACGAGCTCGACGCCGACTTCCGCCCGCTCAAGCCCGGCGGCACGTACCTCGACCCGGAGGCCGCCAAGGCCGCCATCGAGGCCGTGAAGAACCAGGGCAAGAAGAAGTAAGACCGATCGACCAGGCCCCCTACCTGCGCTTTCGCTGCGGGTAGGGGGCTTGTTGCTGCGCTGGGGCCGTCGGTGGGCCGTCAGGCGGTCGCCTTGCGAGGCCGTACGCGGCGGACGGTGACGCGGAGCGCGACCATGAGCACGACCGGGATGACGTAAGGCAGGGGCACGTCGACCCACAGGGCCAGAGCGCCGCCGCCTCCGCCGACCAGGGTCAGCGGGAAGCCGCGATGAGCGACGTGGATGAGTAAGCCGGGTTGTGCCACCATGGGCTACCTCCTGGTTTGGTCTCTTGGCAAGAGTGACTACTAATGGAGAAAACGAGCCGCCCCCTGGCCGGGGGGCGGCTCCTCCAATGTAGCGAGACTCTACTCACGGCCGTGCGCGATAGACAAATTCCCAGCTGAATCGCTGTTTTTGTAGCTACACCAGCGTCTGCGCCTCGAGCTGGTCTGGTTAAGAGGTACTTGAATTAGATGTCCACCTATTCGGACTTCTGTATTCCGGATGCTCTTGATGGGTTCTTCTTCTAGTGACCTAGCCATCCCGTTGGGCATCCCGTTGGGCATCCCAATGGGCATCCCGTTGGGCATCCCGATAGGCATCCCAATGGGCATCCCAATGGGCATCCCGTTGGGCATCCCGATAGGCATCCCGTTGGGCATCCCGTTGGGCATCCCGTTGGGCATCCCGTTGGGCATCCCGTTGGGCATCCCGTTGGGCATACCGATGCCATCCCGTCGGGCATACCGATGCCATCCCGCTAGGTCGGCGACCAAGGCCCTCGCTGTGTCTTTTAACGGCTGATGCGTGCGACGAAATGACGGGTCGCCGCATGCTCTTTAGTGGCCGCCTAAAGGGTGATTTTGTGCTGTCATGCGGCTCCCGTGGAGAGGCAATTTATTGGCGCGGCTTGCGCTGTTTTCTGAGCTGTCTGTGTGGTGGCGTGACCGGGTTTTTGTGCGGGGTTGGGTGCGGTGTGGCGGGGGGTTTTCGCTGGCTGCTGGTGGGAGTTTCGGAGGCCTGGCGGCGTCGTGGTTCCTCTACTCGTAGACGGCTGCGATGGCTCTGCGGGTGCGCTCTTGGCTGCCCGGCATGAGGTGCGCGTAGACGCGGAGGGTCAGGGCCGGGTCCGAGTGTCCGAGGTACTCGGCCAGGGCTTTGATGCTCTCGCCCGCGTCCAGCAGCGCGGACGCGTAGAAGTGCCGCAGGGCGTGCATCCCGTGCTCGCGTGCTGCTGCGTAGCTGTCACCCTTTTCCGGGGGCGGGATGACGCCGGCAGCCACGAGAGCGGGCTTCCAGGCGTCATCGTTCAGCGACGTCCGCCACACGTGCCCACCCATTGGCGCGGAGAAGATCAGCCGTTTGGTTACCAGTGGGCCGGTCGCGGTCTTCCACGGCAGCGTTATCTCTATTGGGGGGAACTGCTTCATGTGGGCCCGAAGGGCATCGGCAACGGGGCCGGGTAGCGGCACATCCCGCAGCTTGCCGCCCTTGGGTGGGGCGAAGACGGGCTTGCTCCGGCTCAGCTTGAGCTGCTGCACGATGTGCAGGGTGTCGGTGTCGAAGTCGATCGCGTCCTCGGCGACGCCCAGAATCTCGCCCTGGCGCGGCCCGCAGCCTGCACCCAGATCCACCATGGCCTGGTACCGCGTGGGCAGCGCGGCGCGCACTGCGAAAACGCGCTCCGGCGACCAGGGCGCGACGCGCTTCCGCTCCACGGCCGGCGCCTTGACCGTGCGTGCGGAGCACGGGTTGCGCGGCAGATAGCCGTCGTCGACGGCGGCGCTCAGTGCGGCTCGGACGTTGGCGTAGATCGTCCGGGCGTAGGCGCCGGCCACGCCGTTGTCCGCCATGCGCTTCACCCAGTCGCGGATGTGTTCCGGCTGGAACGACCCGAGCGGGCGGGCGCCGATGTACGGGAAGGCGTGGCGCCGGAGCTGCGACGTCATCGACGCTTCTGTGTTCGGGTCGTTTGCCGCGGTCGGAAGCCACTTCTCGGCGTATTGCTGAAAGGTGGTCCGCGCCAATCGCGGATCGACGTACTGGCCGCGTGACATGTCTGCCTCGATGTGGGCCAGCCACTGTTCGGCAAGACGCTTCTGGCCGTCGCGAAAGGACTTGCTCTTCTCTGTGCCGTCAGGGGCGAAGTAGCGGGCGCGGTAGCGCATGCCGGTGCCGTAGCGGTCGGTCTTCACTCGTCTGGGCTTGTGGTCGGGCCCGGGTTCGGTCTTGTACCAGCGGTCTTGGATGTGGCCTGCCATGTGCGGCGGCTCCTGTTCTCCTGATTTCGGTGACGTTGAGTGGGCGCCTTCGTGTGAGGCATACGGTCGGCGGGGGAAGGGCTCGAGCCTGGGTTGCGGAGGGGGCGCGCGGGGTTTCGGCCCGTCGTCCTGTGTGACTCACACGGGTCATACGAACTGGTCAGTGGCTCACACGGGGCGTGTGCGTCATACGTGCGCTGCGGGGCGTGTATGAGTGGCGGGTGTGTGGGTCACACGGCCTGCGGCAGTCACTGTGCGTTGCGGGCGGTGGCTTCCGTCGGTAGCGCGCTCGGTGCCCCAGGGAGGGAGGCAGTGGCCGGGCGGCAACGGAGTTGGGGACGCTCCCCGGGGCGGGTTGTGGTGTACCTCCCTGCCTCCCTGCGGGACCTTTTGCGCTGGTCACCGCGAGGGAGGCAGGTGAGGGAGGGAGTCAGGGAGAACTCCCTGACTCCCTGCGTGGGGGAGGGTGCTCAGGCGGCGTCGGGGGCGGTCTGCTGGGTGACCCAGTCGCGGACGCGGGCGGGGTCGTATCGGACGTGCTTGCCGACACGGAAGCCGGGCGGACCGGTGCGCTTGCGTCGCCAGGCGTAGACGGTTTCCAGTGGCACCGACAGCAGCGCGGCGAGGTCTTCGGGAGTGAGGTAGCGGTCGGGCAGGCCGGAGCGCAGGGTGTCGCGCGGGTCGCTGTGTTCGGGTCGGGCGGCTTTCATGACGCTTCCCCTTCGGCGGCGGACTGCGGGCGGGAAGGCAACAAGGCAACAACGGGCGTTTGCGGTGTTGCCTTGCGTTCGCGCTGGTCAGGGCCCTGGGGACAACGAGGCAACAGAGGCAACACGCCTTGGGGGGCCTTGGTGGGGCGGTCGGGGGCTGTTGCCTGCGTTGCCTTGTTGCTTTCGGGGCTGTGACCTGCGGGTTCGGAGGCAACAGGGGAGGCAACACCTGTTGCCTTGTTGCCTGCGACCGGGGCTGTCTGGCTGGGCAGCGCGTACGGTCCGCGCTGCCCGAGCTGGGTGAGGCGGCCCCGATCCCGTAGTCGCCCCATGAGGGTGCGTACGGTTTTCGGGTCCTGCCCGGTTGCTTCTGCGACCTGCTTGGGTGTGCTGGGTCCGTGTTCGTGCAGATGAGCGAGGATCTTCGCGTTCGGCTCGGTGGCGGTCGCGATGTCGGCCGGGCCGTCGACCAGGTACCAGGTCATGGAGCCGTCATTGCGCCGGAGCGCGTACTCGTTCTCTTCCACGTCGCGCCCGGTGAGGTTGAGCAGTCCCTCGGCCTCCCCGCGCGCCTTGGAGAAGAACAGGGTGGCGTCGGCGGCGCCGTTGATGCCGTTCGTGCCGCTGGTGGCGTCCATCCAGTCGGAGGACTGGGCTTTGCGGATGTGGTGCACGACCACGAACGCCACTTGGTACGCGTCCGCCAGGTGCTTCAGGGCGGTGATGGCGGCGTAGTCGGCCGCGTACGCGCTGGTCTCGCGTCCGGAATCGGAGCGCACCTTCTGAAGCACGTCGACCATGACCAGGCGGGCGCCGGGATGCTGGTCAAGCCAGCGCCGGATGCCCCCGAGACCGGCGGGCAGGTCCACATGAATGTGCAGGGCGGGCGGCGGCTCCCCGTCCCCGAGCACCCGGTGAAGGCGGGACTGCATGCGCCGGGGCGTGTCCTCCAAGGCCAGGTAAAGGGCTTCCCCCTGTTCCACGGGGATGGAGTCGAGCGCCTTGCCGCCGGTGGCCACCGCGAGACCGAGCCCCAGGCAGATCCAGGACTTCCCCACCTTCGGCGCCCCTGTGAGCACGGTGAGTCCCTCGGGGATCAAGTCCGGCACTGCCCAGCGGGCTTCCGGGAACTCCGCCCGGTACAGGGCGTCGGCGGTCCATGCGGCCTGCCGGTTGGCGGGCCCGATATGGTCGCTGCCCTCCAGCGTGGGCAGCATCTCGGAGACCAGGGCGGCAAGCTGCGGCGGCTCCGCGCCGGGGCCATCGGTGGCCTGCAAGAGCCGCAGCCCCAGCGAGCGGGCGGCGCGCAGCCGCGCGGTCTTCTTCACTTCCTCCGCGTGCCAGGTGGCGTCAGGCACGTGGGACAGGGCGAGTTGGGAGACGTAGGCGGGTCCGCCGGCGGTGTTCAGCTGGCCCGCGCTGGCGAGCGCGGCCGTCAGTGCGGCCGGGTCGACAGGCTCACCGCGTCCGATCCGGTCTGCGAGCATCTGCCACACGGTGGCGTGCGCGGGCCGGTAGAAGTCGGCCGGGGCGAGAATCGCGGCCAGCTCGGGGAAGCGGTCGGGCCGATCGACGGCACAGCCGATTACGGCGCGCTCCAGCTCGTCATCGTGCGGCATGGTCAGATTGGCACTCATGCGGGCACCCCCTCACTGGTCGGCCGATCCGGCCGGGCGCCGTGTGGTCTTGGCCGGGTGGCTGTTGATGGGCGTCGAGAGGGGTTCGACGGGCGTCAAGGCGGGTTCGACGGGCGTCATGACACCTGCTTTCCGGGGCTGACGCGGACGCACCGCGAGGACCGTCCGGCGTGTTGGAAGCGGGTCGGCGATCGAGGGAGTGACGCCCGTCGACGGCTCGTTCGACGGGCGTCGACGCGGGGTCGACGGGCGTCGAGATGCGGCACTTGGGGCCCGATCTGCCCGCGCCCGCACGGGGCGCGGGCGCTCGATCCGCGCAGCCTCGTACGGTCGATCGCGGCAGGTCAGCCCTCGACTGACGGGCGGTGTGGTCGGTCGGCCGAACCGGGCATACGCCCAGCTCATCCCCTGCAACCCCCACCGCGTGGGCGGTTGTCTCGCGGGCGTGCGCGAGCCGCGCCAGCGTGAGCGCGTCGACTGCGTGCGGGGCGTCGACCAGTCGACCGGCCGGACCGGTCGGGGTGGTCGACGCGGCCGTCGAGGCGCACAGCAGGAGCGCGAACAGCAGGGGCAGGCGGTCGGCTTTGACGCGGTTGCACGGTCGGCACGCGAGCACGGTGTGCTCCGCCCGCCAGGTGCGGAACAGCGAAATCGGCACGACGTGATCGATGGTCGCCTGCCGCAGGTCCTCGAACGGGGCACGGCAGTAGGTGCAGTGCTGGCCGTCGCGCAGGGCGAGGGTGCGCTTCCTCGCCCTGCGACGAGCCGCGTTCAGATGCGGCGTGTCGTGCTGGCTCATGCCGTCGCCTGAGCGCTGTCGCTGCCGGTCAGCTGCTCCCAGGTAATCGTTCGCGGGTCCTCCGGGGGCGTGACGCCGATCGCGTAGCGGCCGTCGTCCAGCCAGACCGTCAGCGGGCGCGGCCCCCACAACTGCCGGTTGACGGCCACGGTGAAGCACGCCCGGCGGCGCTGGCGGGCGGGCATCGCATCCAGATACGCGGCGGAGAGTTCGGAAACCTTCGCGCGCTTGCAAGTTGAGGGGAACTCGCGTGCCAGATCCGCAGCGAGCTGCACGACGGCTTCGATACCGAGGCGCGCGATACCTTCCGCCAGGAAGCCATCGATCTCGTGCGTCCGGCCCCTGAGCTCCTGGCTTCCCCTCCCGGGGAGGTCCGAGGCGTACAGCGCGACGGCCATCATGGATTGGGAGATCGGTTCGGCCAGGCCGCCCACGTACCAGTGCTCTACGCACAGCCGATACGCATAGCTCCACGCCGAACCCACCGCCTGCTTCGTTGCGCCCTCGGCGTCCAGGTCGGCGCGCCGGGCGTTAAGCCCGGCCAGGCCGTGGGCGTTCAGCGCGTCGGCGAGCGCAGCCATCAGCTCCACGTCCGTGGGCAACACCGGGAGTCGGTAGAGCCGCGTGAACAGGCCCGTTGCGACCTGCTCACGGGTCAGCTGCACCGAACCGACCGGGACCCGCGGGAAGAGCTCGCCGGGCAGACGACGTTCCACTAAGCGGGGCACCGAGACCTGGCCGGCAGGCCGTTCGGCGAGAGAAACAGGCATCATGGGGACAGCCCTTCTGGGTCAGGGGAGCGGCTGACTGCTTGGCGGTAGGGAGCCGCTCCCTGCTTGATCTCCGGAGTCCGGACGGTGCTAAGTCGTCTGGACTTTTGCGCTCCATCTGGTGCGCACCAGTAGCGTGCATCTGGTGCGCACCAGAGTCAAGACCCTCTGGGTGAGCTGATTCCCCAAGTCGCCCCTGGTGCGCACTTCTAGGGAACCTCGCCCCTCAACCGCCCGGTAGCCAACAGGGCTTAACTTCGGTGTTGTTAAACCCCGTACACCTGCGGCGTTGTGGGGCATCCTGCTGGAGGCAGGCTCTTCCTACGCGGCGAGGCGGTGCACGTGAGAGAGGTACTGCGAGGGGCGCGCACTGCCCGGGGGTGGTCACAAGAGCGCCTGGTGCGGGAGATCGACGGCTACGCGCGCCAACACCTGCTCGACGTGGCATCGGTCGCGAGCCTGCGTGTCTACGTCTCCGAGTGGGAGAACGGCAAGCGCGCGATCTCGAAACGCTACGCCGCGATACTCCGACGGCTACTCGGCATCACCGACGAAGAGCTGTTCGCAGAGCGCTCTACACCGACTCAGCTTCCCCTGGCCGGCGGATATGACGAACTGGTGAACCGCATCGACTCGGCCCGAAACGTCAGCCTGACCATGGTGCAGACGTTCATGGACCAGACCGAGTTGCTGCGAACGGTTGACCGGCAGATGGGTGCCGCGAGCCTCGTGGACCAGATGACCGGCCACCTGGCGACGCTGGAGGACGCCCTGACGTTTGCGGTACTGCCCGACACCCGTCGGCCAGTGGCTCGTGCCCTCGCTGGAGCTGCGACGCTCGCGGCTTGGCAAGCCTTAGACGCGGGAGCAGTCGAGAGAGCGTGGCGACACTACGAGCTTGGCAAGCGTGCCGCTCAGGAAGCCAACGAGCCGATGTACCTCGTGCACGCGATGGCTGAGCAGGCGTACGTACTCTGTGACGCGGGACGGCCTGGACTCGCGGTCGACCTTGTCCGGGACGCCCAGCAGGCGGGCGGCTCTCGCCTGTCCCCACGCCTTCAGGCGTGGCTCCACGCGGCGGAGGCGGAGATCTGCGCCAAGGCGGGTATGCCGGACGACTGCCGTCGCTCCCTTGATGCGGCTGCGGCCTGCCTTCCTGCTGGTCTGGAGGCGCGCGACCCCGACATGTTGAGTATCTTCCTGAACGAGGGGCACTTAGCCCGCTGGCGTGGAAACGCGCTGGCGTCGCTAGGTGACGATGAAGCCGTGAGCAGCCTCTATGCCGCTCTGGACGCGATAGATCCCACGTTCATTCGTGCCACCTCGGGACTGCGGTGTGACTTAGCGCAAGCCCACTTGGCGCGCGGAGAGCTCGACCAGGCGCAAGAGCACCTGCGGCAGGCGCGGCTGCTGGCTAGCCGCACCGGATCAGTGCGGCACCGCCGGCGGATTGAGCAACTCACGGAGCGGCTGTAGTAGCGCTCTCGCCGCGCGAAGCGAGGACGTGCAGAAGAGCAACCAGCGTCCCCGATCCCATCAGCTCGTCGCGCGCCATCAGGGCCGGGATGTCGGCCAGGGGCACCCACTCGACATGGCCTGCTTCCTCCATGTCGGTCGGATTCCCTATGTGACGTGCACCATGGCCAACGAAGATTTCATGCGGCGAGTCGACCATGCCCACCATGGGCTGATAGGTGACGACGTGCTCCAGGGAATCCGGTCGCCACCCCGTCTCTTCCTCGACCTCTCGCAGGGCCGTGCCGCGCGCTTCTTCCCCGGTGTCCACAATCCCGCCGGGGAGTTCCCAGCCCCACTTGTCCGGGACGAAGCGATACCGCCAGAGCATGAGGACACGGTCTTGATCGTCCAGCACGGCCGCGATTGCGACGTGCTGAAGTCGCACTACGTGATGTTCGAAGCGCTCCACCCCCGGCGGCTCCACGTCGACGAGGGCCAGCTTCACCCACGGGTTGTCGTACACGGTCCGCTCGCCGTGAATCTGCCAGGGCTCCAGCTCTCCGGGTGAGCTGACGCTCACGGCCGCTCCCTTCGACCTGTCGGCTGGCACGACGTATGAGCTACGTCCCCGGACTTCCAACACCTTCTCGGCGACGAGTCTCGCCAAGACCTGCCGTAGCGCGGTGCGGCCTATGTCGAGTTGTTCGACCAAGGTGCGTTCCGATGGCAGCTTGTCGCCGGGGGAGAGCTTCCCCGACGCGATCCACTGTCGGATCGTCTTGTCGACCCGTGCGGTCTTCGGTCCCATCCCCTGAGCACACTCCCGAATCGTCGCTTGGTGCACACCAGCGTATCCACCAGGTCCTGTCTTCAACCGCGACGTCTTCTGCGGGTCAGGGCGAAGAGCTGAAAGGACGGCCTGACGGCCGACGACCATCGGCGCACCACCGCCGGATGTGGCCGGGGCATGGTGGCGTGATCGGGCGCCGTGGAGGTCAGGCTTCAGGCAGAAGGACGGCTGCAACATCCCTCGGTGTTGCAGCGCTCGGACGTAGGCCAGTGTCCAGCCCTCTCCTCCCACGTTGCCTGTTGTCTCGCCTGTTGCCCTGCCTGTCACCTGTCACCTGTCTGTACCCTGTAGCCCCCAGGTCAGAGGGGGTATAGGCGCCCGGGATGGCTGTTGCGGGAGGCGCGTTACAGGTGACAGTGACAGGTGACAGCTCGCCCGTCGCCCCGCGCTTGGCCGTGCGGAAGAGCCCCGCCGGCGGCCGCCGCCAGCTGGATGTTGAGAAGGCTTTTCACAGCGCCGGGACCCGCCGGAGCCCGCCGACCGCATGCCGCTCGACGTCCCACCGCCTGCAGCTGAGGACGGCGCGGACCCCCCCGCGGCTGCCTGAAAGGCCCCTCCTGGACTGCCTCCTGTGCCTTGTCGCGGTCCAGGGAGTCAGAGACAGGCTGCCCGGAGGGGCTTGCCGAGACTGTTTCCAGGGGGCTTTCCGGGGTGCCTCCCTGCCTCCCTGTGCCGGGGGAAGAGACCACCCCGCGCGCGGGAGCGTGGTCTCTTCCCCTTCCGCACCACCGATCGGCCCAGCCCCGCCGAATAGGCCCGGCCCTCTCCGGCAGTGGCGCGCCGAAAGTCGTCGGCCGCTAGGCCGTCCTTTCAGCTCTTCGCCCTGACCTGCACTCGACTGGGCAGCCGTTCCCACGCTCTGTGACCTCTACTGGTTAGTGGCTACTGGATAGGACGCCCCTGTCCAGGAGCGAGCCGTTCCATCAGGTCTCCAGGCAGTACAGGAGGGGGGCTACTGGTTAGTGGAAGGTTTCCACTAACCAGTAGCCAGTAGCTCTCAGTCACGGCTGTTGATCGCCACACGCGGCAGCACTCACCCGGGACCGTGTGGGCCCACACGGTCACGAGGAAGAGAGCCCCGAACCCCTTCAGAGAGCTGCTTCGGGACCCTTCGGGACCTTGGGCCGTGTGGGCCCACACGGCCCACACGGGCACGTCAGAGGGGTACACACGCCGTGTGGGCCCACACACCTCGTGTGGGCCCGTGTAGACCCCCGGGTGTGTGGGCCTACACGGGGCGGAGCGGGACTGTCTGCATCGGCGAACCGGCGCCGGCGCCCTGGGCGATAGCGACCAGCGGAGACACCCGCAACCCGCTCAAGCGGTTCATCCGGAGCATTTGGCGTGTTGGTCGCTAACCGCTAACACGCTGATCACAACGCCTACAGGTCGCTAGCGGGGTCGCTATCGCTAGCAACCTGAGCCGCTAACGCTAGCAACCCCCGGAGCAGACTCCCGGGCCGTCTAGGGGCCGTGCGAGGGCGGCCATCAAGGACCAATGACGACCAACAATGCAGACGCCTAACCCTGTTTCGCCAGGCCCTGAGCGAGATCGGCCAGGCGGCCAAAGTCGGTGACAAGACCCAGGGCAAGAAGAAGTAACCCTGCTGTAGCGGACGCGCTCCACGCGTCAAGGCCCCCTGTCCCGCGGGAAACCGCTGGACAGGGGGCCTTTTCGTGGCGGGTCCGGCGGGCACCGAGGGTGACCGTGGGACGGATTGGTCACCGAATGGAGCAAGACAGCTACGGTGCGGATGCGGTTCGCGGGTCGGCGGGTGAGCCTCGGAGCAAGGAGGTAACACCATGCACTCAATTCGCTCCGCCATATGCGGTGCCGCGACCGTCGTCGCCGTCTGTGCGGCCCCGGTCGCCCCTGCCTACGCCTTCGGCAGCCTGCCGGCCGCCGGCGAGGTCGAGGTCGCTCCCGAGACCAACGGCCCCGGTCACGACCACGACCACGGTGACCACGACGGTCGCCATGACCACGACGGCCGGCATGACCACGACGGTCGCCACGACCACGACGGCCGTGACGACTGCGACGAGGACGACGACGGCCGCCACGAGGGCCGTCACGACCACGACGGGCGCCACGACCACGACGGGCGTCACGACCACGACGGTCGCGACGACCACGACGGCCACAAGGGACACCACGACGGCCGGGACGACGATGACGACCGGGACGACCACGAGGGGCGTCACGACCATGACGGTCGCCACGACCACGACGGGCGTCACGACCACGATGGCCGCGACGACCACGACGGGCGTCACGACCACGACGGTCGCCACGACCACGACGGGCGTCACGACCACGATGGCCGCGACGACCACGACGGGCGTCACGACCACGACGGTCGCCACGACCACGAGGGCCGTCACGACCACGACGGTCGCCACGACCACCACAAGCCGCACCACCCCGCGCACGCGGGTGGTGGCGCGGCCGCGCTCGCGGCCTCGACCGAGTCCTCGGCCCCCGACACCCCGATCCTCATCCTCGCCGCGGGCGCCACGGTGGGTCTCGCCGGCGGGATGATCTGGTACCGCCGTCGCACCGGCACCGCCAAGCAGTGACGGGAAGCGAATCCGCGACATGTCAGACACGCGCGCAGGCGGCCGCAACCGCCTGCTGACAGGGGCGGCCTGGGCAGCACTGCTGCTGGCCCTGTGCCTCTTCGGCAGTGGCACCACCGATGATGAGCCGGGCACCGAAAACGCCCCGCCCACCACCCGTGCCGCCGCCACGGGCCGCCCTCCCGCGCACGGCCTGCCCCCGGTACACGAACCGTTGCCGGGGGCGGGCCCCCTCAAGCTCAGCATCAAGGCCATCGGCCTGCAGGCCCCCGTCGAGGGTCACGGCCTCGACCCGCTGGGCGGCGTCGAGGCACCACCGTACGACCGGGCCAACTCCGTCGCCTGGTACCAGGAGGGCCCCCAGCCCGGCACCCCGGGCGCCGCCGTGATCGTCGGCCACGTGGACACCCAGAAGGCACCGGCCGTCTTCGCCGGCCTCAGCATCCTCAAACGCGGCAACAAGATCCGCGTCGACCGCACGGACGGCATCACCGCCGAGTTCACCATCGACGACATCAGCCTGGTGCCCAACGACCAGTTCGACGCGGACAAGGTCTACGGGCCGCGCGAGCAGGACCGCGCCGAGCTCCGCCTGATCACCTGCG
Source organism: Streptomyces sp. ISL-11 (assembly GCF_018614525.1). GTDB lineage: Bacteria > Actinomycetota > Actinomycetes > Streptomycetales > Streptomycetaceae > Streptomyces. The sequence goes on from NZ_JAGGOL010000169.1 coordinate 18,406, forward strand.
GCGGTGTGTACGACCGCACCCGGCGCGCGTACAACGCCAATCTCGTCGTCTCCGCCTATCTGACCGGCTCGGAGACGAAAGAGCCCCCGGCCGGATCACCGGCCGAGGGCCCTCCCCGTGAGTGACATGCCGAAAAGGCCGCTCTAGCTACAGCCGCCGCCACACTGGCACGAGCCGCCGCTCTGACAGCCGCACGAGCATCCTGGACCGCAGGTGCAGGCTTGCGTCTGCGCCGGAGGGGTGTGGGTCATATGCGTACCTCCTCGAAGGGTGGTCTGCTTGACCTCCAGTCAAGGACTGTCCACATCGGCCGTCAATGCCCCTCGCGTACGTACGTACGGGCGCATGGAGGGCGCGCGGAAGCACGCCCGGATGTCACGCGCCCTCCACCGCGCCCGAGCGCCCCTCCGTCTGGATCAGCTCGTCCGCGTGCTCACCCGTCACCAGATAGACCACGCGCTTGGCCACGGATACCGCGTGGTCGGCGAAGCGCTCGTAGTAGCGGCCCAGCAGCGTCACGTCGACGGCCGTCTCGATGCCGTGCTTCCAGCGGTCGTCCATCAGGTGCTGGAAGAGCGCCCGGTGCAGCAGGTCCATCGCGTCGTCGTCCTGCTCCAGCTGAAGCGCCAGGTCGACGTCCTTGGTGATGATCACCTCGCCGGCCTTGGCCATCAGCCGCTGCGCCAGCTGGCCCATCTCCAGGATGGTCGCGTGCAGGTCGCGGGGGACCGCCGTCTGCGGGAAGCGCAGCCGGGCGAGCTTGGCGACGTGCTGGGCGAGGTCGCCCGAGCGCTCCAGGTCCGCGCTCATGCGCAGGGACGTGACCACGATCCGCAGATCCGTCGCGACCGGCTGCTGGCGCGCCAGCAGGGCGATCGCGCGGGCCTCCAGGTCCCGCTGGAGATCGTCGACCTTCGTGTCCGCCGCGATCACGGACTCCGCCAGTTTGAGGTCCGCGTCCAGGATCGCCGTGGTGGCGCGCCCGATCGCGGAGCCCACGAGCCGGGCCATCTCGACCAGGCCCTCGCCGATCGAATCCAGCTCCTCGTGGTACGCGTCCCGCATGGCCTGACCTCTTTCTTGGGTTCCTCGGGTGTCCTCGGGCCCATAGGGGATGTGCCCCGAGGAGACGGTGGACGAGAGGGTGACGTACCCGCCCACGGTCCCACGGTGCGGCCGGAACGCGACGGCCGGCGGCCTCCGGAGTGAACCGGCACCGACCTCAAGGTGAACTCTCGGCAACGTATGTTCGAGGCGCCCCCCATTTGGCTGTGGATGTGTCGGTGCCCCCGCATAACCTGGACTCATGAACGTGGACGCGGCCGTCGCCGCAGCGGCAGCGATCGCCGGGCTGTGCACCGGAGTGATCGCCATGCTGGCGTTCCGCTGGAGCGAGCGTGACCAGGCCCGCCCCACCCGCAGCTCCCTGCACACCGACGCCGTCCTGCCGCCCGGCGTGGACACCGTCCTGTCGGTGCTGCGCTCCTCCGCCGTCGTCCTCGACGAGAGCGACGGCGTGGTCAAGGCCAGCTCCGCCGCGTACGCCCTCGGGCTCGTACGGGGCGGCAAGCTCGCCGTCGAATCCATGAGCCAGATGGCCCGCGACACCCGGCGGGACGGCGAGATACGCCAGGCCGAGCTCGACCTTCCGCGCCGCGGCACCGGCCGCGGCGAGGCCCTGGCGGTCTCCGCCCGGGTCGCGCCGCTCGGCTCCCGGCTCGTCCTGCTGCTGGTGGAGGACCTCACCGAGGCCCGCCGCATCGAGGCCGTGCGCCGCGACTTCGTCGCCAACGTCAGCCATGAGCTCAAGACGCCGGTCGGCGCGCTCTCCCTGCTCTCCGAGGCCGTCATGGACGCCGCCGAGGACCCCGAGGCCGTCCACCGCTTCGCCGGCCGGATGCAGATAGAGGCGACCCGGCTGACCAACCTCGTCCAGGAGCTCATCGACCTCTCCCGGGTCCAGAACGACGACCCGCTGGAGGACTCCGAGCCCGTCCGGGTCGACGAGCTCGTCGCCGAGGCCATCGACCGCTGCCGCCACCAGGCCGGCACCAAGCAGATCACGATGGCCGCCGGCGGCGCCGCCGACCTGCACGTCTGGGGCAACCGCGGGCAGCTCGCCGCCGCCCTGGGCAACCTCGTCGAGAACGCGGTCAACTACAGCCCCGCCCGTACGCGCGTGGGCATCGCGGCCCGCCACATCACCGCCCCCGGCGGCGACCTCATCGAGATCGCCGTCACCGACCAGGGCATCGGCATCACGGAGAAGGACCGCGAGCGGATCTTCGAGCGGTTCTACCGCGTCGACCCGGCCCGCTCCCGCGCCACCGGCGGCACCGGTCTCGGACTCGCCATCGTCAAGCACGTGGCCGCCTCGCACGGCGGAGAGGTCACGGTCTGGAGCGCCGAGGGCCAGGGCTCCACGTTCACGCTGCGCCTGCCGGAGGCCGGTGCCGTACGGGACCGCGAGCGGGCCCGCACCCGCGAGCGCAACCGCCCGCTGATCGGCCCGGAGGAGTCCGAGAGCCAGGGCGCCGCCGACGGAACGTTCACCGAGGACCACTTCCCCGCCACGGGGAGCCGCTCATGATCCCCCGGTCACGGCCCGACCGCAGGCCCAGCCGTGACCGGCGTGCCCGCCGCGGGGGACGAGGCCGGGTTCCGCACCACGCCGCACCACCCCGCAACCCGACCGGAGGTCAGCCGGTGACCCGTGTGCTCGTCGTCGAGGGCGAGACTGCAGTCTTCCGGGGAGCGATCCCCCGGACCCCCGCGGCCGGTGTGGGCGCGGACTGTTCGTTCCGGGCCGCGTTGTTCGGCCCGGAGACCACCCGACCGGAGGTCAGCCCGTGACCCGTGTGCTCGTCGTCGAGGACGAGGAATCCTTCAGCGACGCGTTGTCCTACATGCTCCGCAAGGAAGGCTTCGAGGTCGCCGTCGCGGCCACCGGGCCCGACGGACTGGACGAATTCGAGCGCAACGGCGCCGACCTCGTCCTGCTCGACCTGATGCTGCCGGGCCTGCCCGGCACCGAGGTCTGCCGGCAACTGCGGGGGCGGTCCAACGTGCCCGTCATCATGGTCACCGCCAAGGACAGCGAGATCGACAAGGTCGTCGGCCTGGAAATAGGAGCCGACGACTACGTGACCAAGCCCTTCTCCTCCCGGGAGCTGGTGGCCCGCATCAGGGCCGTCCTGCGCCGCAGAGGGGAGCCGGAGGAGGTCACGCCCGCCGCGCTGGAGGCCGGGCCCGTACGGATGGACGTCGACCGGCACGTCGTCACCGTCTCCGGCGGCAAGGTCGACCTGCCCCTCAAGGAGTTCGACCTCCTGGAGATGCTGCTGCGCAACGCCGGCCGCGTGCTGACCCGGATGCAGCTCATCGACCGCGTGTGGGGCGCCGACTACGTCGGGGACACCAAGACCCTCGACGTGCACGTCAAGCGGCTGCGCGCCAAGATCGAGCCCGACCCGGGCGCGCCGCGCTATCTCGTGACCGTCCGCGGCCTGGGCTACAAGTTCGAGCCGTAGGCCCCACCCGGACGACAGACACGCCGAGGGGCCCGGAAGCACGCGCTTCCGGGCCCCTCGGCGTGGCACGTCAGTGGCCGGCGTGCTGCTGGCCGCCCGGGGACTGCTCGCCCTGGGTGCCCGCGGGACGCTCGGCGCCCTGCTGCGCGCCCGCGGTGCCCGCGGCGCCCGACGGGGTCGCGGAGGCGCTGCCGCTCGGCTTGGCCCCCTTGTCGGCGCTCGGCTTGCCGGCCGGCTGGGACGCGGCGGGCTCGGCGGGGCCCCACTCCTTGAAGTAGCTCTTCGCCGGGACGACGAACGCCCCGATCTTGACCTCACCCGTCTCGCTGAGGTCGAAGGTCAGCATCTGCTGCTCGCCGTCCTTGAGCGCCTCACGGCCGTTGGGCAGCACCGCGGAGGGGTTGCCCTTGCCGCCGAGGACGATCGAGCCGCCCGCGGGCACCACGAGCCCGCCGGAGCCGCCCGCGGGGGTGAGCTTCACGGGGGCGTTCTTGCCGACCAGGGTGATCGCACGGAGCGTCTGGTCCTTGCGGCCGTTGTTGAAGACCTTGCCGGTGATCACGGCCGGGCCCTTGGCCTCCAGGTCCGGCTGGGTGATCACGTTGATGTTCTGGAGCTTGATGTCGCCGACCGACGTGGCGGCGTTGTCCGGCTTGACCTCCAGCGTCTGTGCGCTGTTGCCCGCCGCACAGGCGGAGAGCGAGGCGATCGAGAGCACGAGGGCGGAAGCGGCGAGAGTGCCGCGTCGAAGGCTGCTGCTCACGGCGGCGGCATCTCCTTGGACGAAGTAAGAGGTGTGTCAGCGGCCTTAGGTTACCGAGCCCTCTCCGGAGCTCCGCACCCGACCCGCCCCCATGGTCAACTAGCCCCCCGTCGGGTGCACGGCCGAATATCGCCCATGAAGGGCCGAGGGAACGTCCGGAGGAAGGCCGACGGGGCGCGCGAAGGATTATCGGTGCGGAATACGGGGGGCTCCGGGAAGTCCTTCCGGAATTGATCAAGTACGGGGTGATCAATTCCCGAATCCGGATGACCACGGGCGGTCCGCCCCGAACGGAGTAGCGGAAGTCCGCCGACCGGACCCCGGCAAAACGGGACGTTCGACCGCTCGCGAGTGACCCCCGACACGTGTAACGTGCCCGTTTCGCCCCACCCGAAGAACCGCTCCGACCTGCGAATACCCGCTTCCGGAACCCTCCCGCAGCACGTTCCGGTTGCTGTTGTCAAGCCCTGAGATATGCCCTGACCTGCGAAAACGCCATTCAGAACGGGCAGTTCCCGTGTTAGACTGGATAGCCACGGAAGGGGTACCTGTCACATGACGTTCAAGGTTGGCGACACCGTGGTCTATCCCCATCACGGGGCCGCGCTGATCGAGGCCATCGAAACTCGCCAGATCAAAGGCGTGGACAAGACCTACTTGGTGCTGAAGGTCGCCCAGGGTGACCTGACGGTTCGGGTGCCGGCGGACAATGCGGAGTTCGTCGGTGTGCGCGATGTGGTCGGCCAGGATGGGCTGGACCGGGTCTTCGAGGTGCTTCGGGCACCGTATGCGGAAGAGCCGACGAACTGGTCCCGTCGCTACAAGGCAAATCTCGAGAAGCTCGCGTCCGGTGACGTGATCAAGGTCGCCGAGGTCGTGCGCGACCTGTGGCGCCGGGAGCGCGAGCGCGGTCTCTCCGCCGGTGAGAAGCGCATGCTCGCCAAGGCGCGCCAGATCCTGGTGAGCGAGCTCGCTCTCGCGGAGAACACCAACGAGGACAAGGCCGAGGCCCTGCTCGACGAGGTTCTCGCGTCCTGACGCAGTGCCGGCCGTCAGTGCCGGACTGATGTCAGTGCTTGGTCGCGCAGTGTGCGACGCCACCGCGGAAGCGGTGTCGGCCCGCGGCGGACCGGTACGGGACGTCCGCAGGTGCTGGATGCTGGATGTACGGAAGTGCCGCGGTGCCCGCGTGATGGCGACAGCCATCCGCCGGGCGCTGCGGCATCTCTGCTCTCGCGGCGCCCAGGGGCGCCGAGGTTCACGCCGTGCTTGGCGTGCCGGGCCCGGGCAGTCGACTCGACCAGTTGTCACGGAAGGGCTGGTCGGGGCGTCGTGCCCGGCACGCTGAGGCCATACCCAATTCGGCCGAGGAAGCAAACCTGAACGCGAACGCAATGTCTGATCGAGCCCCCGCCGTCACCCCTTCGCGCACCGCCGCGGTCATCCCCGCGGCCGGCCGCGGGGTCCGGCTCGGCCCCGGTGCGCCCAAGGCGCTGCGCGCCCTGAGCGGCACCCCGATGCTGGTCCACGCCGTACGGGCGATGGCCGCCTCCCGCGCCGTCTCCCTCGTCGTCGTGGTCGCCCCGCCGGACGGTGCCGACGAGGTGCGCAACCTCCTCGACGCCTACCCGCTCAGCGGCCACGACCGCGCCGAGCTGCTGGTCGTCCCCGGCGGCGAGAGCCGCCAGGAGTCCGTGCACCTGGGCCTTCGGGCGCTGCCCGGCGACATCGGCACCGTCCTCGTCCACGACGCCGCGCGCCCCCTGGTGCCCGTCGAGACGGTCGACGCCGTCATCTCCGCCGTACGCGACGGCGCGCCCGCCGTCGTCCCGGCGCTCCCGCTCACCGACACCGTCAAGCAGGTCGAGCCGCGCACCGGCGCCGCCGCGGGTGAGCCGGAGCCGGTGGTCGGCACGCCCGAGCGGGCGCTGCTGCGGGCCGTGCAGACTCCGCAGGGCTTCGACCGGCGCACGCTCGACGCCGCGCACGAGAAGTTCGCCGCCTTCGCCACCGAGGGCGAGGGCGCCACCGACGACGCGGGGCTCGTCGAGCGCCTCGGCACCCCGGTCGTGGTGGTACCCGGCCACGAGGAGGGCTTCAAGGTGACCCGGCCCCTGGACCTCGTCCTGGCCGAGGCCGTACTCGCCCGCAGGAGGGCCAATGACCGGTTCTAGCCACGCGCAGGTGCTGCCCCTGGTGGGCATCGGCACCGACGTGCACGCCTTCGAGGAGGGCCGCGAGCTGTGGTGCGCGGGCCTGCGCTGGGAGGGCGCCACGCACGGGCTCGCCGGCCACTCCGACGGCGACGTCGCCGCGCACGCCGCCTGCGACGCGCTGTTCTCGGCCGCCGGTGTCGGCGACCTCGGCGAGCACTTCGGCACGGACCGGCCCGAGTGGTCGGGCGCGGCCGGCGTCACCCTGCTGGCCGAAGCCGCCCGGATCGTCCGTGCCGCGGGCTTCGGGATCGGCAACGTCTCGATCCAGGTGATCGGCGTACGGCCCAAGATCGGCAAGCGGCGCGCCGAGGCCCAGGAGGTCCTCTCGCGGGCGGTCGGCGCCCCGGTGTCCGTCTCGGGGACCACGACCGACGGCCTGGGCCTGACCGGCCGCGCGGAGGGCCTGGCGGCCGTCGCCACGGCGCTGGTGTTCCCCGCGCCGCGCTGAGCCGCGCGGAACCATCCGGGGGCCGTACGGGCCGGGTCGGGCCCGTACGGCCCCCTTCGCGCGCCCGGGCGGCATACGGTGAAGCCCGTAGCCCGTCCTCCGAGGGAAGGTTCCGCGCTGTGTCAGCCGCACTCTCCGACGACCTGAAGAAGCTCCTCGACGACACGCCCGTCTTCGCGACGGTGGCGACGGTCCAGCCCGACGGCAGCCCCCAGCTGTCGGTCACCTGGATCAAGCACGACGGTGACGACCTGCTGATCTCCACGACCGTCGGCCGGCGCAAGGAGCGCAACCTCCGGCGCGACCCGCGCGTCACGGTCATGATCAACCCGCCGAACGCGCCGTACACCTACGCGGAGGTGCGCGGCACGGCCTCGCTGACCACCGAGGGCGGCCAGGAGCTGATCGACGAGCTGTCGCGGAAGTACACCGGCAAGGACTACGCGGACTTCAATCCGGCCGCCGGGCAGGACGCGGAGCGGGTCGTGGTCCGGGTGACGCCGCGCAAGGTCGTCGGCTCGATCTGACGCCCGGGGACGCCCCCGGGGCGGATCTCGGGCCTCAGACGCTGTCGGACGGGCCGCCCTTGCCCGCGCCCACCTTGTCGCCGCCCGCCTGGTCGAAGACCCGCAGGCGCTGCGGTGTGGGAAGGCTCTCGCGAAGGCCGTCCTGCGCCGGGGCCGCCGGGGTCTTCCCGGCCGCCGGGGCCGAGTGGCGGCGCATGTCGTCCATGCCCTTCAGCAGGGCCGTGCGCAGCCGCTTGCCGAGCGGCCGTTCCACGTACCGGTGCAGCAGCCAGGCGGCGAACAGCATCACCACGATCAGCCCGGAGACGAGCAGCGGCGCGGGCACGCGGTCGCGCAGGCCGTAGATGACGGTCATGCCGATGTACTGGTGGATCAGGTACACCGGGTACGTCAGCGCGCCCGCGGTCGACAGCCAGCGCCACTGGATCCGGTTGAACGCGCCGAGCGCGATGAGGGCCATCAGCGCGAAGGCCACGACGATGATCAGCGAGGCCGGCCAGCTCGGGATCGGCCGGGTGGTGTTGTCCGCCACCCGGCGGGCCACGTGGTGCTCGGCGAGCAGGAGCGACATGGCCACGATGCCCCAGAGCAGCGCGGTGGGCCGGTAGCGGTACATCAGGTAGAAGGCGATGCCCGCGATGAAGTAGGGCGCGTACAGCGGCATGGCCCACATGTCGACGATCTTGTTGTCGACGGTGGCGGCGCTGATCGCGGCGACGGTCCACACGCCGCAGAAGAGCACGCACTTGCGGTACGTGACGCCCGTGGCGACGACGACCGCGAAGAGGACGTAGAACTTGAGCTCGATGAAGAGCGTCCAGTAGACGCCGTCGACGTCCCAGACGCCCAGGCCGCCCTGGAGCATGGTCAGGTTGGTGACCATGTCGTCCAGGCTCTGCAGCTGGCGCACCTGCGGCCACAGGGTGATCACGCCGGCGGTCAGGAAGATCGCGAACCAGTAGGCGGGATAGATCCGCGAGACGCGGGAGACCACGAAGTCGCCCAGGGTGCGGCCCCACGTACTCATGCAGATGACGAATCCGCTGATCAGGAAGAAGATCTCGACGCCCGTCCAGCCGTACCGGGCGAAGAGCCGGGCGTGGGGGAAGATCTCCTGCGGGTCCCGTCCCCAGCCGCCGCGCAGGGAGACGTAGTGGAACAGCACGACCATCAGGGCCGCGATGATCCGCAGACCGTCCAGGACGTAGAGCCTCGGGGCGGACCGCTGGACGGCCGACTGGCCGCCATCGAGTTCACCTCGTCCGGCGAAACGCATGTCGTCCTCTCCCATTGGCTAAGTCGGCTCATCCTACGCAGGCCCGGTCGCACGCATGCTGACACAGGACGGCCGCGTACCGCCGTGACAGTTATCTCCTGCCACTCCGGTAATTCCAACCCCTTGCATAAAACGATCTTGTGCAGGGCTTGTGCAGGAGGGGTGAGGACGCGGCCGTGACTGCTCCGAGCGTGTCATCCGGAACGGATGTCCGTCACGGCCCTGCGCAGTCCCCGTTCGAGTGCCCTCGCCACCGGGCGTTCCACACAGCGGTGGACCAGCCACGCCGCCAGCAGCATGCCGAGGACGATCAGGGGCAGCAGCGCGTAGCGCGGCAGCAGGCCGGCGGTCCGCCCGATGACCAGCCAGCCGACGCGCTCGTGGATCAGATAGAGGGGATAGGTCAGGGCGCCGGCCACGGTCAGCCACCGCCGGTCCAGCCGTCGCGTCCAGCCGAGCGCGACCGCCATCACGGCCAGGAAGAACAGCGCTGTCAGGAGGGTGGTCGGCCAGTGCGGCACCCGGTGGCTCATATGGCTCTCCGCCCGCGTCTGCGCCTCGACCAGCTCGTGCTGCGCGACCAGGAAGCAGCCCCCCACCAGCAGCCAGTGCACCAGGTTCGGGCGGAAGCGGTGCATCAGGTAGAAGGCGATCCCGGCGATGAAGTACCAGCAGTCGTCCGGCAGCAGCACCTGGTCGAGCACCGGTTCGTCCACTGCCTTCGCGACGGCCGCCGCGAGCGCCCAGATCGCGCAGAAGCCCACCGCCCGCCGGTGGGTCAGCCCCCGCCAGACGACCAGCGCGAACAGCAGGTAGAAGCGCGTCTCCACCCACAGCGTCCAGTAGACGCCGTCGACGGCGTCCACCCCGAGGGGCGCCTGGAGCATGGTCAGATTGACGGCCGCGTCCCGCGGGGAGGGCAGGTCGCGGGCCGACGGCCACAGGTGGAGGACGAAGGTGACGGCGAGCACCGCGAACCAGTACGCCGGGAAGAGCCGCGTCACCCGCGAGACCGCGAACCGCCCCACGGTCTTGCCCCAGCAGCTCATGCAGATGACGAAGCCGCTGATCAGGAAGAACAGCTGCACTCCCAGCCAGCCGTACGACGCCGGCAGATGGGCCGCCGGGAAGGCGTCCGCCACCGGCCGCTCCCAGATGCGGCTGCGGAACGCCATGTAGTGGTACGCCACCACCATCAGCGCCGCGAGCAGCCGCAGGCCGTCCAGCGCGGCCAGCCGTCCGTGCCGCTCGCCGTCGGCCGCCGCCTCCCCGGACCCGGGCGGCGCCCCCGGCAGCTCCGGCTGCTCCTGCTGTACCGGCAGAGTGGAGTGCAACGCCCCTCCAGGGTTCCGCGGGCCCTCACCGGGAAGTTGAGGCTGCCTGATCGGGAAATTACCATGTGTATGGGCATTTTTGACGCAAAAAGGAAATGAGGGTCAAAGTGTGGCGTCCGGCGCATGAACCGGCCGATTGCCCGGGGCACTCCCCGAGGGCCACTACCCTGGTTGCGTGACCATTCGCCTGTACGACACCAGCGCCCGGCAGATCCGTGACTTCTCCCCGCTCACGCCGGGCTGCGTCTCGATCTACCTCTGCGGTGCCACCGTGCAGGCCGCGCCGCACATCGGGCATATCCGCTCGGGGCTCAACTTCGACATCATGCGCCGCTGGTTCGCCTACCGCGGCTACGACGTGACGTTCGTCCGCAATGTGACGGACATCGATGACAAGATCATTAAAAAGTCCGCGGAGCAGGGCCGCCCCTGGTGGTCCATCGGCTACGAGAACGAGCGCGCCTTCAACACCGGCTACGACGTCCTCGGCTGCCTGCCCCCGACCTACGAGCCCCGCGCCACCGGCCACGTCACCGAGATGGTCGAGATGATGCGCGGCCTGATCGAGCGCGGCCACGCCTACGAGGCCGACGGCAACGTCTACTTCGACGTCCGTTCCTTCCCCGGCTACCTGGAGCTGTCCAACCAGGACCTGGACGACCTCCGCCAGCCGTCCGGCGAGGGCGAGACCGGCAAGCGCGACGCCCGCGACTTCGCCATGTGGAAGTCCGCCAAGCCCGGCGAGCCCTCCTGGGAGACGCCCTGGGGCCGCGGCCGCCCGGGCTGGCACCTGGAGTGCTCCGCCATGGCCCACAAATACCTCGGCGCGGCCTTCGACATCCACGGCGGCGGCCTCGACCTGATCTTCCCGCACCACGAGAACGAGATCGCCCAGGCCAAGGCCTTCGGCGACGACTTCGCCGCGTACTGGGTGCACAACGCCTGGGTCACCATGAGCGGCGAGAAGATGTCGAAGTCCCTCGGCAATTCCGTCCTCGTCTCCGAGATGGTCAAGCACTGGCGCCCGATCGTCCTGCGCTACTACCTCGGCACCCCGCACTACCGCTCGATGATCGAGTACAGCGAGGAGGCGCTGCGCGAGGCCGAGTCCGCGTTCGCGCGGATCGAGGGCTTCATCCAGCGCGTGGTGGAGAAGGCGGGCCCGGTCGAGCCGGCCGCCGAGGTCCCGCCCGCCTTCGCCGAGGCCATGGACGACGACCTGGGCGTCCCGCAGGCCCTCGCGATCGTCCACACCACCGTCCGGCAGGGCAACTCCGCGCTCACCGCCGACGACAAGGAAGGCGCCGTCGCCCGGCTGGCCGAGGTCCGCGCCATGCTCGGCGTCCTCGGCCTCGACCCGCTCGACGAGCAGTGGGCCGGCACCGCCACCGGACGCGGCGACGATCTGCACGGCGTGGTCGACTCCCTGGTCAGGCTGGTGCTCGAACAGCGCCAGGCCGCCCGGGAGCGCAAGGACTACGCCACCGCCGACGCCATCCGCGACCAGCTCCAGCAGTCCGGCCTGGCCATCGAGGACACCCCGTCCGGCCCCCGCTGGTCGCTGTCCTGATCAGTGACGCCCGGCATCGCCGGGCGTCCTGAGAGACACTTTTCGTACGTACGTTTTCTGAGCCGTCCCCATCGGCCCTGAGCAGTAGAAGAAACAAGGTGACCCATGGCCGGCAACACTCAGCGCAGGAACCGCCGCACGTCCAACAAGAAGGGCATGAAGGTCGGCAGCGGAGGCCAGCGTCGTAAGGCCCTGGAGGGCAAGGGCCCGACCCCGCCCGCGTCCGAGCGCAAGGGGCACAAGAAGAACCGCCTGGCCGCCGCCAAGACGCGGCACGAGTCCAAGCGCCCGGCCCCGCGCCGCGGCGGCCCCAAGGGCACCAACGAGCTCGTCGTCGGCCGTAACTCGGTCGTCGAGGCGCTGCGCGAGGGCGTGCCCGCGAACACGCTCTACGTCCAGCAGTACCTGGACAACGACGAGCGCGTCCGCGAGGCCCTCCAGCTCGCGGCCGACAAGGGCCTCAACCTCATGGAGGCCCCGCGTCCCGAGCTGGACCGGATGACGAACGGCCTCAACCACCAGGGCCTCGTCCTCCAGGTGCCGCCGTACGACTACGCCCACCCGGACGACCTCACCGCCGCCGCGTTCGACGACGGTGAGGACCCGCTGATCGTCGCCCTCGACGGCATCACCGACCCGCGCAACCTCGGCGCCGTCGTCCGCTCCGTCTCCGCCTTCGGCGGCCACGGCGTCGTCGTCCCCGAGCGCCGCGCGGCCGGCATGACCGCCAGCGCCTGGAAGACCTCCGCCGGCACCGCCGCCCGGACGCCCGTCGCCCGCTGCACCAACATGACGCGGCTGCTGGAGTCGTACCAGAAGGCCGGCCTGACGGTCGTCGGCCTGGCCGCCGACGGCGACGTCGAGCTGCACGAGCTGGAGGCCCTGGCCGGTCCCGTCGTCATCGTCGTCGGCAGCGAGGGCAAGGGCCTGTCCCGCCTGGTCGGCGAGACCTGCGACTACCGCGTCCGCATCCCCATGCCGGGTGGCGCGGAGTCGCTCAACGCCGGTGTCGCCGCGGGCGTCGTGCTCTACGAGGCGGCGCGCCGCCGGGCGTAAGCGGCTTTTCCGACCACCGCGCACAGCGGCTCGGTCGTCCTCGAGCGCCGGACGGGCTGGTGAATCAGCCCGTCCGGCGCTTGACATCCCTGGGCGGACTCGCCCCGGTCCGTCGCGGGTGTTCCCGCGGTGGGCAGCGTTGACGCGTCTCGGACAGTTCGAACCGGTCAAGGCAGTGTCCTAATCAGAAGTCACTCGGTTAGATGAGTGTGGACACCAGAACACCCCGCACACCCACGGGGGGAAGCTCTTCCGGGTACGACGACCAGCCCGCGCTGAGTACGGTGAAAGTGCCGTCCGACCCGGCGCAGATCGTCGTCAACCATGTGAGTTTCCGCGTGCAGCTCGCCCGGCCCCCGCGCGTCGCCCGCCAGTTCGCCGGGGTCGCCGACACGGCACAGCTGCCCACCGTCAAGGCCGCGGCCAAGCGCCGCGCCCCCGTCGTGTGGAGCGGCCGGACCGCGCCCGGTGACTCGGCGCCCACCGAACTCCTGCAAGCCGTACGGGACTCCCCGGGTCACGGTGGCGGCGACGCGGGCTCGACCCAGGTGCTCCCGCGCATCCGGGTCGGCGACCCGCAGCCCTCCGTCGTAGGTCCCCGCGGTCCCGTGGATCACACCGGCCGCGGAGAGCTCGTCGACCCCGTGGGCCCCACCGGCCCCAGAGCTCCCGAGACCCAACTGCTGCACGGCGTACGCCCCACCGGCAGTGCCTACGACGAAGATCAGTACCGCTACGACGAGTTCGACGGCGAGGACGACGAGGACGCGGAGGACGACGCCTCGGCCAGGCGCCAGGGCGGCGACTCCGTCCGCCACGCCTACTACCCCGGGCGCCGGATGAACCTCGGGGTCGTCCTGCTGCCCCTGCGCGTCTTCCTCGGCTTCATCTCCGTCTACGCCGGCATGGGCAAGCTCTGCGACCCCGTCTACTTCGACGGCGGCCGCCGCGGCTCCATGGTCACCTGGCTGACGTCGCTGCACCCCTGGCCCGTCGCCTCGCCCCTGCGCGACCTCGCCCTCAGCCACCCGGTCGGCGCCGGCCTCACCGTCGCCTTCCTCCAGGTCGTCGTCGGCGTCCTCACCGTCTTCGGGCTCTGGCAGCGGCTCGCCGCGTCGATCGGCGTCCTGCTCTCCGCGGCCCTGCTGGTCACGGTCAGCTGGCGCACCGTCCCCGCCTACGACGCGCCCGACATCATCTACCTGGCCGCCTGGAGCCCCCTGGTCATCGCGGGCGCGCCCTTCTACTCCATCGACGGGCGCCTCGCCGGCGAAGCCTGGCGGCGGCTCGGGCCGCGCGCCGAGCTGTGGGAGCTGCGCCGCCGCGTCCTGCGGCGCGGCACCATCATGGCGACCGTCCTGGTCGGCATCGCCCTGCTGGTCGGCTCCACCCTCGGCGGGGCCGTGCGCTCCTCGCAGGTGGTCCGGGTCCCCGGCCCCGCCGACCCGCCCGCCAACAACCTCCCCGGCTCGCCGTTCCCGCAGAGCCCCGGCTCCGGCTCGCCGTCCCACGGCCGGCTCGGCTCGGCCGTGCCCGGCACGCCCAAGCCGACCCCGCCCGGCAAGGCGGCGGCCACCCCCAGCGCCAC